>CANFIM010000149.1 GCA_947447175.1 Acidimicrobiaceae bacterium | reverse complement strand
GTGGGAGAATGTGCCCGTGACTTCAGACGGCTCTATCCACCAGTTGCCCGATAATGATCCTGGCGAAACGCAAGAGTGGCTCGACTCTCTTGATGCAGTGGTGGAAGTCAACGGAAAGAACCGCGCACGATATTTGCTGGCACGACTTATGGAGCGTGCGCAAGAAACGCAGGTCAACTTCGGCGAAACGGTCACCACGCCATACCTCAACACAATTCCTGCAGAAGATCAACCGTGGTTCCCCGGTGATGAACATTTAGAGCGTCGTGTACGCGCATACATTCGCTGGAATGCAGCCGTGATGGTGTCGCGTGCAAATCATGAAGCCGACGGAATTGGCGGACACCTTTCAACGTTCGCAAGCTCAGCAAGCTTGTATGAAATTGGTTTTAACCACTTCTTCCACGGCAAAGACAACGGCACTGTTGGCGACCACGTGTATTTCCAAGGACATGCAGCGCCAGGTATTTACGCACGTGCGTTTCTTGAGGGTCGACTATCAGAAGATGACCTCAATCACTTCCGTCGTGAAATAGGCCGCGGCGGTGCCGGACTCTCGAGTTATCCGCACCCACGTCTCATGCCTGAGTTCTGGGAATTCCCCACTGTGTCAATGGGTCTTGGCCCACTCTCTGCCTTGTATCAAGCACGATTCAGTCGTTACTTGCACAACCGCGAAATTGACGACACATCAGCAAGCCGTGTGTGGGCATTCATAGGTGACGGCGAAACTGACGAACCCGAAACTCTTGGCTCCATTTCATTGGCCGCGCGAGAAAATCTTGACAACTTAATTTTCGTAGTGAACTGCAACCTGCAGCGACTTGATGGCCCTGTGCGCGGCAACGGCAAAGTGATTCAAGAACTTGAGGCAACCTTCCGTGGTGCTGGCTGGAATGTCATCAAAGTCATCTGGGGCTCGAAGTGGGATGACCTTCTTGCAGCCGACGTTGACGGTGTTCTTCTTAACAAAATGAACTCCACTGTTGACGGCGAATACCAACGTCTCACGGTGGAAGGTGGCGCATACATTCGCGAACACTTCTTTGGCCCAGACCCACGTTTACGCCAGATGGTGGCGCATCTCACTGATGATGAACTGGTGAACTTGCCACGCGGTGGTCACGATTACCGCAAGTTGTATGCCGCATATAAGCAGGCAGTCGACAACCTGGGCTCAGGTAAGCCCACCGTGATCTTGGCGAAAACAATCAAGGGCTGGACTCTTGGTCCGCAGGCCGAAGCACGCAATGCAACGCATCAAATCAAGAAGATGACTGCTGAACAATTGCGGGCACTGCGTGATCGTCTGCAACTGCACAATGAAATTCCCGATGCCGCATTAGAAGGCGACGACGCTCCGTACTATCGCCCGCCTGTTGACTCCATTGAATACCAGTACATGATGGAACGCCGCCGCGCACTTGGGGGTTCGTTACCAAAACGCACCGTGAATACGCGCCGCCCGATTGCGTTGCCATCGAATGATGCATTCGCCGAATTCAATGATGGTTCTGGCGATCAAGCTGTGAGCACCACCATGGCGTTCACTCGCCTCCTTCGCAACCTTGCGCGTGATGACAACTTTGGTTCTCGTGTGGTGCCCATCGTGCCCGATGAAGCACGCACGTTCGGCATGGATTCACTGTTTCGCGAACTAAAGATCTACGCATCGCAAGGTCAAAAATACGAACCTGTCGATCACGCACTGCTGTTGTCGTATGCCGAATCTGCAAAGGGTCAAATTCTGGAAGAAGGCATCAACGAGGCCGGCGCAATGGCCAGTTTTACTGCCGCTGCCACCAGTTATTCCACGCGTGGTGTGCCAATGGTGCCGTTCTACACGTTCTATTCCATGTTTGGGTTCCAACGGGTGGGCGATCTCATTTGGCAAGCAGCCGATAATCGAGCTCGCGGATTCCTCATGGGTGCAACTGCTGGCCGCACCACTCTCATGGGTGAAGGCTTGCAACACCAAGACGGTCACAGTTTGTTGTTGGCGTCCACCATTCCTGCATGCCAGGCATACGACCCGTCATTTGCCTACGAAACTGCAGCAATTGTTCGTCATGGCATCAGTCGCATGTACGGCGAGAATCCCGTCGACATTTTTTATTACATCACTTTGTACAACGAAAACATGTTGATGCCAGCGAAACCATCTCACGTGCGTGATGAAGACATCATCAATGGTTTGTATAAGTTCGCCGAAGCAAGCGGCGATGCGCACGCCTCTCTTCTGTTCTCTGGTTCTGCATACGTTGAAGCAGCAAAGGCGGCAGATATTTTGCGCACCGCCTACAACATCAACGTTGATCTCTGGTCGGCAACGTCGTACAAGTCATTGCGCGATGACGCCATTGAAGTGCAGCGTTGGAATCGCATGCATCCCACTGAGACACCACGCTCTTCCATCGTGAAGTCGGCATTGGGCGAAGGCACCACTCCGGTGGTTGCAGTCACCGATTTCATGCGCATTGTTCCCGAGCAAATTGCATCTGAGTTGCCACAGCGCCGATTCATTGCCCTCGGCACCGACGGCATGGGACGCAGCGATACTCGCGATGCCTTGCGCCGATTCTTCGACACCGATGCAGCCAATATCGTGGTGGCAGTTCTCACATCACTCATCGGAACCAACGGAATCACAGCCGAAACCGTTGCCACAGCAATTTCATCTCTTGGTATCGACCCCGAAGCTGACTACTCGCTCACCCGCGACTAATACACTTGAGCCCAATGGGCACCCTCTACATCACCGGCATTCCTGAGTCTGATGCGCTTCTCAATGCCAATGGCACTGCGCTTCTCATTGGCATGTTGCTCGACCAACAAGTGCCCATGGAATGGGCGTTCAATGGCGCTTTCACATTGAAGAACCGCCTTGGCCATATCGACCCAAAGAAAATCGCAGCCATGAGCCCCGATGATTTCCTGGCGTTGTGCGTTGACAAGCCAGCTATTCACCGCTTTCCCAAAGCCATGGCTCAGCGCATTCACGCAATGTGCGGCATCATCGC
>CANFIM010000148.1 GCA_947447175.1 Acidimicrobiaceae bacterium | reverse complement strand
CTCATGGCATTGCCATGGTGCTCACAGGCACTCGCCACTTCCGCCACTAGACAAGTCGTAGACTAAGAAAATGGCGCGTATCGGAGACCTCTTGGCTGCAGGACGAACATTTTCGTTCGAGTTCTCGCCCCCAAAATCTGCCGCAGGTTCACTGTCGCTTGGTCGCACCATCGCTGAATTGGAACCCCTTGGTCCTTCTTTCGTGTCAGTCACGTACGGTGCAGGTGGCTCCACTCGTGAGTTCACACGCGACACCGTGCAATGGGTTCGCAAAGAAACCAATATCCCACCCATGGCTCACCTCACATGTGTGGGGCATACTCGTGCCGAAATCAATGACATCATCGCAACCTACGTAGGCGCCGGCATTGAAAATGTTCTTGCACTTGCAGGCGACCCGCCAAAGAGTGAAGAAGATGCTCGCCCGAGCGATTATGCATTCGCTACCGACCTCATTTCTCATCTTCGTGAAATCGCTGATATGTCGATTGGCGTAGCTGCACACCCCGAGGGGCACCCGCGCTCACCAGATCTTGCTACTGACCGAAAGTTATTGGCCGCAAAACTTCAGATGGCCGACTTCGCCGTCACGCAGTTCTTTTTCGATCTCGACCACTACTTGTCATTGGTGAACGACCTGGCTGACCTTGGTGTCACCAAGCCAGTGATTCCGGGCATCATGCCTGTTACCAACATTGCGCAAGTCGAGCGCATGGCCGAGTTATCGGGTGCAGCATTCCCACAGTGGCTTCGCGAACGTTTGGAATCTGGCGCCGACGCTGAGGATGTTCGTCGCATTGGTGTTGAGGCTGCTACGGAGTTGTGCGCGCATCTCCTTGAGGCTGGTGCGCCAGGATTGCATTTCTACACAATGAATAAGTCCACAGCGACTAGGGAGATCTACGCCCAGTTGGGCCTTCCCGTCGCCTGACGCATCTCTTTTCTATGAGCAACCAGGGAAACACACGAACAGTTGCGGGTACGCCTGCATGGGGAACACGTCGTGGTCCTGTGGTTCCCTATGTGCCTGGTCTTGACGGACTGCGCGCTCTTGCTGTTGTTGCCGTGATTGTGTATCACGCAAATCGTGAATGGTTAGGTGGCGGATTTCTCGGCGTTGAAGTGTTCTTCGTGATCTCTGGGTACTTGATCACTTTGTTGTTGATTGCAGAACGTGAACGTCAGGGTTCTGTCTCTCTCGGTAATTTTTGGATTCGCAGAGCACGCCGCTTATTGCCTGCATTGTTCACATTGCTTCTTGGAACAGTGGTGTATTGCGCCATGTTTGACCGTGATCGCTTAGGCATGTTGCGCGGGGATGTTGTTGCAGGTGTCTTCTATGTCTCGAACTGGTTCCAGGTGTGGAGTGGATCTTCGTATACCACCGAGTTTGCATTTGCTCCACTTCGTCATCTTTGGTCTCTCGCCGTTGAAGAGCAGTTCTACATCATTTGGCCATTGGTGATGTTCGTGCTTCTGCGCCGATTACGGGCAAAAACATTGCCTGTTTTGGGCGTTGTTTTCTCTGTGGGTGCAATAGCAATTGGCGTGTACACCGCAGTGATGTACCGCACCGGTGTCATCGACACCATCCAAAAGACTCCCGAACAATTCATGAGTGTGTTCGGACGACAGGTGTTGCGCACTGACTTCTTGTATCTGGGCACCATCACTCGTGCGAGCGGTTTGCTGTTGGGCGCAGCACTTGCCTCGATGTGGCGTCCGTGGGCCATTCGTCGTGGTCGCGCAGGTGCAAATGCAAATGCGCTCGATGTACTTGGTATCGCCGGCCTTGCAGCACTTGGATTTATGTGTTGGAAGTTTCGTGATGTTGTCTCAGTTGTAGACGAAGGTCAGCACGGTTACGACATCTTGTACCGCGGGGGATTGTTCGCCGTTGGAGTTGCCACGTTGTTCGCAATTGCCACAGTCACTCATCCGCGTTCACGTCTCGGGAAGTACGTCATTGGTACGCCTGTGCTGGTGTGGATTGGCAAGCGTTCCTACGGTTTGTATCTGTATCACTGGACAATTTTCCAGGCGTATCGCAAGAGCGCAGGTACTGCTCTCAACGCAAAAGAGTTCGCGGCACTCATGCTGATCACCATTGCGGTGACCGAAGTGTCGTATCGATTCATTGAAACTCCTATTCGAACCGGTACTGCCTTGCGCTCATACCGTGAATGGCGGGCGCTCGGAGGTCGATTGAGCCCACCGATTTCTGTTGGTCTCGCAACTTTGTCAGTAGTGCCAATTTTTGCTGTGGCAAGTTTGGTTACTGCATCAGTGATGCCTGATGACATCACTGCCAACCTCAATGCCAACGAAGGAGCAATCACGTCGATTGCTCCAACGCTTCCTGCAATGGGCACGTTGCCAATGGCAACAACTACTACGGCAGTTCCGAAAGGAAAAATTGCAGTGCTTGCAGTTGGCGATTCGGTGATGTTGGGTTCTGCAAAGAAGTTGGCAGCACACGGAATCACCGTTGATGCTGAGAAAAATCGACAAGTGATTTATGCATTGCAGATCTTCAACTATTACAAGTCCACCAATGAACTGGGGGACTACGTGGTTATTCACCTCGGCACGAATGGCATCACGAAAAAGGCAACGTTCGAGAGAATTTTGGAACCACTGAAGAATGTGCCGCATGTTGTGTTCCTCACAACCCGAGTTCCACGGCATGCGTCTGAGGCACTCAACAATGCCGTCATTAACGAGCTGCCTGCTACGTATCCAAACGTCACGATTCTTGACTGGTATTCATTGTCAAAACCACACCCCGAATGGTTCTCGTCTGACGGAATTCACCCCAACAAGGTGGGCCAAGATAATTACGTAGCGGCAATTCTTTCGGCCGTGGGTCGCTAATTTCACCCTGTTTTGGGGCTGAATCATTAGGTAGCACTGGCCCACGGTGCGTACGATTAAGGCATGACAACTCCCGTTCGTATTGCCGTCACCGGTGCAGCCGGCCAGATTGGCTACAGCCTCCTTTTCCGTATCGCTTCTGGCGCAGTGTTTGG
>CANFIM010000147.1 GCA_947447175.1 Acidimicrobiaceae bacterium | reverse complement strand
GTAGTCACCCACCACCATTTCGATTTCCGCAAGGGATGTGTTGAGTTCTTCCAGTTCTGGAAATTCGGCGTTGTTGTAATCGGACATGATGTTGCTCCCTTGTTGGTGGTTATTTGTGTTGGTTGATGTGACTAAAGATCTGAAATTCCATTTCTGTTACATGAAGACGGCAACAACGTCGCTGACGTTGTTTGCCTTCATCACCAGATCGCGTACCGAATCAGCAAGCACTTCAAGTGAAGTGACCGGTACGTCGGCAACGACGAGAAGATTCTCGCCTTCGCGCACAAGCTTGCTGTTTGCCCACATGTTGTTCCATGAGTTCATTTCCTCTGCCATTTGCAGATTCCATGGGGCGTTAGCCACAACAATGCTCGAGAGGCGAACGAAATGTGCCTCGTTCTTCTCATCGCACAAAATGGTGGCACTGACTTCTTGATCGCGATGTGTGCAACGCACTACTGGGTCCCACCCGATGCGCGAATCTTCTTCCACTTCGATATCGCTGGCCGCAAGATGCTCAACAACACCAAAGCGGTGTTCATATACAAAATGATGACCAAGACCTACCTTGATACCCCAACGATCTCCGGTGAGGTGGGCAAAGTTCGGAATATCTACAGAGAATGCGAGCGTGAGTTCATCACCTTCGGACATATCTGCGTAGAAAAGTTCGCGAGCGAATGGTTCTGCATAACACGAGAACTCACCGCGATACGCGCCTGATGCTGGAATGTCAACTGTTACGCGTGGACCACCAAAGCGCGACCAATCACGAACAGCGTGCAATGTAGCGCCATCGAAAGAAAAATCAATAAATGGCCATGGAACTTCTTCCAGACCTTCGACGGGCATATTGACTGGGTGCGACATCATTGCGCGACCGAGCTTGACGAGATGACTCGTTTCTGCACGCACACTCCATGAGGTTGCAAACGTACTTGTCCAGTCACGATGAAATTGAGGTGCAATATCAACCGATGCAACAACACCACCGGTTTCAAAACGGAACTGCTTGGCATCAAGATCAACGTGTACAGCAATGTCTTCGTGATCGCCCATTGCAACGATGAGATTCAACTGCTGAACTGAAACAGCGAGAGTTCCCTCGCTGGGACCATTGCCGTCGTATTCAAACCACGCCATCACATTCATTTCGGTCATGAACCATTGGTGTTTTCCTGGAAGGAATGTGAGCAACACGCAGTATTCAAAACCTGGTACTGGCGCATAGCGGTCGGCGTAATCGCGAACGGCAACGGCTTCTGTATATGGCAGGGTGAACGAAAAATTGCGTGGCAGCGCAGGGCTGCCCTGGGGAAGGGAAGGCTCAGTCATGTGTCAGCGAACTTTGCCAAAAGGGTGGTGCAGAGTTCGGCTGTGAGTGAGTCCTGTTATAGAACCCCTTGTATTTAGCGGGTGATATTGGTGATGGCGCCGGTTTCGGCACCTTGCACCAGCTTGGCGAATTTCGCCAAAACACCAGAGGTGTAACGCGGTGGATTGGGCTTCCAGCCCACCTTGCGCTTCTCAATCTCGGATGGGTCGACCAACAAGTCGAGGGCTTTCGTGGGCACGTCGATACGAATGCGATCGCCTTCGTTCACGAATGCAATAGGACCACCATCTGTTGCTTCAGGCGCAACGTGTCCGATGCAGAAGCCCCAGGTGCCGCCAGAGAATCGACCATCGGTAATAAGCGCAACTGTGCTGCCGAGGCCGGCGCCTTTGAGTGCGCCTGTGATTGCGAGCATCTCGCGCATACCAGGGCCGCCCTTCGGGCCTTCATACCGAATGACAATCACGTCACCATGATTGATCTTGCCGGTCATGATGGCATCCATTGCGCCGTCTTCACCGTCGAACACACGTGCAGGGCCTTCGAATTGCATCTGCTCTTTGGTAAGACCAGCAACCTTCACAACACTTCCGTTTGGTGCAAGTGAACCAGTGAGAATATTGAGGCCGCCCTCTTTATGGATCGGATCGCTGAGCGGGTGAATCACCACACCATCAGGCGCAGGTGGATTCACGTCTGCAAGATTTTCAGCCATTGTCTTACCGGTGCATGTAAGTACGTCGCCATGCAACAAGCCAGCGTCAAGAAGGTGCTTCATGAGAACAGGCACGCCACCAATGCGGTGAATGTCTGACATGTGGAACTTGCCGCCGGGCTTTGTGTCTGCGATGTGCGGAACTTTGTCTGCAATGCGATTGAAGTCGTCGAGGTCAATGTCAACACCAGCTTCATTGGCGATTGCAAGAATGTGCAGCACTGCGTTGGTGCTGCCACCGAATGCATTGGCAACTGCGATGGCGTTTTCAAAAGCCTTCTTCGTCATGATGTCGCGCGCAGTGATGCCAAGACGCAACATGTTCACTACTGCTTCACCAGCACGTTGTGCATCATCTTCACGTGAGCGATCAATAGCCGGAGCCGATGCAGAACCAGGAAGGCTCATGCCCAATGCTTCGGCAATGGACGACATGGTGTTGGCCGTGAACATGCCACCGCATGCACCTTCGCCTGGGCATGCAGCTCGTTCAATATCGGTGAGTTCGTCTTCGGAAATGCTGCCAACTGCACACGCACCAACAGCTTCGAACACCGTGGTGATGTCAATGTTGTTGCCCTTGTACACACCAGGCATGGTGGAGCCGTTATACACGAACACGCTTGCAAGGTTGAGTCGTGCCGCAGCCATGAGCATTGCAGGAATGCTCTTGTCGCAACCGGCGAGCCCAACAAAACCATCGAATCGTTCTGCGTGCACCACAGTTTCCACCGAGTCGGTGATGACTTCACGCGACACAAGAGATGCTCGCATTCCTTCGTGTCCCATTGAGATGCCGTCGGACACTGTGATGGTGCCGAACTCCAAAGGAACTGCACCTGCGCTGCGAACACCTTGCTTGGCTGATTCGGCAAGACGACGGAGCGACATGTTGCATGGTGTGACTTCGTTCCATGCTGAGGCGATGCCGATCTGTGGCTTTACCCAGTCATCGTCACCCAGACCCACTGCGCGCAACATGGCGCGAGATGCCGCTTTTTGAATG
>CANFIM010000146.1 GCA_947447175.1 Acidimicrobiaceae bacterium | reverse complement strand
CATGAATCACCATGCGGCACCGAAACACCAACTGCTGGCGTTTGTTTGGCTCCGCAGTTGCACCATGCCCCCTTTAAGTGGTCAAAGGCTGCCATGTCAATGATCATCGTTTTCGCGGGCATGTTGCTCAGTTGGTTGCTCTGCATTCAGTTGTATGAGAAGAAGAACAAGGCACTCGTTGGTCTAACGAAGCGCAACAAACTTCTCGGTGCGGGTTACTCGTTGCTCATCAACAAGTACTACCTCGACGTTCTTTACGAAAACATCATCGTTCGTTCCATTGCTCACCCCATCTCTAAGGGTGCGTACTGGTTCAACCAAAACATTCTCGACGGCATTGTCAACGGAGCCGGTGTGGTTTCCAAGACAGTTGCAGGTTGGGTGTATCGCAATGTTGACCAAGCAGTGGTCGACGGAGCAGTGAATGGTGCAGGCAGTGCAGCACAAGGTGCAGGCAGTGCGTTGCAACCCATTCAGTCCGGAAAAGTCAATCAGTACGGAGCATTGTTGTTCGGCACAGCCGCCATCGGTGCACTCGTACTCGTCATCATTAATAGCTGAGGGAGCAAATCGGCATGGAAGTCCTAAGCGACCACAATTGGGTGCTGACAGTCGGCACGTTTCTGCCGCTTGTCGGCGTTCTCATCATGCTCTTCATACCGAAGGCAGAAGAAGCGCTTACAAAGTCGGTAGCAATTGCCACTGCGGTAGCCACGTTGGCAGTTGGCGTGTACACGCTGACTCAGTTCAACTACGGCAAAGCGGGCCAAATGCAGTTCGTGGCACAGCATGACTGGATCACAGTCATCAAGTCCTCGTACTCCATCGGTCTCGACGGCATCAGCTTGCCGCTGTATTTCTTGTCGATGGTCATCACATTGCTGGTGATGATCTACAGCTGGGATCATGTGCCATCACCTGGCAACCCGAAGGCGTTCTTCAGCCTCATGCTGATCTTGCAGACAGGTATGGCCGGAACATTTATCGCCCGAGACCTCATTCTCTTCTTCGTGTTCTTCGAACTCGTGTTGTTGCCGATGTACTTCATGATCGGCGTGTGGGGCGGCGAAAACCGTCAGTACGCGTCGCTCAAGTTCTTCCTGTACACAATGTTCGGCTCTGCGTTGATGCTGGTTGCGTTCCTTGCCTTGTTCTACAAGACAGGCGCTGAGAGTTTCTCCATTCAATTCCTCATTGACCATGGCGTGAACATCTCGCGCACCACTCAAATCTGGATCTTTGCTGGAATGTTTGTTGGCTTCGCTGTGAAGGTGCCGATGTTCCCATTCCACACGTGGTTGCCTGATGCGCACACACAAGCACCAACACAAGGTTCAGTCATCTTGGCTGCCATTTTGTTGAAGCTTGGTACGTACGGCTTCGTTCGAATTGCAATTCCCGTGTTGCCAGAAGCTGCAAAAGCGTGGGCACCGTATATCGGTCTGCTTGCAGTCGTCGGCATCATTTACGGCGCGCTCGGATGTCTCGCACAAACCGACATGAAGCGCCTGATTGCGTTCTCGTCAGTTGCCCACATGGGTTACGTGATGCTTGGTATCTCCACACTTACTTCGTTCGGTATGAACGCAGCAATGTTCGGCATGGTGGCTCACGGCCTCATTACTGGCATGTTGTTCTTCCTTGCAGGTTCCGTGAAAGAGCGTTATCACACGCTTGAAATCAAGCGACTCTCTGGTCTGTTGATTCAGATGCCAAAACTTGGCTGGATCCTTGGCTTCTGCGCGATGGCATCACTTGGTTTGCCAGGCCTTGCCGGTTTCTGGGGCGAGTTCCCCGCAATTCTCTCGGCATACAGCCCAGCTGCCGGATTGTCAGAAGTGACCTTCCGTGTGTACATGGTGATTGCTGCAGTCGGAACTGTATTCGCTGCCGCGTACTTGCTCTGGCTGTACCAGCGCACCGCATTCGGTGAGCCAAACCCAGAGTTTGCTGCTGGCCATGGCCATGACGAAGACATCCACGACGTGAACAAGTTCGAATGGATGGCATGGACTCCATTGCTCATTGCAATCGTTGTCTTCGGTGTGATGCCAAACATCATGTTTAAGGTTCTCGACCCAGCAGTGGCCGTGACACTCAAGGCATTCGGAGGCTGACCCGTGCTCAGCACACTTGTTGCCGCTGCTACAGCGTGGACATCACCAACAGTTGATTACCACGCACTCGCACCCGAGATCATTCTCGGGGGCGGCATCGTGCTGCTTCTTCTTCTCGACCTCTTCGTGTCAGACGCAAAGAAGTGGATGCTCACACCAGTGGCCAGCTTTACGCTGCTGGGTGCATTCATTCCTGTTCTGACATTGGCGTTGAGTGATGCAGGCGCGCGCTCGTTGTTTGATGGTCGATACATGGTTGATGACTTCAGCCTTGTGCTGAAGGGTCTCTTCCTTCTCTCTGGCTATGTCGTTGTTCTGCTCTCCGCAGACCACATGCGCGAAGGCGATTACTACCAAGGCGAATTCTGGTTCCTCATGCTCTCCAGCGTGATGGGCATGGTGATGATGGCGTCAAGCCGTGACCTTGTTTCCATCTTTGTATCACTCGAATTCCTTTCAATTCCCGCATACATGATGGCCGCATGGCGTAAGCGCGACCTGAAGAGCAATGAGGCCGGCATCAAGTACTACTTGCTTGGTGTCTTTGCATCTGCAGTCATGCTCTACGGCATGTCGTTGTTGTACGGAATGGCGAACTCCACGAAACTCGTTGATATCTCCACGTATTTGTCGTCGGGTGTTACATCAATTCGTGCCGTTGCCGTGTTCTTCGTTGTCGTTGGCTTTGCATTCAAAGTGTCTGCCGTGCCATTCCATACCTGGGCACCAGACACGTATGAAGGCGCACCAACACCTGTCACGGCGTTCTTGTCAGTGGCGTCAAAGGCTGCTGGTTTCGTTGCGCTGGTCACCGTTGTTTTCGTTGCGTTCCCCAGTGCCAAAGACGTGTATCAGCCAGTGTTCTGGATTCTCTCTGCGCTCACCATGACCGTGGGCAACGTGATGGCGCTCAAGCAGAAGAACATTGTTCGAATGCTTGCGTACTCATCGGTTGCACAGGGCGGATT
>CANFIM010000145.1 GCA_947447175.1 Acidimicrobiaceae bacterium | reverse complement strand
CGTGGTGCTCGAGAAACCCATGGCACTCACTGCTGATCAGTGCGACGAATTAATGGAGCTTGCCGCCAACAAGAAACTCATGCTTGTGGTGTATCAGAACCGTCGATTCGACGATGATTTTGTCACCATGCGCAACATCATTCGCTCTGGTGAGATTGGCGATGTGTATCACTACGACAGTTTTGTTGGCGGCTATTCACGCCCATGCGATTACTGGCACTCAAATGCAGAAGTATCGGGCGGTGCAATCTTCGACTGGGGCAGCCATTTCCTCGATCAGATTCTCAACATCATTGCCGACGATGTTGCACATGTAAGTGGTCAGAACCATAAGCGCGTGTGGACACATGCCACCAACGCCGACCACGCACATGTCACTGTCACTTTCACAACCGGCAAACAAGCAACGTTTGTGCACTCCGATCTTGCGGCAGCTCGTAAGCCGAAGTTCTACGTGTTGGGCACTGAAGGAGCAATCATCGGCAACTGGGACCCTGCTGGTGAACCCGCCGTTGCCGACCTGCCCGCAATTCTCACTGTGCACCACGTTGACGGAACCTCACGCATTGCCCCATTACAGCCCCTGGCTCCGCACGAGTTTCATCGTTCCATCGTTGAGTTCATCAACAACGGAACACCAATGGAAGTGAATGCTCTGCAATCGCGCAATGTGGTGGCGATTATGCAAGCAGCTGAACAATCAGCAGTGCAAAATGCCATGCCTGTTGTGCCACACCTTCGGAAGTCATAACTCATGACGGTGAACTGGGGTTTCCTCGGCGCAGGTTTTGTAGCTAGTCGAGGTCTTGCACCCGCAGTACACGCTTCTCGTGGAGCGAAGTTGTACGCCGTGGCCAGCCGGGATGAACAGCGCTCTGCATCTCTTGAACCCGAACACGTTCAAGCAACGTATGACGATCTACTTGCCGACGAACGCGTTGATGCTGTGTACATCAGCCTGTCGAATAGCCAGCATCTTGAATGGGTCACCAAGACGCTGGAAGCCGGA
Organism: Acidimicrobiaceae bacterium; assembly: GCA_947447175.1. Lineage (GTDB taxonomy): Bacteria > Actinomycetota > Acidimicrobiia > Acidimicrobiales > Ilumatobacteraceae > UBA2093. The sequence goes on along the minus strand of CANFIM010000145.1, from coordinate 2,125 downwards.
AAGCACGTTCTATGCGAGAAGCCACTCGGGTTAAATGCCGCTGAAACAGTAGCCATGTTTGACTGCGCTACCCGCAATGGCCGCATGCTTGCTGAAGCTGTGTGGGGCAGGTGGCACCCGCGTTATGCACGCATGGTTGAGCTTGTTGTCAACGGAGCAATCGGCGAAGTTGAGCACATCGAGACTGCCTTCACATTCACGTCGGAGATGACCGACAACTATCGACTCAACCCATCGATGGGCGGAGGGGCATTGCTCGACGTTGGTTGCTACCAGGCACATGCATGGGTGGCTCTCACAGATGGTGCAGAAGAACTAGAAATTGACAACCTCAAACGCGTCGTTGGGCCAACAGGTATCGATCTCACTACTGATGTATCAGTGCGACTGAATAATTCAATTTCCGCGCACGCTGTGAGCTCCTTTGCATTACCCAGCCAACAACAGTTCATTGTTCGCGGTTCACACGGCCAGATCAGTACTGAAGAAGGCGAATCATTCACTACCTGGAACGAGGCGTGTTCACTGCGAGTCAACGACGTCGTAGAAGAATTCCGCGTCACCAATTCATTCGTTGAAATGGTAGAAAATGTGAGTCAAGTCATCGATGGCCGCGAAGGCTGGTTGGTGTCAAGCGCAGATTCGATACGTGTTGCTCACATACTTGATGCAATCGCTCAACACCAGTGATTAAATAATTTATTTCCGTTTTCGGTGATGATCTGGTGAAGTAGATTGACTTCTGTTGACAACGGGGGAAGAAAATGTCTACGCAACCTTGGGAAATGAGTGGGACTGAAGTCGCACGACTGATCAGTTCCAAGGAGCTCAGCGCGGTAGAGGTTGCCGATTCACACATTGAGCGCATTAATCACGTCAACACAAAACTCAATGCTGTGGTGCTTCGCACCGATGCAGATGCTCGCTCGCGCGCACTAGACGTCGATAACGGCAAAGTACGAGGTCGCCTTGCAGGCGTTGCCATCACAACCAAGATCAATACCGATCATCTTCCCTATCCCATGGACAATGGAATTGGGGCGCTCAAAGACAATCCATCCGCTTCAACTCACGCGAGTATTCAGGGCCTCTTAAATGACGGAGCGGTCATGCTGGGTCGCACTAACTCTCCAGCGTTCGCTCTTCGAGCCCACACCGGAAACGATCTGCACGGCGAAACCCATAACCCGTATGGCCAACATCTCACTCCGGGCGGATCGAGTGGCGGAGCTGGTGCCGCAGTAGCTACCGGCATGTGTGCAATTGCTCAAGGAAACGATGTTGCAGGCTCAGTGCGGTGGCCCGCGTTTTGTAATGGAGTCATCGGATTACGCCCCACCATTGGCCGCATGCCGAGTGGTGGCTCAAACCCAAACCCTCGCGGGCTCTCGGCAATGATGATGTCGACACAAGGACCACTCGCTCGCACAATGACAGACCTTCGATTGGGATACGCAGCAATGCAGCATCCAAATTGGAATGATCCATTCTGGGTGCCCATTCAGAACGAGTTCCCTGAATCAACGAAGCCGCTGCGTGTCGCTCTGCTCACCGATGACGGTCGGGACATGCACGAATCCACCCGTTTTGCGATTCGCAAAGTGGGCACACTTCTTGAAGATGCCGGATACGAGGTTGAGGAAATATCTCCGCCGATGTTGGACGTTCTCTTCTCAATGTGGTTGCGCTTAGGTTCACTCGATGTGCAATTGGGGCTGATTCCGCAATTGGAACTTCTCAATGACTCGGGCCTCACAAAGGCGATTCAAGGAATGGGTCCATCATTCCCAGAGCCCACTCCACAAACACTGATGCAAGCACTGGCAGACAGAGATCTACTTTTTAGAGCATGGAACGTGTTCTTTGAGCAATACCCACTTGTTGTCATGCCCGTGTTAACAAAACCGTTTATGCGTATGAACGAAGACATTGAAGGCCCCGATGTAATGGCTGAATTATGGAATCACTTGCGATACACGGTGAATCTTGCAGCACTTGCAATTCCTTCACTCGCATTTCCCGTTGGTCACGACAATGGCATTCCATTGGGCGTGCAGATTGCTACTCATGCATGGCGTGAAGATCGACTTCTAGCAGTTGGTGATGCATTGGAAGAACGACTCGG
>CANFIM010000144.1 GCA_947447175.1 Acidimicrobiaceae bacterium | reverse complement strand
GAGAGCTGTTCAGGAATGCGAAGTGTGCGACGAGAATCCACCACTGCTTCGTCAGAAAATCCGCCATTTCCAATTGGCACAAATACTCGATCTCCAACTCGCACATTCGTGACACCAGACGAGACCTCTGTGACTCGACCAACAACTTCCGATCCGGGATGATATGGAACCGCGGGCTTGATTTGGTACTTTCCCTCAATCATCAGGGAGTCGACATAGTTCAATCCACACGCAAGAATTTCAATGCGAACTTGACCCTTTCCCAGTTGAGGACTCTCCATCTCTACAACATGCAGATTGTCGAGGTTTCCCAGTTCATCAATGACCAACGTCTTCATACAGAGAAAAGTACTAGACGCACGGTGGATAAACGGAGGCGAGTACGGTTAATTCCATGCGTCGCCTTAATTCGCTGTTGCGTACGCCGGTATTTTTCGCACTGTCGCTTGCGGTCTACGCGATTGCCAGATGGGCTGCATCTGCAGGAGAAGTAGCTACCAGATTCCCTGATTCGTCAGGATATGAACACCTGAATTTTTCAGGCAACATCGAACGATTCTGGGTAGTGCCGTTGATGTATTCAATAGTTCGCACAGATTCTCAGCGCGTCATTCTGCATATTGCAATCGGAGTTTTTACATGGGGATATCTGGCATGGAGAACTGGTTCCATTACAAGACTTCGCCGCGTCTTCATCACGGGCGTTCTTGTACTTGGGCTGACACCGCAAATCATTCATTTTGACCTCGCAATATTGTCTGAATCATTGGGCATCAGTTTTGCAGTGGGTGCGTTGGCCGCAACCCTTCACCTCTCACAATCGTCATCAAGACTGGCTCGGTTGTTATGGGTAGTTTTCCTAGTGCTCACATCGTTTACGCGACCCGTGAATTTAGTAGTGGTATTCGCTTGTGCCGGATACTCAATAGTGAAGTACTTTCTCAGCCGGCATCATCGACATAGAGCAAGCATGATTTTTCTTGTCAGCCTTTCGCTGTGGGGCGCTGTGCAGTTACGAGGAAACGAATCAGCTTCAGCCGTGAACTTTTATACAGTTCTTCAACGACGTATATGCCCCAACAACGATGCGTACAACTGGTTCATTGCGCACGGACTGCCAGAAATTGCAGGACTACGAGAGGTGCGCGGGTACGGCCGTTCCACGCAACTCGAAAATGATGTACGAGAAATTGTTCACCTCCCTATGCAACAGATGCCACCAATGACCATGATTGCTGGTGGTGTTGTTCTTGCGCAATGGGTACAAGACCATGGATGGACTACTTATGCGAAATACATCGCTACGCATCCATCGTCAGCAGTACGAATAATTCAAGCAAAGGCACACAAAACTCTTGGCCCACGTGATGAAACGTTCTTGCCCACTCGCACTCGCACCATCATTCCTCATCAACTCTTTGATCCGTGGTGGGCGTGGCTGATGATTGCACTGGCAACATTGGCTATCTCGTGGTTATCTCGAGCGAAAATTCGTATTGTGCAAGCGATGACTGCATTGGGCACAGTAACCACAGTGGTCTTTACTGCTTCAATATTGACGTCAGCTGTTGAATATGAACGCCATGGGGCCACGGTTGCTGCAATGGTGCGTGTGCTTGCAATCGCCTCACTGGCTCTTGCACTAGGCAGAGAAAAAGCTATAGAGCCTTCCGAAGACGACGACGTGCTCTCACGATGACTTCGTCCCGTTTTTCAACAGCAATACGGTCTAATCCGTAAAATGCAATCCACGTACACCGCGTACGCCAATGCATCATGAAGCGAAGTGAACGAAAAACGGTTCGCTTTCCAGACTCCCCTTCCATTGCATTCACGAATTTGGTGGAGCCATGCGTGGTCACCACCACTAGTCGACGAATATTCGTCAGCAATGGCTTCAATCGATTCGCGTCTTCAGGCAATGTCCAAGCCACTTCATTGACAAAGACTCGATCAATCCATCCCTTCATGATGGCCGGTTGTCCAGACCACCATGTGGGGTATACCAACACAACCGCCTCGCACCACAACAGATTTTCTACATACGGCCGAAGCTCTGGAATGAAGTCAAGCTTCGGAGCCAAAGCAGTGGAGTGATTCTTCCGTTCGAATGCAGACATCACCGGGTTGAAACCCTCTGCATACAAATCGTGTTGGCGTACCACATGGTTTAGGGAAGCAAGTTCCTCAAGCACTGCATTTCGTAGACGACCAACAGTGGATTCTGGCTCAGGATGTGCATAGACAACGAGAACGTTCATGACTTCGCCAACGAATCAGTTATTTTCTTGAGAAATTCCACTCGATGTTCATTTCTTTGAGTATCCATCGAATACAAGAAATGTGACGTCACGTGCGCTCTGCCCGTACTGAGGCGAAGAGCACGCGAGAGAACTCGCTTGCCATTGTTGTGGATGAAAGCGATGTACCAATGAGGTGAGCCGAAAGTTGAGAGTATGTAAATTTTTTTTACATTGGTGAGTGCGGGGCGTACTCGATTGGTTTTTGTAAATCTGTACGCAACATTTTCAATCATGATTCTCTCGAGCCAACCCTTTAGTTGAGCAGGTAATCCTGACCACCAGGTGGGGTATGCGAATACCAGAATGTCAGCGGCCTTCACAAGCGCAACATGCCGTTCGAGGGACGGAGATATTTTACCGTGGCTCTCCAAATAGTTATGCCACTCATCTCGCGACATCACCGGATCAAAATTTTCCGCTGCTAAATCGATGACATCAACATGGTGCCCCGCGCGCGTCAGTCCATTCACTGCGGCATCACGCATGGCAGCACAAAAACTGTCATTGACAGGGTGGCTATAGATAACAAGTGCGCGCATAAGTGAATAACCAAGAAGTTGGCGTAGGACTACGGTACATGGCATGCCTGATCTCACGGGAGACTTCCCCACCGGACGTTTACCCAAGATTGCGCCTGGCACTGTCACAGTGGCCATTACGCGTACGGTTCACCAAGCACAGCGCGTTGAGTTTGAGAAGTGGTGTCACGACATGACACTGGAGGTTCAAAAGTCCCCCGGATGCCTTGGGGCAACAGTGCTGTGGCCAGCCAGGCCTCAAGACCCGTACCAAATGGTTTTTCGATTTGTTGACGCGCTGCATCTACGGCAGTGGGAGAAGTC
>CANFIM010000143.1 GCA_947447175.1 Acidimicrobiaceae bacterium | reverse complement strand
TGAGGTACTCATGAGCCAAAACGCTACAGGGGGGTAGTCGGCTCCGCCTAGGCTCACAGCGTGGTGTCTGTCTCATTCCCTGCCGCGGATGCGCTCGTTGGCGACACCTTGGCTCTGCTTGCTGTGCATGACGGCACGGTGGTGCACGAACACTACGGGCATGGGGCGTCCTCGGAGTCCACTCTCATCTCGTGGTCGATGGCGAAAAGCATCACTCATGCGCTGGTCGGAATGGCTGTGGGCGATGGTCTTTTGTCAATTGAAGACACCCACCTCATTCCTGAGTGGGAGAACGATGAGCGCTCCACCATCTCGCTGCGCCATCTGCTTGCCATGTCAAGCGGGTTGGCCTGGGTGGAGGACTACGTCGACGATTCCGTGTCGGATGTGATTGAGATGTTGTTTGGTGATGGCGGGTTCAAGGGCGACCACGCCGCTTACGTGATCAATAAGCCTCTCGAGGCCACGCCGGGAAATTTGTATAAGTACTCATCAGGCACTACCAACATTGTTGCGAAAGTGCTTGCTCGTGCATTGAGCGAAAAGCCCGGAGAGTCAACCGCCGTGAGCACGTATATGCAGACGCGCCTCTTTGATCCGCTGGGCATGACATCTGCAGTTGCGAAATTTGACGATGCAGGAACTTTCATTGGTTCCTCATTCGTCTATGCAACAGCACGTGATTTTGCAAAGTTTGGCGCCTTGTACCTCAACGATGGCGTGTGCAATGGCGTGCGACTTCTCCCCGAAGGCTGGGTTGCATACGCTGGCGAGATTGCCGGTCACGAAGACGAAATGAATTGGGATTACGGCGCTCATTGGTGGATTCCACCTAGCGATCCGAAGTCGATTGTGGCGCACGGATACCAAGGTCAACTCATTTGGGTTGCTCCTCACCGCAATCTCATTCTCGTTCGACTTGGAATCACTGACGCTGAATTTGGCGGTGCGGTGCGAGATCAACTGTTGAACATTGCATTGCAGTTCCCTGAAGTAAGTGGCGCTCGCTAATGGCACGCAGTCGTCGATTTGGTCGCCTGAGCCGAACATTTCAGATAGTGCTGGGTGGATTCGTGGTGTACTTCTTTGTGCTGCCACTCATTCCTGGCTTCCGCTCGGCAGTGAACAAACTGCACACCATTGATCCGTACTTGCTGGTTGCCGGATTGGGCTTCCAAGGGCTCGCGTTGTTTGCCTATTCACTTCTTACAAAGGCTGCATTGGGCGAAGAGGGAAACAAGATCAGCGCATTGCGTTTGTATCGAATACAACTCAGCACAAAAGCGCTTGGCAACATCGTGCCGGGCGGTAGTGCTGCAAGTTCTGCGTTGGGTTTTCGCCTCATCACTATGTGCGGAATCCCTGGGCCAGATGCTGCATTTGCTTTGGCAACCGCTGGTATTGGGTCTGCAGTAGTTCTCAATCTCATTTTGTGGTTTGGACTGATTGTGTCTATTCCTACTCGCGGAGTAAATGCTGGTTATGGCACAGCTGCAGTTGTTGGTGTCATCCTCATGGCGTTCGCTGCGTTCCTTATTTTCGGATTAGTGGAAGGCCAAGGCAGATCGGAACGCATGGTTCGCGGAATTGCGCGACGTCTCCGATTCGATGAACAACACGCAGCAGAAGTTCTGTCGCATCTCGGCGCACGAATTGAAGATTTAGCAACCGACCGCAAACTGTTGTGGCGCGTGGTTGGGTGGGCAACTGCGAACTGGGCACTAGATGCAGTATCGCTCTGGGTGTTCTTGCGTGCTTTTGGCGGCCATATTGGAATAGACGGTCTCATCATCGCATTTGGTATTGCCAACGTGTTCTCGGTAATTCCCATTACTCCAGGCGGTCTCGGGCTAGTTGAAGGCATCTACATTCCGATGCTGGTCGGATTTGGACTCACGAAACCCACGGCAACTGTGGGTGTGCTGTCGTATCGCGTTGCGCAGTATTGGATGCCCATCATGGTGGGCTGGATTTGTTACCTGTCATTACGAGTTGGGCCTTGGTCTGTTGACCGAAAGCATCGACTCGAGCCACTGCCTCGTTTGGCAACAGCACAAACGCAACGAGGCCTCACCACTGTGGATTGGGTAGAGAAGTTTGCCCCACGTGATCGCACCGGACAGTTCCCGATGCCGCGATTTGACCCCGGTGACCTTGAGTTCGACGATGACGATACGGACGGCGTACACAAGCCGAACTAGCGTTGTCTCTCATGACAACATATGAACGCCCCTTTGGTCGCTGCCTTGAAGATTTCACGCCTGGCGATGTTTTCCGCCACTGGCCCGGCAAAACCATCACAGAGTATGACGATCACTTGTTCTGCATGATCACCATGAATCATCACCCCCTTCATACGAATGATTGGTTCGCAAAAGAGAGTGTGCAGGGTCGCAACGTAGTGGTGGGCAACTTGGTGTACTCACTAGTGCTTGGCATGAGCGTTCCTGATGTCAGCGGTGCAGCAATTGCAAATCTTGAAGTTGAAACATTGCAACACAAGTTCCCTACGTTTCACGGCGACACCATTCACGCAGAAACTCGCGTTCTCGAAGTCAATGAGAGCAAGTCAAAGAATGACCGCGGAACAGTTCTCGTTGAAACAAAGGGCTTTAACCAAGACGGAAAAGAAGTGTGCTACTTCCGCCGTCGCGTCATGGTGTGGAAGCGTGAGTTTGCACCAGAACGTCGTCGTCCGTACGACGACCAGGACGTGTGGGGCGAATAACTCGCCACGATCGCATCGCTACGGGCCTCATTGAATGGGGCAGTGGTTCACTTCGTGATCTTCCGTGGCGACGCACGAATAATGCATGGCGCGTTCTTGTCAGCGAAGTCATGTTGCAACAAACTTCGGTGGCGCGCGTGTTGCCGAAGTATGAAGCATTCCTAGAAGCTTTTCCCACGGCGCGTTCACTCGCTCAAGCTCCGCTTGGCGACGCACTGCAGTTGTGGTCTGGTCTTGGTTACCCACGGCGATGTCGTAATCTTCGTGATGCGGCAATGGTTATTGATCAGCAATACGCCGGCGAAATGCCTGACTCGCTTGAAGAACTTTTGGCATTGCCTGGCATTGGTCAGTACACCGCACGTGCCGTCCTTGCATTTGCCCATCGTGCTGATGTGGCCGTTGTTGATGTGAATGTGTCGCGG
>CANFIM010000142.1 GCA_947447175.1 Acidimicrobiaceae bacterium | reverse complement strand
GGTTGGGGAACAATTGATGACCGAACCATCTGCCAGCACAAGGCGGAAAGAACGAACCTGACCAGCTAAGCCAGGTAATTGCACTCCGGTGCCATGGGTGGATGTTGAAATCGCCCCAGCAATGGTTTGATAGGCAATGTCTCCCATATTTGCGAGAGCTAATCCTTCAACCGCCAACAATTCATTCAGCGTGCTCAGGGTGGTTCCGGCACCAACCGTGACAGTGAGAGCAGTGCGATCAATAGATCGAATTCCGCTCAACTCTGAAATATGGATCATCACCCCATCTGTTACTGCGGCGGCCGTGAAACTATGTCCAGAGCCAGGCACCTTCACCGTTTGACCCCGCTGCGTTGACGCTGCAACCAAGAGAGCCACTTCTTGTTCGGATTTTGGTCGAAGGATGCGTTCCGGGCGCGCAATCTGATTCCCCGCCCAGTTGGTCCATTTAGCAGCCATAGAACCATTGTTGCCCATTTTTCCCACCAACAGGGCACCAGAACTTCTCCTTGAGCCAATAGACGGGAATAAGGTGTGAGAGCACATCTGTCTAGGGGAGAAATGATGACGATGACCCAGATTCCATTGGTCGACTATTTGGTGCTTGGCGATAAGCCGCACCTCACTGCAAATGAGTGCACCGCGTGCGGAGCTCGATTCTTTGATCGTCGCAATGCGTGCGCATCCTGTTTTGCTGAGGGTTTCAAGACCGTCACAATTCAGAACGAAGGTGTCGTTCGCGCCTTCACCATCGTGACATTCGCGGCACCTGGTGTGCCAGTGCCTTTCGTTGCAGCCGTTATCGACTGCGGTGGAACCAGTGTCCGTGCCAACGTCATCAACGTTGATGCCACCCCGGAGAAAGTAAGTCTCGGCATGAAGGTGCGTTTGGCTACCTATTCACTTGGAAACGATGACAACGGCACAGAAGCAATTGGCTTCGGCTACGAACCCTCATAATTAGAACTAAGAAATAACAGAACAAGAAAAAGAGAGAACACAATGGCTACAGACGACATCTACATCCTCGGAATCAACATGACAAAGTTCGGAAAGTATCCGGACAAAGACACAGTTGACCTTGCAGCTGAAGCTGTAATCGCTGCACTCAAAGACGGCCAAGTCACCATGAAAGACATGGGCGTTATGGCGGCTGGTTGCCTCATGGGTCAAGGTGGCATCGGCCAAATGATTCAGAAGCAAGTAGGTCAGACCGGTATTCCCGTCTACAACGTGTCCAATGCTTGTGCAACGGGCGCAACCGCTCTTCGTACAGTCATCATGGCTATCAAGGCTGGCGAGTGCGACATGGGTCTCGCTGTCGGTGTTGAGAAGCTCGCTGGAGTTGGCCTTCTCGGTGCATCACCCGCATCGAAGTCGGCAGGTAAGGAATGGAAGCCATCAGGGCGTTACGGCTCAGTGCAGAACGTTGACGGACTCATTGGTACAGCAAATATGCCCGGCACATTCGCACAGGTAGGCATGGAATACGGCCACAAGTACGGTGGCGCAACATTTGAACTGTTTGCAAAGATCTCTGAGAAGAACCACGCACACTCAACTTTGAACCCGTTGGCCGCTTACAACAAGCGCATGACTCTCGATGAGATCATGAACGACATCATGATTGCGTACCCAAACACTCGCCCTATGTGTTCAGCAAACTGTGACGGCGCCGCCGCTGCAGTGTTGGTGAGCGGAACAAAGCTCAAGACTTTGTCCCTCGAGCAGCAGCGCCGTGCAGTGAAGGTGTCAGCTTCGGTTCTTACCAGCGACCCATATCAAGAGGCTTGTCAGATTCTTCCTGACGTCAACACCCTCACAAAGATTGCTGCAAAGCAGGCCTATGAGCAGGCTGGCGTCTCCCCTTCAGACCTCAACCTCGTTGAACTTCACGACTGCTTCGCAACCGCAGAATTGGTTCACTACGACAACCTCATGCTCTGCGAAGAGGGTGGAGCTGTTGACTTCTTCAACTCTGGGGCTACCTGGCGCGACGGAAAGACACCAGTGAATGTTTCTGGTGGTCTTGAATCGAAGGGTCACCCCATTGCAGCTACTGGTATTGCCAACGTCTGGGAAGTGTGTCATCACCTCCGCGGTGAAGCTGGCCCTCGTCAGATTGAAGGCGCAAAGGTTGGTCTTGCACACGTGATTGGCCTTGGCTCAGCATGTGGCATTCACATCCTTGAGAAGTCGGCTCTCTGACCCAAACAATCACTCCTCACGGAACATGCGACCCCGCTTTCGGGGCAGTCCGTGATGCGTTTGTAAATAACTTCACAGAGCACAACGAGATTGGTGCTTCTGTTTGCATTGAAATCCGTGGACGTCGTGTTGTTGACCTCTGGGGTGGTGTTGCTATCCCCTCTGGGTCACGTGAATGGTCAGCAGATGAACTTGTGAACGCATTCTCAGTGGGCAAAGGCATCACAGCAATTGTTGCCGCCCAATGCGTCTCCCGAGGAGAACTGAGTTACGACACAGTGGTCTCAACTGTGTGGCCGGAGTTCGCTGCGCACGGAAAAGAATCCGTGACCTTTCGCGATCTTCTCGGACATCGCGCTGGCTTGCCAGCAGTTCGCCAGGAACTCGCTACGGATGCCATGTTGCAGTGGGACACGATGACCACTGCTTTGGCAAATGAGACACCGTGGTGGATACCTGGCACTGCACACGGCTATCACGTCAACACTTTCGGGTTCCTCGTGGGTGAGGTGATTCGACGCGCAACCGGCAGAACAGTTGGCCAACTGTTGCGCGAACGAATTGCTGAGCCATTAGGTGCCGATGTTTATCTCGGTTCGTGCTCCCATCTCAGCAACCGTATTGCCGAATTTGAATGGCCTCCCGGTGCAACAGACCCAATTGATCGACATGACCTCACTGATGAACAGCTGATGCAACGCAATACATATGCCAATCCGCCGGGACTTTCTGGTTCTGGCTATGTGAACTCCGCAGTGTGGCGCGATGCAGAGATGCCCAGTACCAATACACACGCAAGTGCGCGGGGTGTTGCCTCTGTGTACACGGTAATGGCACATGGCGGCAGTTATGAAGGCCACAACATTGTGTCCCCTTCTGTTCTTCAAGAAGCCACAACGGAAGTGTCTTTGGGTGACGATCAAGTTCTAGGTCGCGTATCGCGCTTCGGACACGG
>CANFIM010000141.1 GCA_947447175.1 Acidimicrobiaceae bacterium | reverse complement strand
GTCCCCATTCATGTTCGTTCCAGCTTCACGTGGGAACACGGCACATGGGTGAGCGCAGAAAAGTCACAAGGAGAAAACTCCATGGAAGAACCAATTATTTCTGGTGTCGTACAAGATGCAAGCGAATCAAAGGTCACCGTTTTCGGCGTGCCTGATCGTCCTGGTATCTCTGCTGCATTGTTTGAAAACTTGGCAAACGCCAACATCAATGTCGACATGATTGTGCAGAACACATCAAAAGATGGTCTCACCGATATTTCTTTCACAGTGCCAAAGGCCGACATGAAGATTGCTGAAGACATCGTGTCTCGCGTTGCAACTGAAATTGGCGCACAAGGCGTCACGCACGATTCCGAAATCGCAAAGGTGTCATTGGTGGGCGCCGGCATGAAGACAAGTCCTGGAATTGCAGCCAAAATGTTCCGTGTATTGGCTGATAACACCATCAACATTCACATGATCTCCACCAGCACCATTCGAGTGTCCGTTGTGGTGTCGGCATCCGATATGGAATCTGCTGTTCGTTCGTTGCATACGGCCTTCGGACTCGACTCGGGCACTGCGTATTCCGCACCATTGCCTGAGCGCAAGTAACGCGCCTGCAATACTCAATAGATGGCAAATCGTCGTAGGCAACTTATTCCGTGGCGTGCTGCTGGCACCCGCGCTGAAGTTGGCCAGAACGCAGACGAAGTCGTACGTGACATTGGTTGGGTCTTCGATAACCAAACCGGAGCAACTCTTACTCTCGGTGATTTCGTTCGTACCGGTGACATTGAGGTAGATATCTATCTCGACCGACTCGGATGGAATGAAATTCCTACAACTTCCACCATGTTGGAAATTGGTAGCGGAATCGGACGTATGTCTGCTGCCTTCTCTCGTCGTTTTGACACCGTGATTGCAACAGATGTTGACGCAGCTTTCCTTGAGCGTTGCCGTGAAACCGTGGCGCGATTTGGTCGAGTGAACTCGTTGCGCACCGTGCACATTGCCGATGGCAGTTCAATTGGTGTTCCCGATAACAGCATCGACGCCGTGTTCTCGTACATCACACTGCAGCACTGCAAGGCCAGTGATGCTTTGCGTCTCACCACAGAAGCTGTGCGCATTGTGAAGCCTGGCGGATACGTCGCTCTGAACTACCGAACTTGGGTACCAGCCGACGTGTTGCTCACACCAGCTGGCGTTGTGATGCGTTGGTTGTGGCGTGTACCGATGCTGGGTGCTCGTTTATCGCAATGGCGTTGGTCCACCCGTTTGGGCTGGCAGGCCAATCGTCTCGACCCGCGCCGAGTGCTCAGTTTGCTTGAGGCGTCAAAGGTGGAACTCGACGATGTGCTCATTTTGCACCACCCCGGTCGCCCGCAACGTGAGGTTTCCTATATGGGAAATACGGTTCGTCAGCGCAATTTAGACGTGGCCAATAAAAGTCACTGGTGGCTGGTCGCGCGCTGCCATTAGCCTCAACACCTATGCGTGTTGGAGTAGTAGGTGCAACTGGACAAGTGGGAAGCGTTATGCGCACCCTGTTGGCAGAGCGCAATTTCCCCATTTCTGAACTTCGTTTCTTTGCCTCGGCTCGTTCCGCTGGCACCAAGTTGCCATGGGGCAATGGTGAAATCACTGTGGAAGATGCAGCTACCGCAGACCCATCTGGTTTAGACATTGCGTTGTTTTCTGCTGGTGCAACGTCATCACGCGAACTTGCTCCACGATTTGCTGCAGCTGGCGTGATTGTCATCGACAACTCCAGTGCATTCCGTATGGATCCTGAAGTGCCACTTGTTGTGAGCGAAGTGAACGGGCATCTTGCGCACAACCCGCCAAAGGGAATTATTGCAAACCCGAACTGCACCACTATGGCTGCAATGCCCATCTTGAAGCCGCTGCACGATGAAGCTGGTCTTATCAAGATGATCGCAAGCACGTACCAAGCAGTGAGCGGTGGTGGGCTTGCTGGTGTGGAAGAACTCGACACGCAAGTGCGCGCAATGGCCGAACATGGTGCAGAACTCACCTTTGACGGTGATGCAGTTGCATCACCAACACCAAAGAAGTTTGCACGCACAATTGCATTCAACGTGTTGCCACTTGCTGGTTCCATGGTGGAAGACGGTCTGGGTGAAACAGACGAAGAAAAGAAATTGCGCAATGAAACGCGCAAGATTCTGAACATTCCTAACCTTTTGGTCTCTGGTCTTTGCGTGCGTGTTCCTGTGTACACCGGTCACTCGATTGCAATCAATGCAGAGTTTTCAAACTCCATCACCGTTGCTCGTGCGCACGAATTGTTAGCGAATGCGCCTGGTGTTTCGTTGGTAGATATTCCAACGCCATTGTTGTCTGCTGGCAAAGACCCCAGCTATGTGGGTCGCATTCGTCAGGATGAAACAGTTGATGGCAATCGCGGACTCGCGCTGTTCCTCAGTAATGACAACTTGCGCAAAGGCGCGGCGCTCAACGCCGTGCAAATTGCCGAATTGTTAGTGAAGTAATTAGCTAGCTGAATCTGCTGTTTCAACAACAGCGTCTTCAACAACTTCTGCAGGTTCTTCCTCTGCTACTTCAGCAACAGGGACACCTTCTGCGTACGACTCGCCAGCAACAATTGTGCGCACCGCTTTGCGCAAACGCAATGCATCAAGAGGCTTAATGATCCAACCATCGGCACCGCTACGTCGAGCCAAATGAACATCTGCCGTGCGATCGAGCAACATGAGAACGGGTACGTGAGGCAATGCGCCGCTTGATTGATCGAGACGAAGGTCCATGGTGACGGCCATGCCGCCCATGCTTCCCACTTGAAGATCGAGAATCGCCACATCGGGTGTGCGATTGCCAACTGCTGGCGCAACTTTGCGACCATCGGTAATGACTTCGAAGGTGGTGGAGGGGGAATCAAGAGCCGCTTGGACTTCGCTGAGAACCCACTGGGCGTCGGTGGCAATCAAAATATGCACGGTCTGACTTTACTGGCGAGAGGGTGCGGCTGCGAGTTGCTGGGCCAGCAGCCCGATGGAGGCCATGTCGTGGATATCGGTTGCGAATTCGGTGGCGGAGGCAGTATCCACTGCGCCCAAGAGCGAATTAGTGCGACTCAGGAATGCCTGAACCCCCGCTTCGGCTTGCTCTACATCTCGCCATAGTTCGGCCAGTACGTG
>CANFIM010000140.1 GCA_947447175.1 Acidimicrobiaceae bacterium | reverse complement strand
TTGCTCATTGAGCAACCATGACAGCCACCACCCATGGTGAGGTAGGCGACGCCTTCTGTGTCATGACCAACGAAGGTAACGAAACCGCCGTGTGCGGCAAGCGACGGATTCACGTCTGTGGAAATGACTGCCTCAATTGATGCAGAGAATTCATCGTCATTAACGAGTCCTTCAATAGCAACTGCAGGCGGCTTGTTGGGGTTACGAATGATGAGACCCTGACGCTCTGAGTAATCAAGAGTTGCGCCATTAATGAATTCAAACGAGTTCAACGGAATGATGATTTTCAATCCATCAATGGTGCGCACTTCATCGCTGAACGCAGCTTGCGTCACAATTTCGAATGACAAGTCGTACTTGAACTCTTCGCCAGGATTCGCGAAAACTTCCAAACGAAGGCCAAGACGCTCTTTCTCTGGCTCTTCATCACGCAACTGCTTCAGTTGCACCAAGGCTTCCTCGGTGATCTCGATGATGGTGTCTGCGTTTTGGGGGGCAAGAGGACTCACGCCCCGAAGGCTAGCGACTATTGCCCCACGCGCAATGAAGAACCGCCGCCGTCAATCTGAATGCGCTGTCCAGTGACATATGAGGCCATCGGCGAGCAGAAATACAGCACGGCGTTCGCAATGTCAGCGGGTTGACAGACGCGACCAAAAGGAGCATCTGAGTCCATCGAACGAAGGTCTTCCATGCCCTTGCGGCCGGTAATGGCGCGTGCCAAGCGGACACCCATGTCTGTTTCCACCAAGCCAGGAGCAACGATGTTGACGCGAATGTTGTTGGGGCGCTCTTCCTTGGCCAACGTGAGAGCCAGCGCCTCCATTGCTGCCTTGCCCATGTTGTACGGAGCGCCGTTTGCGTTCATGCCCGAAGTTGCAACTGACGAGATGAACACAATGTCGGCACGTTCTTTGCCGCGCATGTGCGGCACCAAGGCGCGACACAACTGGTGTGGCCCAAGGGCATGCACTGCCACCAAGTTCCATAATTCTTCAGCTTCGGTGTTTTCAATGCTGCGTCCCTTTGATGCAACGCCACCATTCAGAACAGCAATGTCGATTGCGCCGTGAGTCTTGATGACATCTGCAACCAATGCCACATTTTCTTCGGGAATGTCATTCGAGCCTTGATGAATTGTTGCGGTGCCACCAGCATCAAGAATTGCGCGTTGCGTTTCTTCAGCAGACTCACGATCTCGCTTGTAATTAATGGCAACTGTTGCGCCTTCGGCTGCAAGCAATTCAGAAATTGCGCGACCAATGCCTCGTCCACCGCCTGTTACCAGTGCGATCTTTCCCTCTAAAACACCCATCACTATCCCCCGATATACGGCAACAAAATCTTGTTACCGCTCCAACTTATGACAACCTAGGCGTATGCATGAAGGCAGCCGTAAGGCAATCATTGCGGCGTTTGCCGCCAACCTAGGAATTGCTGTCTCGAAGTTCGTGGGCTTTCTCCTCACTGGCTCTGCCGGCCTTGCCGCAGAAGCGGTGCACTCCCTAGCCGACACCGCAAACCAGGGACTTCTGTTTCTCGGGGGTAATCGTGCAGCGAAGGCTCGCGATGCCGACCACCCCTTTGGTCATGAGCGTGAACGTTTCTTCTGGGCGTTCATTGTGGCCCTTGTTCTTTTCAGCATGGGCGGCCTCTTCGCCATTTATGAAGGCATCTCGAAAATTCGACACCCCCATGAAACCGAAAGTATGGGAATCGCAATTGGCATCTTGACCTTCGCCATCATTCTTGAAGGGTTCTCATTGCGGACTGCTGTGAAGGAAACTGCGCACATCAAACCAGCTGGTATGTCCTATTGGCAGTTCATTCGCACCTCAAAGCATCCTGAACTTCCCACCGTCCTTCTTGAAGATGTGGCTGCAGAGTCGGGCCTTTTCATTGCGTTATTCGGCGTTCTCATGGCGCACTTCACTCATGAACCCCGTTGGGATGCAGCTGGGTCCATTGCCATTGGCGTGTTGCTTGTTGCTGTCGCTCTCATTCTTGGTGTTGAAATGAAAGCACTGCTGATGGGAGAAACTGCATCTCCCGAGAACCAAGCGCAGTTACTGAACGCCCTACGAAGCCACCAGCATGTTCAGTCGGTGATTTACATGCACACCGAACACGTGGGCCCCGACGCCATCTTGGTTGCAGCAAAGGCCATCTTCAGCCCCGATCTTTCAGCGGCCGATGTCAGCCGAACCATTGACCAAGCAGAAGTGGCAATGCGTGATGCAGTGCCAGCCGCGCGATTCATCTTCATCGAACCTGACATCGCCCGCGAATAGCGATACTCTGACATCACAACCAAGGGGAGCTCACACGCACGGTGGGCTGAGAGGGTGGCCGCGGCTACCGACCCATCAACCTGATCTGGGTAATGCCAGCGGAGGGAACGGATATGGCAGAAACGCCAGCACTTATTTTCATCGGCGGCGACGCACCACACCCTCACATCATTGATGTTCTTCCTCGCGATGCGTTCGTCATCGCTGCAGATTCTGGTTGGGAACACGCTGTCAACGCAGGCTTCACTCCACACGTGTTGATTGGCGACATGGACAGCATCAGTGCTGAACACTTGCAACAAGCGCGCTCGATGAATGTGAACATCATTGAGCACCATGCCGACAAAGACTTCACCGACGCTGAGTTAGCCGTTGCTCTCGCTTCTGATCATCATCACCACACCATTCACTTGGTGTCGGGCGGTGGCAATCGATTTGATCACCTCTTAGCCCTCATCCATTCGCTTGCAGCGTATGCAGGCGACACATCACTCACTGCGTACATCGGTGCATCGCGCATTCACATCATTCAGCCGGGTCATGGCATGCACTTCGGCGCAACACCTGGTCAGACCATCTCGCTCATTCCTCTTGGTGGCCCCGCACGAGGAGTCACCACAACCGGCTTGAAATGGAATCTCACAAAAGACACCTTGAAGCCTTTTGCATCGCGTGGTGTGAGCAATCTTGTACGTGATTCACATGTATCTATCGCGGTTCGTAAAGGCCATCTTGCCGTCATCATCCCCCTTCATCTCGAAAGTAGCCAATGAAAATAACACGCATTCTTCTCGCTATTGCAGTGCTCGCTTCTCTCACGGCATGTGCCAAAGACACGTCATCACCCAAAGTTGATGCTGACCTCACCACGGTAAAACTTCTCGCGTACGACGCGTTCACGCCAGAGAAAAAC
>CANFIM010000139.1 GCA_947447175.1 Acidimicrobiaceae bacterium | reverse complement strand
TACGCATTCGTGGCTGGCGTAAACCTGGCACCGCCTATTGCCTTGTGCTTGATCGCAGTGGCTCAATGGGTGGTGAACCACTCGCTACATCGGCTGTTGCAACGGCTGCCATCGCAAGTAGAAACCCCGATGACTACAGCGTGATTGCGTTCAGTAAAGACATCATCATCACGAAATCACAGGATGCGCCGAAGTCGAGCGAGCGAGTGATTAATGACATTCTCACTTTGCGTGGACACGGCACCACGGACCTTGCAGGCGCTTTGAAAGTTGCTCAGCAACAACTTGCCCGGTCTCGTGCTGGCAGGAGAGTCACTATTTTGTTATCCGATTGTCGCGCCACAGTGGAAGGTGATGCACTTGCAGCAGCGCGGGGCATTGAAGAACTCATCGTGATTGCACCGGCGGAAGATCATGAAGAGGCAGATGTATTTGCAGCAGGGTGTGGCGCACGTATTGCAACAGTGAGCGGACCAAGCCAAATTCCCGCAGTGCTTGCACACGTTTTAGAGGTGCAGGCCTAACGAGGCCATGTGATTAGAACTGGCAGTTGGGATCGTTCGGTGGAACGATGCCGCGAGTTTCTTGGACAATTGCAACTGAAGGCACTGTTGAAGTGGTTGTTGATGTTGACGTAGTTGTCTTCGTTGTTGCAATCGTCTTTGCAGTGGTAGTGGTTGCAGGAATACTGGTTGTTGTAGCACCCACCGCGATGCCTTTTTTACTAACGCTTGGGGCGAGCGTGGCAGCAATCGCCAATGTTGTTGTAACTATTTGAGTGTTAATGATGGGTCGTTGCGTGACAATGGTGGTGTTCAAGCTGGCGGTTCCCTGGAACACAGAAAGAATCTTCTTTGATAGTGCGCTTTCGAGGTCTGGCACAATCACGGCAGCTTCATCAATTAATTGGCCGACGCCAGGCATGGTGTAACTGCCCATGGTGTTGGAGTCAAAGTTCTTCATCGCTTGACCCAATTGCAACACGGTCAACGGAGTGAGTCGGCTGTCAGTGATGATGTTCTTGAGGGCTGCATTCAGAATGCCCGTTGCCGCGCGAGGGCTTGTTTTTGCTTTGCTGAGTGCTTTACGAATCATGCGGCGTGTGAAATCTTGCTGACGACTAATTCGTCCGTAATCAGATGCAGGGTCTGTACGCCATTTATCCAGTGATGGGTCAAACCACTGATAGTGGCGAGATCGCATGTATGCCAATGCGTGGTCGCCTGCAAAGGAGTAGCACACGCGGGCACGAAGAACTTTGAATCCTGTGCGCTTATCTCGTGCTTTGAATTGGAACGGCACGCGAACTCCGCCAACAGCATCAACAATTGCTGCGAACGCACAGAAGTCGATGTTGACGTAGTGGTCCACTTTGATTCCGAAGTTCTCTGTGATGGTGCGAATGAGACGGTTCGGGTTCTTCTTGTCAAAGTTGGAGTTAATACGACCATGGCGACTTGAACCTGCCTGCTTCACCCATAGGTCACGGGGGAAGGAAAGGATTGCCGCTTGGTTATCAATGGGGTTCACACGAATCACCATGATGGAGTCGCTGCGCTCGCCAAATCCGGCGCGATTACCAAAGCCGCCGTAATACGGAGAGTCTTTCTTCACGCAAGAATCGTTGTCGGATCCTGTGATCAAAAAGTTCTTGGCGCTTAAGTCGCCGGCGGGCAAATTGAGATTGGGGTCACCCGAGGGCACTGTGTCGATAGTGACCACTTGTCGGTTACCCAACTGCCAATTGGCATACACCAGGCCGCCGCCGGCCAACACCATCAATGTGGCAAGCGCAAGATTGAAGAACACGAATATGCGTTGCTTGCTGTTGTGTTGGGGGTTTGCAGGTGTCTCAGACATGACTGCACCACCGTAGTTCCGCTGGCATATTCCCGATGTGCGCCTAGCGAAATTCCTTATTCGGCAGGGGCCAAAGTGACCGATGCTGTGACTTCTGTGGTGTCACTGATGGTGACGGACCACGAGGTCACCGAACCGGCATTCGCAATGTCTGTCCAACCACTGCTGATTGCGTCAGCTTGTGATTGAGACGCGGTGAACACCACATTCTCAACCACTGCCTTCTGGCTGACCTTTGCCTCGGTCTTTGAACGGCGTACAAGTGCGATTGCTGCACATACCGAATCAAGAAATACTTCGGAGTCGGCAAATGAAGAGTGACCTATCAGTTCAGTAGTTGTTGGCCATGCAGCGCGGTGAACGCTTGAGTCATGCCACCAGTTCCATACCTCTTCAGATGCAAAGGGGAGAATCGGTGCAAACAATCGTTGCAACGTTGATAGCGCACGACGCAATGCAACGCGAGCTGAATCTGCACCAGCATTGCCATCATCGGCGTATGCGCGAGTCTTCACCAGTTCCACGTAGTCGTCGCAGAACCACCAGAAGAAAGATTCAGTGCGCTCAAGGACGCGTGCGTAGTCGAATGCTTCAAAAGCTGAGGTTGCCTCTTCTACAACTGAGGCAAGGCGATGCAACATTGCAATATCGAGTGCTTCGGTGGGGTCAACAGATTCATCTGCATCACCAAAGGAAAGTACGAACTTCGACACGTTGAGCAATTTGGTGGCCAATTTACGGCCCACCTTCATTTGGTCTTCGCTAAATGCGGTGTCAACTCCGGGGCGTGCACCGGCGGCCCAGTACCGCACAGCATCGCTGCCGTACTTCTCGAAGAGGTCAATAGGTGTCACAACATTGCCCTTCGACTTCGACATCTTCTTGCGGTCAGGGTCAAGAATCCAGCCAGACAACGCAGCATGCGACCATGGCGATTGACCGTGTTCAAGGTGTGAACGCACCATGGTGGAGAACAACCATGTACGAATGATGTCGTGACCTTGCGGGCGAACATCGAACGGATACACGCGCGAGAACAAATCGGCATCGTCTTCCCACTTCGCTGCAATCTGCGGGGTGAGTGATGAGGTTGCCCATGTATCCATTACGTCGGGGTCGCCAGCGAAACCGCCAGGCTTTCCGCGCTGATCTTCGGTGTATCCAGCTGGAACATCGGTGCTGGGGTCGATAGGCAAACGAGACTCTTCTGGAATGAGCGGTGCGTCGTAGTTGAGTTCGCCTTCTGCATTGAGTTGATACCAAATAGGAACAGGAACACCGAAGTAACGCTGACGACTGACAAGCCAGTCACCATTGAGGCCTTCCACCCAGTTTGAATAGCGATGACGCAT
>CANFIM010000138.1 GCA_947447175.1 Acidimicrobiaceae bacterium | reverse complement strand
GATGGTGCCCCAGCCGGTGATAACACCATCTGTATATGGACGCTCTTCAAGGCCAGCTGCGTGTGCGCGGTGGCGCGCAAGCATGTCGAGTTCGTGAAAGGAGCCTGGATCACAGAGGTACTCAATGCGCTCGCGGGCGAGCAACTTGCCCTTGCCCTTGTGGCGTTCAACGGAGCGGGGAGAACCGGCGTTGATGGCCTGTTCTTGGCGGGAGCGAAGATCGTTGATCTTGTCCTGCATGGAGGGTGCGGCTGTGTCTGTCACGCGAGAAACGCTAGTGCCGATATGGGGTCAGTTGCCCTATCTGAGGGTGTTTTAGCCCTGAGGGGCCACCGTGGGAGCCACTGTTGGGGCCACGGTAGGAGCCAGTGTTGGCGCAATTGTGGCTGGAGCCACAGTGGGTGCTGCTGTGGGGGCCGGGGTGGCGGCGGGCGCAATTGTGGTGGTGACTGGCGTGAGACCTTGACGAGGCAACGTGGTGACAGAGGTGCCATCTGCAATCACGAAGGTGGTGCTGAGTGGACCGATATTGCCGATGGTGGTGATTCCTCGAATGGTGGCAGTCCATAAGCCAGCTGCCATGAACTTCATGCCAGGCACTTCTTGCAAAAGCGCAGCACCGGGTCGGGTGAGTGGAACATGCAATGTGTAACCCGAGAAGTTTGGATTTGAAGGAACGAAGTCAACGGTGAAGTTCTGAATGCGCTTCGGACCGAACAATTCAACAAGCACGCGGTTTGGTCCAACGTTGCCAGGTGAGAGGGAAAGACGCACGTGGAATTCATCGGCGCCTTTCATGTCTTGCACGATTGCGTATTCAACTCCGTCTGTCTTGTCATGTAGCAACACATACGGTGGGCGCATCGACATCATCCATGATGACAATGCAAGAACAACAACACTAAGTGAAAGCTCAACACCCACAGGTCGTTTTAATCGGTATACCGCTCTGGCATTGAGTGAATTCGCACGTCGCAATCCTTGGCGGATGAAAAGTCGAATGCCAGAGTTCACGAAAATCAGCGCACCAGTCATGAGCGCTTTGATGAGCACGATGCGACCGTGACCACTGTTAATCAAACTGATGCCGTCAACGCGATAGACCTGAATGAAACCAGTAACAACAATTCCTGTTGTTACGAAACCGTTGTATCGAGTCCATTGTCGCAATGCATGTAATAAGTCAACATCGCCGGGCCCGTGCAAAATAACGCGCCAGATGATGGCGCCACTTCCCACCCATAGTGAAACGAATGCCATGTGGAGCACTGCAATGACTGCACCAAGAACAACGACGCGTCCAGAGAATCGATCAAAGCCATACGTGATCATGAGCACCGCAAGCAGAGGAACAACGATGCTGCTTCGCGAGTCGTCGAAAATTTGTTCGGTGATCCATGAGAGATACAAAAGACCGAGCACGGCGCCAAGGCGGAATATCACAGCGCTTCCGGCTTTGTCTCCGAGAATGGCGCCCCAAGAGGTAGGCGAGAGAGACCCAAGAATTCCACCACCGGTGTGTTGGGCAGTCATCACGGTTGCAAGGAAGACAAGGCAGACAGCAGCGGCAATGCCTACTTGGCGGATATACGTCTCAGCAATGCCGTATTCCACGCCTTCTGGCCAGAGATAACGAATGAAAATGAGACCACCAAAGAACATGGCGACGAAGAGGAATGACAGCCAACGCAAAAGTCCGATGGCCCCACCTAATCGAGGGCCGGTTTCGGTTACCTCTGACCCAGGCAAACCAGGAATGGTGGCCTCAGTGGTGGGTACTGAGTTATTGGTGAGTGTGGTGGTGGGCTGGGTATTTGATGTGAAGGTAAATGATCCAGTGCTGCCATCAGGAAGGGACCACGTCACCGTGCACGTGCCGTTACCCAAAGTCTGAGTGAGCGCCGCCGATACGGTGGTGCCGT
Organism: Acidimicrobiaceae bacterium; assembly: GCA_947447175.1. Taxonomy (GTDB): domain Bacteria; phylum Actinomycetota; class Acidimicrobiia; order Acidimicrobiales; family Ilumatobacteraceae; genus UBA2093. Next base: position 1,304 of record CANFIM010000138.1, on the reverse strand, counting down.
CTGCTCCCAACTGTGGTGGGCCCAGGTTGGTTATTTTGCCCTCGCAGGTGAGCACAAGCCCCATGGCTGCAATTGCTGCGTCGCCACCGATGGGGTTGGTGAATTGCAACTGCAATTGAGTGGGTGCAAGGTTGACCACTTCTCCTGCTGCCGGGCTTGACGATGCAATTGCGTTGTCGCCCGCCGCACGGGCGGTGCCTGACATCAGCGCTAGAACGCTGAGGATGGCAAGAAAGAAGGCGGGAATACGACGCATGGGTTCAAGAAACGGTAGCCAAGTGGGGCGCCCGAGCAGTGCTTCACCTTTACACACACGGCCCTGCGGTGCACCTCATTGGTAGGGTCAAAGAAATGGCCACGCAGTCTCTCTACCGACGCTTTCGACCTCGGAAGTTCTCCGAGTTGTACGGGCAAGAGCACATTGTTCGCGCGTTGCGTAATGCGGTCATTAATGGTCGCGAGGGTCAGGCGTATTTGTTCTCTGGGCCTCGTGGAACGGGTAAAACCACCACGGCTCGCATTCTTGCCAAAGTTCTCAACTGCGTTCAGCCTGTTGATGGTGAACCATGCTGCGAGTGTGAATCCTGCAAAGCTGTGGAACATGGCACCAGTTACGACGTTCTTGAATTAGACGCAGCCAGCAACAACGGAGTTCAAGAAATTCGCGACATCATCGATGCTGCTGCGCTTACTAGCCCAGGTCGCCATCGCGTTTTCATTCTTGACGAAGTGCACATGCTCACGCGCGCCGCTGAAGCTGCATTGTTGAAAACACTTGAGGAACCACCTGAGCAAGTGGTGTTTGTTCTTGCAACAACAGACCCACAAAAGGTGTCGGAAACCATTCGTAGTCGAGTGCAGCATTTGCAGTTTCATTTACTGCCTGTTGAGGAACTGAACAAATACGTTCGCTTTGTCATTGAGAAAGCCGAACTCACAATTGATGAAGAATCAATTGCAATGGTGCTGCGTCAAGGTGGCGGTAGTGCACGTGACACATTGTCCGCACTCGAACTTGTTGCATCCGGTGGTGGTGAGCCAGAGGGCCCCATGCACACCGAAGAAATTATTCGCGGCATCATCGACCGCGACCATGGTGCAGCACTTGCAGCTGTTGCACGTGCCATGCAGCAGGGCCGCGATGCGCACACCTATGCGCAAGATGTTGTGCGCACAATGCGCGATTGCTTTTTGTCCATCATGTCGCCAGAGCTTGTGCAGTTGCCACCAGATCGAGTGACTGAACTCAATGCGTATGCGCGTGAGTTAGGTACACAACGCATTGTGCGCATTATGGAAACACT
>CANFIM010000137.1 GCA_947447175.1 Acidimicrobiaceae bacterium | reverse complement strand
GTAGGGGGGTGTTCTTACCGTCAGCAGTGGCTGGAGGTAAGCGGTGAAGTTTCGATACAAGCTGTTGATTGTTGCGACGAGTATTGCGGCGGTGTTGGTGACCGTGGCGCCAACGTCACAGGCCACAGGAAAGTCGATACGGAGCGAACGTGCACGGGTTGTGCATTTTTGGACCAAGGCGCGCGTGCGAAAAGCAGTGTCACGAGATTTCGAATTGAACACTCGCACGCATCGCTTCGATCTGCGGGGCAAGCCAGTGTTTCCTGGCACGGTGACTGGTGCGTCGTGGGAAGGTGGTGGCGCAGTGCTGGGCACAACGGGGAAAGTGCTTTTCAGTATGGGCGGGAACTACTACGTGTGTTCGGCCACCGTGATCTCCGATGCAGTGACCACTCGTTCCATCGTGTTGACAGCGGGTCACTGCATTTATGAGGAAACGAATCATCTGTTCGCAGAGAACTGGGTGTTCGTGCCGGCATGGGATACAAAACCCACATCACTCGATGGTGCGGGATTGTTCTGTGATTCCACTGCGTTCGGTTGTTGGACTGCAACGTCACTCGTGGCGTCGAACGTGTTTGCAAGTGAGCCAGGTTTCACGGTCACGGCTACGCAACACGACTACGCATTCGCAGTGCTGGGCGCCGGGGGATTCTCGGGCTTGCAATTAGATGCAGTGGCCGGAAGTCAACCTCTTTATACGGCCGACACCGTGGGAATTGAATCAGACACGTGGGCGTTCGGGTATCCGTCGCAAGGAAAGTACAAGGGCAATGACCTCACGTATTGCCATGGTTTGTTGAATTACGACGGCAAAGTTGGTGTTGATTGGAGCACCTACAAACTGGCGTGTGGCATGACCGGTGGGTCGTCGGGTGGACCATGGTTTCGAGACTTCGTGAACACCGGTGCGTTGGCCGGGGCGGGAACAGTGTTTAGTGTGACCTCATACGGGTACGGGTCGTCAAAGTATCTCTATGGTCCGATCTTGAACAGTGAGACCGCAGGCATGTTTGGTGCGGCCGCAACGTCAACGGGAAACGTGCTGTATGGGTCGTAGAAACGCGACGCCTTCGTTTCGTTCTGCGGTGGGCGTACTGTTGTGGTGACCCGCGGGGAGGTTCGCCATGGAGAATTCAGTACGTGTGACGCGCGAAGGCGACGTTGTCACGCTCACCTTGTGTAACCCTGCAAAGCGCAACTCATTGTCGATGGCCGTGCTGATTGAGCTCACTGATGCATTGCTTGATGTGGGTGCCAGTGACGCAACGGGCGTGATTCTTGCGGCAGAGGGCCCTGTGTTTTCGGCAGGTCACAACTTTGGTGAAATGGCCGGGGCTGAGCGCGCCACGGCATTTGAGTTGTTCACGGTGTGCTCAAACCTGATGCAAACGATGCATTCCATTCCGCAACCAATCGTGGCGAAGGTGCATGCATTGGCAACGGCTGCTGGTTGTCAACTTGTAGCTACATGTGATCTTGCTGTTGCAGCGCGTTCGGCGTCGTTTGCAATTCCTGGTGGAAAGGGTGGGTTGTTCTGTCACACACCATTGGTGGCGGTTGCGCGCAGTCTTACTCCGAAGCGTGCGCTTGAAATGGCGATGACAGGCGATGCGATTTCCGCAGACACAGCGTTGCAATGGGGTTTCATCAACGACGTCGTTGATGATGAATTGTTGAACGTGGCCACACACGGATTGTTGGCACGTGCTACCCGAGGTTCTCGCGAATCGAAAGCCATTGGTAAGAAGGCGTATTACGAGCAGATTCAAATGACGGAACGCGATGCCTATGAGTTTGCATCGGCAGTGATGGCCGACGCCGTAGTGTCCGAACCGGCCCAGGAAGGCATTGCGGCGTTCCTTGAGAAGCGTGCACCTGATTTTGGCGGTAGGTAATAGGTATGAGTGTTGTATCGCCAGATTCGCTGAACGAAGTTGAACTGTCGCTACAGGGCATGACATGTGCGGCATGTGCCAACCGCATTGAGAAGACACTCAACAAAATGGAAGGCGTAGAAGCTGCGGTTAACTACGCCACTGAAACCGCGATGGTTGCGTTCGACAAAACCGTTGTTACATCAGATGCGTTGATTAAGGCTGTGGAGAAGGCTGGGTACGGCGCCGAAGTCATGGATGACACGCCCGTTGACGATGACCTGGAAGATCGCTTGCGCTTGGCGCGCATTCGTTTGTGGATTGCATTGGTCTTCACCGTGCCGGTGGTGTTGCTCTCCATGGTGGAGGCGTGGCAATTCCACAATTGGCAGTGGTGGGCAATGGCCTTGAGCGCGCCGGTAGTTACGTGGTGTGCATGGCCGTTTCACAGCACGGCGTTGAAAAATGCGCGCCATGGTTCATCAACTATGGACACTCTCATCAGTGTGGGCATCGTTGCCGCCACGGCATGGAGTGTGTGGGCTGTGTTGTGGGGTGACGCTCTCACCACTGGCTCGATGGGTGGCATGGATATGGGCGCTGCCTCAGGCACGTCGCATGTGTATTTCGAAGTGGGCGCCACCGTTACGTTGTTCATACTCATTGGCCGCTATCTGGAAATGCGCGCGAAGCATTCTGCAGGCGATGCATTGCGCTCACTGTTGGCGCTGGGAGCGAAGTACGCAACGGTGATTCGTGATGGGGAAGAGGTCTCCATTCCTGCATCAGTGGTGCGTGAAGGCGACCTGGTTGTGGTGCGACCCGGCGAAAAGGTTGCCGCAGACGGTGTGGTGGTGGAAGGTAGTTCCAGCCTCGACATGAGCATGATTACGGGCGAAAGCGTGCCTGTTGATGTGGAACCCGGAGATTCCGTTACATCGGCCACGGTGAATCAGAACGGTCGGTTGGTGGTGCGCGCCACACGTGTTGGCGCAGAAACTACGTTCGCTCGCATGGCGAAGCTGGTGCGTGATGCACAAGCAACGAAAGCGCCGGTGCAAAAAGTTGCTGACAAGGTGGCGTCTATTTTCGTGCCCGTGGTGTTCGGTATCAGCGCCGCCACATTGGTCACGTGGTTGTTCCTCGATAGCGATATTTCAAAGGCTTTTGTTGCGGCAGTTTCCGTATTGATCATTGCGTGCCCCTGCGCGTTGGGTCTTGCGACTCCCACTGCATTGATGGTGGGCAGTGGTCGGGCTGCGCAAATGGGAATTGTGATCAAAGGCATCGATGTGTTGCAGAGCACGCGTCGCATTGACACAGTGGTGTTAGACAAAACTGGAACTGTTACTACCGGCCAGATGAGCCTGG
>CANFIM010000136.1 GCA_947447175.1 Acidimicrobiaceae bacterium | reverse complement strand
TTAGGAGAAGCGCACGAGTCCTTGGTCGATGACTTTGCGGTCGCCAACATAGGTTTCGAACAATGCTTCGCCTGCACCGGTGTTCCAGATCTTCACGGTGAGTGCTTCACCAGGGAACACGGGGGACGCGAATCGACCTTCAATGTGCTTGAAGCGATCTGCATCGCCGTCGCACAATGCGTTCAACAATCCGCGGCCGGTGAAACCGTATGTGCACAAACCATGCAAGATGGGTCGTGGAAACACACCTGCTGCAACAGCTGGGTGATTCGGATCTGAGTGCAGCGGGTTGCGGTCACCGTTGAGGCGATACAACAACGCTTGATCAGGAGACGTTTGGAATGTCTCCTCATGGTCTGGCGCCTTTGCAGGTGGCTCATTCACCGCGCCACTTGGGCCGCGATCGCCACCGAATCCGCCTGCATCACGAATGAATACAGATGAACGAGTGGAGTACAACGGCTTCCCTGCTGCATCGGTTGCCTCTGCTTCAGTAACAATGACTGCTGCCTTCACCTTGTCGTACATTGCAACAAGCTTGCTCTGCACTGTGGCTGTTCCTTCAACAGGAAGTGGCTGATGCAAAGTGATTGCCTGCGATGCATGCACCAAGTTTGCGAAATTAAATTCGCCCACATTGCGCATGGGGTTTGAGTTCGCTCCGCCCTGACCTGAGCCAAGTACGACGGGCATTGTTGGCAATGCCTTCTGCTTGACACCGGTTGAGTTTTCGGTGACGTATTGCAATTGATCGGAACTGACGTTGAGGCTCACTGCATAGAGCAGAGAATCTTTCGAAGTCCACGAAATTTCGTATGGATCACCAACGGAACCAACGGCTGCGGGATTTAACGCCATGTTGCTACCTACTTCTTACCGATGGTGTTCTGTGGGTATGAACCGTCACGTCCGTCCATGCCTGCATTCGGACGAGCCTTTGCGAGCATTTCTGCAACAACTGGGCCCAACTTGGTGGGGTCGTCAATTGGTGTGGTGCTTGGTCCGCGGTGCCAGCCTTCTGCGATTGCGAGTGTTTGACCACTTGCTTCGAAGATGCGACCGGTGACATCGCCTGCCTGGTCACCGGCAAGCCAAGTGACGATAGGTGCGATCCAACGTGGTGAACGCATTTCGCGCTCTTCGTCGGTCTCTGGTGCGTTGCCCAAACCTTCGGTCATACGTGTGAGTGCAACAGGTGCAACTGCGTTCACGGTGACACCGAAACGTGCAAGCTCGAGAGCTGCAATAACTGTGAATGATGCAATGCCAGCCTTCGCTGCGCCGTAGTTGGTTTGACCAATGTTGCCGTAGATACCCGACACCGATGTGGTGTTGATGATGCGGCCGTAGACCTCTTTGCCGGCCTTTGCTTGCTCGCGCCAGTAGGCAGCTGCCCAACGTGCAGGACCAAATGTTCCCTTGAGGTGCACCTTGATAACTGCATCCCATTCTTCTTCAGTCATGTTGGTGAGCATGCGGTCACGAAGGATGCCTGCGTTGTTCACCACGATGTTGATGTCGCCGAATGTTTCCACTGCGGTGTTGATGAGACGCTGTGCGCCTTCCCATGAAGAAATGTCGTCGCCGTTTGCAACAGCTTCGCCACCCATGCCCTTGATTTCGTCAACAACTTGCTGAGCAGGGCTTACGTCGCCACCGCTGCCGTCGACATTGCCGCCGAGGTCGTTCACAACAACTTTTGCGCCTTGGCTTGCGAGGCTCAACGCATGCTCGCGACCAATTCCGCGTCCTGCTCCAGTTACAACCGCAACGCGGCCTTCACACATCTTCGCCATGATGGCTCCCCTTGTTCTACGGGCACCCAGTTGGTACCGCCTACCGATATTACGAACTCTCGTCACACCCGACATAGCCCAACAGCCCCCTAGCCTTTCCCCGTGACCAATCCCACCCCCAGCAAGGTTCTCGTCATTGGCGCAGGTCCTGCTGGCACGGCATGCGCAGCCCACCTCCATGCACAAGGGCACCACGTGGTGGTAGTGGATAAAGCAGTGTTCCCTCGCGACAAATGTTGCGGTGATGGCCTCACCACAAACGCACTACGAATCTTGGAAGACATGGAGTTTGACCCCTCACGTGTGGCTGATTGGCAAACATGCGACACCATTGCATTGCGTGCACATAGCGGCCGACGCATTGATATCCCGTTACCAGATGTCGGTGGCACCTTCGCCGCAATTGCGCCGCGAGCACAGTTTGATCATGCACTTGTGCAGCACTGCCGTGACATGGGAATCACCATTCACGAAGGACATGCCTTTGTTGATGTGTTTTCACACGATGCAGATGGCATCACCGTGGAAATCGAAGGCCTCGGTTTACTGACCGCCGATTATGTGGTGGCCGCAGACGGCATGTGGTCGCCTGTTCGTAAGGCACTTGGTCTCAACACCCCGGGTTATCTCGGCGAGTGGCATGCGTTTCGCCAATACATCGGCAATGTTCATGGCACCGCAAACGACACATTGCATATTTGGTTCGACGATGACCTCTTGCCTGGCTATGCATGGTCATTCCCATTGCCCAACAATCGCGTGAACTTCGGCTTCGGCATTTTGCGTACTGATGAACGCAGTACCAAGTTCATGAATGACCTCTGGCGCGACCTGCTGACACGACCACACATTGTGGAAGCGCTTGGCGATTCATTTGTGCCCGAAGATCGACATACGGCATGGCCCATTCCTGCGCGTATCGATTCTGCAGTGCGGTCGTCTGGTCGTGTGTTATTCGTGGGCGATGCCGTGTGCGCAACAGACACACTCACGGGTGAAGGCATTGGCCAAGCACTGGAAACAGGCATTGCTGCAGCGGCAGCAATTTGCGCGGGTGGACCAGCTTCCGATGTACGCGCTGCATATTCACGTTCGCTTGACCACACACTGCTGGCCGACCACCGCATGTCGGCCACGTTGGGCAAATGGATGTCATCACCCGTTGTTGCCCGGTGCGTTCTCGCCCTTGTTGACACCAATAACTGGACACGACGTAATTTCGTGCGGTGGATGTTTGAAGACGAACCCCGCGCCATTGTGTTCACACCCCGTCGCTGGCACCGCAAGTTCCTCAAGCGCTCTGGCGCTTACGTGCGCTGACCCTCTCGGTACTTTCCGCCCCCGTATGCGGGACTACGGTGAAACCTATGAAGACACGTCTCACCGAAATGCTCAACATTGAATTGCCCATCATGCTTGCGGGCATGGGCGGTGTTTCTTACAGCGACCTTGTTGCCGCCGTCTCCGATGCAGG
>CANFIM010000135.1 GCA_947447175.1 Acidimicrobiaceae bacterium | reverse complement strand
TTAATCATGCCAACGAGCGACAAAAGAAGAATGATGCCGACAGACACGTGCACACCGTGGAATCCGGTGAGTGAGTAGAAGCTGGAACCAAACAAGCTTGTGGTGAAGCCAAGACCTTCGCGATAGAAGGTGGTGAATTCGTATACCTGTCCGCCAATGAACGTTGCACCCAAGAGGGCCGTCACTGTGAGCCACAAGTTGGTGCGTGCATCATCTTTGCGTTGTGCCGATGTAACCGCCAACACCATGGTGAGTGACGACATAAGGAGCACGAAGCTGCTCACGGAGGTGAATGGAATATCAAAGATTGCGTTTGGTCGTGGACCAGTTACAACTCGACCTCGGTACAACATGTACGTAGAGATGAGTCCACCGAACAACAGGCATTCCGAACCCAAGAAGAGCCACATGGCCAACTTGTTGTTCGAAAGACCAGTTGAGCTGTGATGAGCCTGGTCAGCGTGTGTTGCTGTCTCAGCCATGTGTAGCAATCTCCTTCGTGTGTCCACCATCAGAAGGTGAAGCAAAATCAATCTCTTCAGCGGTTGAAGGCTCAAGTGCCCAGCCGAATGATGCGAGCAGCACTACAAGGCCACCAACAATCATGATTGGCGGACCGTACAGAACACCCAATCCAAGAACGCCAACACCAATTGCAAGAATCAGTGGCCAGTACGACGGTGAAGGCATATGAATATGTGAGTCGGCTGCTGCCTCTTCGGCGGCTACCAATTCTTCACCGGTTTTCACTTGACGCATGGAGTGTGTTGCTGCGTCTTCTTCATACTTGCGATGGAAGAAGTCATCAAGGTGATGCACTACAGGAATGCGATCAAAGTTGTGAGGCTTTGGTGGGTTGGTGGTAAGCCATTCGAGTGTGCGTGCATCCCATGGGTCTGCAGGAGCCTGCTTACCCTTACGCGCTGTATGCACCACGTTGATAAGGAAGAGCAAAATTCCGATTGCAAGGACAAAAGACCCAACGGAAGCAATGCGGTTCCAGAAGCCCAAGTTGAAGAATCCTTCACCGGCACGAGCCTCGGTCCACTGGTACATACGACGTGGCTGACCTTGGAGACCAAGGATGTGCATGGGGCCGAAGGTCATGTTCATGCCAATCACCATGAGCCAGAAGTTCCAAGAGCCCAGTTTCTCGTTCAGCATTTTGCCGAAAACTTTTGGCCACCAGTAATAGAAGCCAGAGAACAAACCAAACACCATGCCACCAAACAACACGTAGTGGAAGTGAGCAACGATGTAATAGGTGTCTGTCTGCTGAGTGTCAGAAGGTGCAACTGCGTGTGTAACGCCGGAGAGACCTCCGATGGTGAACAACACAACAAGTCCGATAGCGAACTTCATAGCTGCGGTGTACCAAATTTTGCCGCCCCACATTGTGAGCAGCCAGTTGAAGATCTTCACACCAGTAGGAATTGCGATGGCCATTGTTGCAATGGAGAACACAGCGACTGATACAGGTCCGAGACCAGATGCGAACATGTGGTGAGCCCACACACCGAATCCAACGAGACCAATTGATGCACCCGAGAACACCACGAATGGATAACCAAAGAGTGGCTTACGAGCGAATGTTGGAAGTACTTCTGAGATGATGCCAAATGCCGGCAAAATCAGCACGTACACCTCGGGGTGACCGAAGATCCAGAAGAGGTGCTGCCACAGCAGCGGGTCTGCACCCTGCGATACGTCGAAGAATGTTGCACCGAATGAGCGCTGGAACATAAGGAGTACGAGGGCCACGGTGATAACGGGGAGTGAGAACACCAATAGGAACTGCACCACAAGAATCATCCAGGTGAACACTGGCATCTTCATGAATGACATGCCAGGTGCACGCATGTTGAGCACGGTGACAATTAGGTTGATGGAGCCAATCAGCGAGGCAATACCTGCAATCTGAAGACCAAGAATCCAGAAGTCAACACCGTGACTTGGCGAGAAGATGGGACCCGAGTTTGGTGCGTACATGAACCAACCACCATCTGCGGCGCCGCCAAGGAACCATGATGCGTTGAGAACAATTCCGCCCACCAAAAGCAACCACAATGACAATGCGTTGAGGCGAGGGAACGCAACGTCGCGTGCGCCAATTTGCAATGGCAAGAAGTAGTTGGCAAATGCACCGGCCATAGGCATGGCAAAAAGGAACACCATGGTGGTGGCATGCATGGTGAACATTTGGTTGTACTTGTCGGCACTCAAGATGTGACCATTAGGTGCCGCAAGTTGCAAACGAATGAGAAGTGCTTCTACACCACCAACAATGAAGAAGAACATGGCGATAACGCCATACATGACGCCGATTTTCTTGTGGTCAACAGTGAAGAGCCACTCGCGCCAGCCCTTGCTAGCAACAGGTCGTGCAACTGCACCCATGCTTGACACAGGAGTTACTACCGCTGGAGCGGCAGTCTCAGTTGTGGGTCGTTCGATGATCGCCATTATTTTCTCCGATTACTTCAAGGTCAATAGGTAGGCAACGAGCTTGTCGATGTCATCTTCGGTCAAATTCAAGTTCGGCATACCGCGGTACTTACCCCCGGTTGGCTTTAACTTTGCAGGGTCTGAATACATGGGCTTCATTGCAGGAGCATTACGCAACCAAGCGCGCAAGTCCTTTTGATTCAGGCATGATTCGGTAACTCCACCCAGGTACTTCGCACCAAAATCTGCAGACGGCGCCTTCCAGACAGATGAGCGACAGTCCTTGATCAGTAGGTCGAACATTGCGCCAGCGAAGGTATTGCGTGACATAAGGTGCGACAAGTTTGGTGCGGCACCTGCCCAGACGTTTTCATCAGGAGCAGCAATAATTGCTTTCCCAGACGCATCCTTGATGCCGTTCACCTGGTGACAACGTGTGCATTGGTTCAGGAATACGGTTTCGCCTTCTTTGGCAAGGGTGCCCTCTGCAGGCGAGGTGTATTCCCTCTGCTGATTGGCAACCCATTTGGCGAAATCTTCTTTCGACAGTGCTACTGCTTCCATACGCATGTTTGCGTGTGACAAACCACAAAACTCAGTGCACTGACCGGCGTAAATGCCTGGCTTATCAGCTTCGAGGCGCAACAAGTGAATGCGACCAGGAACAGCATCTTTCTTGCCGTTCAAAGCTGGAATCCAGTATGAGTGGATGACGTCACGGCTTGTTTCGCGCAACAACACTTTTGTTCCTACAGGAATCACAAGTTGACCGGAGGTGATGATTGGTTGATCAATTCCTTGAGTGGCCTGTGCTGGGTAGTCGTATTCCCACCACCACTGCTGGCCGGTCACGTTGATGACCATTTG
>CANFIM010000134.1 GCA_947447175.1 Acidimicrobiaceae bacterium | reverse complement strand
CGGGCGATGGTGTGGAAGCGAATACCAAAGCGCATCTTGCGGCCGTGCTCAGCTGCACGTGCAGCAACGCGATCTTGTCGTTCTTTGATGTCGCTTGGAGTTTCACCCCATGACAAATAAAGATCAACTGTTTCAGCGGCAACTTTTTCTGCAGCTTCTGATGCGCCACCAAAGTAAATGGGAGGAACGGGGTTCGGCACTTCACGAGTTGTTGCCTCGGTGACATCGAAGAACTTGCCCTTGAACGTAAATGGCTCACCGCTCCACGCGCCGCGCATCACCTTCACGAATTCAGCGGTGCGCTCATAGCGGGTTTCTTTGTCTTCGGTAATTCCGAAACGTGCGAGCTCAGATTGTTCCGCACCGGTCACAATGTTCACCAAACAACGGCCATTCGACATGCGCTGCATGGTGCTGGCCATTTGTGCGGCAAGAGTTGGTGTCAGCAATGCCGGGCGAAATGCCACGAGGAACTTGATGCGAGATGTCAACGGAATGATGGAAGAAGTAGCAAGCCAGGCATCTTCACAACCCGTACCGCATGGCGTGAGAAGTGCTTCAAATCCGAGGTCTTCGCATGCGCGAGCAACTTGCGCGAGATATGCGTGGCTGGGGGCGCGGTTCACTGAATTCTCATCAGGCAATACGTCGCGCGAGTCGCCACCAGTTGGCAGGAACCAGTTCATCTCAATCATGGGGTTTTCCTTTACAAATTCAGGGGAATAAGGCGAATAGTGAAGAACGATGTGAAGAGAACAAGTCCCCACGAGCTCAAGCCCAACACAATGGGGCGCGCGCCGAGAACACGCAACTTCGAAATACGAACGCCGGCACCTAGGCCAACTAGCGCTAATGCCAAGCAAATCTTTTCAAAGTTCTTGAAGTCGGCAAGTGTTCGTGTGGAGAGAACATCGGTGGTGCGAATACACACCGCAACAAGGAACAAGATGATGAAGAGTGGCAACGGCGATGTACGCGGCGCATCGGGAACTTGTGCGGCACCGCGACGGTGCTTGTATGCGTAGAAAGCGACCAATGGCGCAAGAAGTACAACTCGGGTGAGTTTCACAATCACGGCACCGCTGAGTGAATCTTTTGAATAAGCAGTAGCTGTAGCAACAACTTGGGCAACATCGTGCACCGATGAGCCGGCCCACATGCCGAAGCGAGTGTTGCCCATGTTGAACAAGTGCCCGAGAACTGGCAATGCGAATATTGCAATGCTTCCAAACATGGTGACAAGTGCGATGGCGTACGTGGCATCTTCTTCGTCACCGTCAACCGCGCCTGTCATTGCACTCACTGCCGAGACACCGCAGATGGAATACCCAGTGGCCGTGAGTAAACCGAGGCCAGGACTCACTCCAAGAAGCTTGGCAATGAATTGAGTGCCGAAAAATGTGATGACCACAACGGCGATCACGGCAATGAAACCCTTGCCACCCAGGTGAGCAACTTCACTAAACGACAATTGAAATCCGAGAACGATGATTCCGAGTCGCAAGATTGATCGAGCAGCAAAGCGGAGACCTGCATCTGCAACGGCGGGAATGAGCCCTAGGTTTCCGAGAATCGCACCAATGACCAATGACGCCGTGAGGGGGGACACGTTGGCCCACTGACGGTTAATGAGGAACCCGACGGCCACTGAGAGTCCAGCGATAATGAGCCCGGGCAGGAAGGAACGAGTTCTGTTCACAATCTGGGCCCCCGACAACATAGTTAGATACTCTAACTATTCGAAGGCAGCCTCAAAACCCTTTATTTAGAGGAAATTGGGGGAGTCTGGGGTCGGTCTTTACCGAAATCTTGACAAGTGACTCGTACGGTAATTGCAGACCTGATGTCTGGAAATCACATGAATCCTGCCAACGCCACACAACAACCATGGGCTCCGCCCCGAGAGTCGAGGCTTTTGCCTGCTGCCCAGACGCGGGCGATTGATTCCGACGTGCTTATTTTCCTTGGCTTTCTCTTTGCAGTGATGACTGGCATCTGGGCAGTGAATGGCGGTTGGGACGAAATTGCTGCAGCAAACGTGTGGCGTGCCTCGGCATCGCTCACAGGTATCTGGACAATGATGTGCGCACTTGCGGGCTTGATTCTTGCTGCACGATTGCCGTGGATGGAACGTTCGCTTGGTCTTGATCGAGTGCTCATTTGGCATCGCATAGCTGGTGACACCATGGGCATTCTTCTCGGAGTACACATCTTCACTTCTGTACTTGCAGAACGCGCGATGAGAGGCGGACTGTGGAACACCATTCTTGATCTCACCGGCCGCGAGCCATACATGGCATGGGCAGCTATTGGTTCAGGCATCATTGCTGTGGTTGTTGTTTCTTCCTTGAAGGAAATTCGTAATCGCTTCTCATACGAGACGTGGTACTTCATTCACCTCACTGCATATGTCGGTGTCATTTTGTCGTACAGCCACCAGATCACATTGGGCTCGTTGCTTTCGGGTGATCGACTTATTCGATTCCTCTGGGGAATCGCTGTGGTGTATGCGCTGCTGTTGGTCGTGCTCGCGCGCTGGAGCAGTGTGATCATGGCAGCACGTCATCCATTGCGCGTGCTGGAAGTAAAACGTGAAACTGAAGATTCAGTTTCTGTTCTTTTGGGCGGTCCAAACATTCACAACTATGTGGGCGAAGGTGGGCAATTCATCATGGTGCGTTCGTTAAAGCCTGGCCAGTGGTGGAAGTCGAATCCGTATTCATTATCGGCAGCTCCAACCACCGGTGGCATGCGCATCACGGTGAAAGATCGCGGAGATGCCAGCGGTTCATTATTCAAGTTGCATCGTGGAGATCGCGTTGCAGTGGAAGGGCCCTACGGAGTGGTGACGCCCGAAATATTCGACGGATCTCGCCCGCTTTTCATTGCTGGTGGAGTTGGTGTAACTCCCGTGCGTGCGGTGCTTGAATCGCTTCCGAAAAACTCGCGTCCGCTTGTTTTATTGCGCGCTCGCACAGTTGAAGACATTCCTCACTACAAAGAGATTTGCGAACTCGTTGATGCACGAAAAGGCGATGTGCGTTTGGTTCTTGGTCGAACTGCACAACTTAAGGCGGCTGACCCGTTCGCGCCAAAGGTATTGATGGCGCTCGTGCCCGACTTACATCAATGCACAGCGTTTGTGTGCGGGCCAACCGCGCTCACCTTTGCTGCTCGCAAAGGCTTGCGTGAAGCAGGCCTTGACCCTTCTCGCATTCACTTAGAAATTCCCTGGTGGTAAGTCATGACGCATCGTCAACCGTCTCTCGCACGTCGTGCATTTCCCGCCATTGCGCTCACCGCAGTTGGTGTGGG
>CANFIM010000133.1 GCA_947447175.1 Acidimicrobiaceae bacterium | reverse complement strand
GGTTCGGCCACGTCAAAATAGAGCGCCAACGCATGAAGTGACTGTACCCCGACTGCCCCACCGCGGAATGGAACGACCTAATCTGCCGTTATGGCTCAAGTACTTCAAGACCAAGTTGTTTTCATTACAGGAGGCGCATCAGGACTAGGAGCAGCTGCAGCACGACGTCTCGCAGCTGACGGTGCACTTGTTGTTGTCAACGACCTATCTCTAGAGGCTGCGCAGAAAGTTGCCGATGAAGTGGGCGGTCTTGCCTATGCATTCGATGTCAGTGATTCTGAAGCTTTTGATAACGCCGTAGATGACGCGGTCTCCAAACTGGGACGACTCGACATCATGGTCAATAACGCTGGCATCTCACCACCGAACGCCAGTTCCAAGACAGACCGAACTCTCAGCAACATGGGCAAACGAATGACTGGCGACATCTCCTCCATTGAGCCAATGGACTATGTCATTGACATGTCAGACGAAGACTGGGACCGAATGATTCGAGTGCATCTGTACGGAACTTTCTATGGTTGTCGCGCGGCGCTACGTCACATGCAACCTCGCCGAAGTGGACGCATCATCAATATCTCATCCGTTCTCGGGCTCTACCCCGCTGCTGGCGCGCCTCACTATTCGGTCGCTAAGGCCGGCATCATTACTTTGACAAAGTCTGTTGCGGGCGAAGTGGCGCCCCTTGGCATCAACGTCAATGCAATTTGTCCGGGGTGGATTGATACGCCTCTGCTGACTCCATTCAGCGAGCAGATGAAGGCAGGCATCGTGATGCGCATTGGTAAAGGTCGTATGGGGCAAGCAGAAGAATTGGCAGAAATGATTCGTTTCCTTGCCGGTCCAGAGTCGGAATACTGCACTGGGGATGTTTACCCAGTGAGTGGTGGGTACGTGGGATGACCACTGTTTTTACCCACATCATCAATGGCAACATTCCAGGAACGTTTGTATACCGCGACGACCAGTGCGTTGTCTTTATGTCAATTAACCCCATTGCAAATGGCCATGTTCTTGTAGTTCCTGTTGAAGAGGTTGATCACTGGATTGACATGTCGCCAGAGCTCACAACTCACATGTTTGAGGTATCTCACAAAATTTCTCAGGCTCTGGCAACAGCCTTCCCATGCGAACGCGTTGGTTTGATTATTGCTGGCTACGAAATTAACCACTGCCATATACACCTCATTCCCACACAATCAATGCGAGACCTCAGTTTTGAAAACGCAGCAACGAGCGTTGAGAGGTCAGACCTCGAGGCACACGCTCAAAGAATTATTGAAGTTCTCTAGAACAAGGTGTCTGGCTCTTCATCTTCCACCACAGGCGGAGTGAAGGGTTCAATCAGCGACGGACCGTTGTTTCGTACAGCATTCACCAGAGTTGACACTCGCGTAGTAGCAAACGTTGGCTGACCATCAGACCACATCATCTCTAATGGCGGCGGACTCAAAGTCAACCAATCAATTGCATCTGCGGCATTGAATTCCACCGGACTTCGATTATGAATGTGCGATAAATCCCCAACGCTCTCACGCGTAATAAGCGCACATGTGTGGTTGTTATCAAGCAACGGTGATCGTGTCCATAGTCCCGCTCCCAACATGAGGTGGCCGTCAGCACGAGTGACGTAGTACGGCACCTTTGCTTTCGGATTTGATCGATCCCATTCATAAAACCCGCTCATCGGAATAATGCAACGATGGTTCGGCACCAGGTTCTTAAACGAAGGCTTTTCAGTAATTGTCTCCGACCGTGCGTTAATCATTTTTGAAGCGGCGGAAGGGTCTTTCGACCACACAGGCAACAGACCCCAAAACATGCCGTCAACAATGAGAGTTTCCGACTCAACCCGCAGTACGGGTATTCCTTGTGTAGGGGCCGTGTTGAAGTTGTGCGACAACTGCATGTGACCACCGGGCATCTCAACATTGAGACCCACGGCAAGCGCAGCCTCTTCTATTTCAGCAAGAAGGTCATCTGTATTGAAATTGCCGACAAATCGCCCACACATAGAGCACTCACTCCCCTATGGGCGCGGGGCAGACACTCTTGGGTAGAAGGTTTCAATGTGCTTCGGAAGACTGTTCTTCACGAACGCTGCAGTGTCATCAGCAAGAACTTCGGGGATGCCAGCCTCCACACCATCAAGTGTGCGTTCAACTACTTGCTGAGGTGATGTCTTTGGCATGTCAACACCTGCAGCCATGTCGGTATCGATAAACGCAGGATGCACAGCAACCACCAAAGTGCCTTGGCGTGCAAGCTCAAGACGAAGACTATTTGTCATTGACCACGCCGCAGACTTTGACATGGCATAGGTGGCCACTTCTTTCATGGTCATCCACGACACCGCAGAAAGCACATTGACAATTACTCCGCCACCGTTCGCTGCGAGCGCCGGAGCAAAACCCTTCGACAAATTAAAGGGACCCCATACATTTGTCTCAAATTCAGCTTTCGCATTCTCCAGAGAATTTTCCTTCATAATGCCCGAACCAATCACAACTCCCGCATTGTTAATGAGCAGATTGACATCACCACACTCCGCAATTGCCTTTGCAATCTGGTCGGCGTTAGTGACATCCAATGCGATGGGAACCACGCCCTCAGTCTTGACGGACTCTGGATTACGAGCGGCGGCATAAATCTTTGATGCACCTCGAGCCTGCAATTGGCGCACATATTCAGCGCCCAAACCGCGGTTAGCCCCCGTTACGAATGCAACTGATCCTTCAATCTTCATAAGACACCTCTCGTCATGAAGAACCATACTTCCAGCAATACACACTGAAGTGGGTCAATGGTCGGGCTGGCGGGATTTGAACCCACGACCTCTTGTCCCCCAGACAAGCGCGCTAACCAAGCTGCGCTACAGCCCGTAATGAGTGTCAACTCTACCGCTGAGGGTAGGCAGAACACCTAGACAAAAAGCTGAACGATTCTCCATCCGAGATAGAGACACAACAAGCCAACAAGCAGTTTGAAGTGCCACGGCAGCTTTTCGCCATCTACTCCGGCGAGTTTTTTAAGATCAAGCGTGTCTGCAGTAACTGTTCCGTTAATTGAGGCCACCTCAATCTCTTCACCGCACTGCGGACACTTACCCTCAGTAGTCAAAGTTGACGGAGCAAAATATTTTGCGCACGGCTCACACCATGGCATGACTAGTCGCCCTTACGACGAATGCGCAACTTCAACGGTGTTGAACCAAAATCAAATGCTTCGCGAATGGAACGTTCGAGATAACGCACATACGGCTGTGGCAGATCACGGTTCACAAATAACGTAAACGTTGGTGGATCAATTGCGCCCTG
>CANFIM010000132.1 GCA_947447175.1 Acidimicrobiaceae bacterium | reverse complement strand
GCTTTTGTGCACGCCGGTTGATGCTTCATGCACATTCGCATGGCCACGCTTGCCGATCTTGATGACATTCTGCGTCTTAAAGCTCTGGCGTATGGCGAGTACTTCAACGAGCCAGCGGAAGGATTGATCGCAAAACTGATGTTGGCGAACGAGTCGTCGTTCGTCGCGCTGAAAGATGATGTTGTGTGTGCCTACGCCATCGCGTTTCCGTGGGTAAGTGGCGAACTCGTGATGCTGCACTCCATCGATATTTCATTGACGGGTAATGCAAACGTGATGTACATCCACGATGTTGCAGTTGATTCCCAACACCACAGGAAAGGGATTGCGCAGTCGCTTGTAGATGCAATCATGAAACGTTCAACTCAACTGGAACTTCACTTTTTCGAATTAGTGGCTGTGCAGGATTCGAAAGATTTCTGGCCACGCAACGTGTTCACAGAAACTGGAATCGCTGGCGCCGAATATGGAGCTGATGCAAAGAAGATGTCCAGAAAATAAAGAACGAGCCAGCGACAGGACACCGGCTCGATCATTATGAAGTCAAAATCGATTTATTGATTCTTTTGATTTTGCTGAATCATTTGAGCCGTCTGCAATGTCTGCTGTTGCTGCATAGCAGTTAAAGCTTCAAGTTGTTCACGGTGCTGCATGGCGCGAACCTTGTCCTTGCGGTTTCCGCGACGGAGCATTCGGTAGGGAACGAGCAACAATCCAAATGTGCAGTACCAAAATGTAACAACCATCCAAGCAAGTGGAATGAGAATCAAGACTGAAAGGACCATCATCCCGTACCGAAGTGCATCGGTCTCCTGATCAGTTAATTTCCAAATTCTTTGGGCGCTCCCGGCATAACTCAGCGGAGCTGAAACAATGATTTGTTCACTTCGCATCTTGCCGCTTGCTGACATATTTTGAGACATTTTCTCTCCATCACATAAATAAATACGAGATGGGTATTCTCCCCCCCCCCGACTTTGTCAAGTTTTAAGGGGTTGCTATTTGTATAAATAGCAGTGAGTTCTTTTAGAGAATTGACTCTAAGAGTTAGTTGCTCCAGCGGCCCTGGCCAAAGCGATAGCCAACACTGCGCACTGTTTGAATCAGGTTGGCGTGTTCTTCGCCCAACTTCGCGCGCAAACGACGCACGTGAACGTCAACGGTGCGTGCACCGCCGTAATACTCGTAACCCCACACGCGCGAGAGAAGCATTTCGCGTGAGAACACCTTGCCGGGGTTCTGTGCGAGGAACTTCAGCAACTCATATTCCATGAACGTGAGGTCAAGTGCGTGGCCATTGAACGATGCTTGATATGTCTCAAGGTTCAACACCAAGCCGCTGTGCTCCACCAGTTCGGGGCGTGCGCCACCTTCTGTTGCAGAGAACATATGACGCAGGCGAGCTTCCAATTCGCGTGGGTGGAAGGGGGTGAGGCAGAAATCATCGAACAAGTCGTCGCGTAATTCAAGATCTGACAATTGAGCACCAGAGATCATCACCATTACTGATGACACTGCGTTGTCGCGCTTGCGAATGGTGCGTACGAACGCCCATGCAGCTTCTGCATCTTCATCGCACGCAACAATGGCGCCCATCCAACCGGCTTGTGGTTCTACTTTGCTTGCCTCGTCTGCACCAGACACGGCCTTCCAGCGGTACCCACCCAAATCAAGCGTGCGCGCTAAATCAGGTGAAGGTGTACCGGGGAATACAACGATGGTGTCGGAAGTGGGCATAACGAATTACAGCGACTTGAGGTAGCGAGTGAGCTCGTATGGAGTGACTTGAGTCTTGTATTCGCGCCATTCGTGGCGCTTGTTACGTAGGAACCATTCAAAGATGTGCTCACCGAGTGCTTCACGCACGAGTTCGGAGCCTTCCATCACCTTCAACGCATCGTTGAGTGACTGTGGAAGTTGAGTGATACCCAACTTCTCGAGAGATGCATCGTCCATCTCGAACAAGTTGGCGTCGGCTTCTGGTGCCAACTGGTAGCCCTCGCGCACGCCCTTGAGACCAGCGGCCAAGATGACTGAGAACGCAAGGTACGGGTTGCACGCGGGGTCTGGCGAGCGATATTCGATGCGTGTTGCACTGGGGTTGCCACGCTTCGGAATGGGAACGCGAATGAGGCCGCTGCGGTTGTTGCGGGCCCAACTCACGTGAATTGGTGCTTCGAAACCAGGCACGAGACGCTTGTATGAGTTCACTGTTTGGTTTGTGACTGCGGTGATCTCCGCTGCGTGACGCAACAAGCCCGCCATGAATGACTTTGCAATGGGCGAAAGATTGTTGGGATCTTTCTCGTCGTAGAAAGCATTTTCATCGCCCTTGAACAATGAGAGGTGCAGGTGCATACCTGAACCCTGCACACCTTCAAGCGGCTTTGGCATAAACGTGGCGTGCACGTTTTTCATTGCCGCAATTTCTTTCACAATCATGCGGAAGGTCATGACAGAGTCAGCCATGGTGAGTGCGTCAGTATGGCGCAAGTCAATTTCTTGTTGCGATGGTGCATCTTCGTGGAAGGAGTACTCCACCGGAATGCCCATGGCTTCAAGTGTGCGAATGGTTTCACCACGGAGTGACGATGCAACGTCGGTGGTGGTGAGATCGAAGAAGCCGCCTTCATCGAGAGGCACAGGTACTTGTCCGCGCACTGGTGGCTCGAAGTAGAAGTACTCCATGTCGGGTGCAATAAGGAATTCAAAACCTGCAGCACGTGCGGCATCGAGGTTGCGCTTGAGTACTTGGCGAGGGTCGCCTTCGAAGGCTGAACCATCGAGGCTGCGCACGTCGCAGATCACACGAGCTTCGGTGTTCTTGTTGTCGACCCAAGGAAGAAGTTCGAATGTGTTCGGATCAGGAATGGCGAGAACATCAGATTCCTGAATACGTGAGTATCCGTCGATGGAGGAACCATCGAAGGTCATGCCGTCATTGAGGGCGTTCTCCAGCTCGGCGGGGGTGATGGCAAAGCTCTTCAGCGTGCCAAGCACGTCGGTGAACCAGAGGCGCACAAGGCGCACTCCACGTTCTTCGACGGTGCGGAGTACATATTCGCGATGTTGGTCGAGCATCTCACTCATCTCTTCAGTCTGCCTGCGGTCAGGCAATTGGGCTACTTGTTGAACGAATTACAAGGGGAGAAACAAAACGAGGGGCCCGAAGGCCCCCCGTTCGAGTTGTTTTCGCAGTGTGCGATTAGCCGCAAACGGTCTCGAGGATGAGGCGTGTGACCGTGTATGGGTCGACGTTTGCGTTTGGACGACGGTCTTCTGCGTAGCCCTTTTGGTCGCGAGCAACCTGCCAAGGGATACGAACTGAAGCGCCGCGGTTTGAAACACCGTATGAATACTGGTTCCAAGGTGCGGTTTCGTGC
>CANFIM010000131.1 GCA_947447175.1 Acidimicrobiaceae bacterium | reverse complement strand
GAGGCCACGGCGCGGTTAGGACTTTTTTCCGGGAAGGGTCTCGCGCGCCTTATCAAAACATATTTTCCCAAGTGGGTGCTGTACATGGCGCTTGTATTGGTGGTGGGTGCAAATTCTTTCAATATTGGTGCTGACTTGGGTTCGATGGCGGCTGCAACACGATTGTTGGTTCCCATTCCACAGTCATTACTCGTTGTCATCTACGCCATAGGAATGACGGCACTAGAAGTTCTCATTCCGTATCACCAATACGCGAAGGTGTTGCGCTGGTTGTGCGTGTCGTTGCTGTCATATGTGGCCATGTTGTTCATCATCAAGGTGAGATGGCTTGATGTACTGAACGGATTGTTGGTGCCACATTTTCGGTTCACTCGCACCGAACTCGCCGCCATGATCGCCTTGTTCGGTACCACCATTTCGCCGTATCTCTTCTTTTGGCAAACAGCCGAAGAAGTCGAAGAGCGCACTGATCACCCTGGAAAGTTTGCAGAAGGGTCTACACACTTGCAGGCAATGCGTGGTGATGTGTTTGCCGGCATGGCATCGGGCGTATTCGTGATGTTCGCCATCATGGTGGCCGCTGCGGCAACGCTTCATAAGAACGGCATCACACAAATTGGAAGTGCTGAGCAAGCCGCACAAGCGCTGGAGCCGTTGGCTGGTTCCATGGCCAAACTTTTGTTCGCGGTAGGAATTATGGGCGTGGGTCTCTTGGCTGTGCCCGTGCTGGCGGGGTCTACGTCGTATGCACTTGCGGAAACGTTCAATTGGCGTGAGGGTTTGAGCCTGAAAATGTCGCAAGCGAAGGCGTTTTATTTTGTGATCATCGGCTCAATGTTTATTGGGCTTTTAATGAACTTCTCAGGGTTGAACCCAGTGCGAGCACTGTATTGGTCGGCCATGCTGAATGGCTTGGCAGCACCGCCATTGATTGTGATGATTTTCTTGCTTGCGCGTCGACCAGATGTATTGGGCGAGCACGTGAGTGGTCGAGTGTCGCAAACATTTGTGGCGCTTGCTGCAATTATCAGCACTGTGTTGCCTGTGCTGTATCTCGTGGCGAAATAGTTACTCGCCAGTGAGTGGCTTCGCGAGGCGAAGTGTTGCCAGTGTGTGGGGCGATGACAAACCTTCAAGTGCCAAGTCGTAATCAGGAATTTCATACACATCGCCATCATCGGTGATCATGACGAAGCGGCTGAAGCGTTGAAGGAATGTACGGTCGTGGCTCACAGCAATTACTGTGCCTTCAAAGCCCTCAAGAGCTTGTTCAAGGGCTTCTGACGATTCGATATCGAGGTTGTCGGTGGGTTCGTCGAGCAACAACACATTGTGGCCTGCTAATTCGAGACCAAGAATTTCAAGTCGAGCTTTTTGACCACCGGACAGTGTCTGGAATTCTTGACGCGCGTTATTGCGCAACCCGTAGCGAGCAAGTGCGGCCATTGACTTCTGTTCGTCGGTGAGACGATCGCGCACAATGTCAATGCATTCACGGCCGGTGTATTCGGGGCGGTCATTGATTTGATTGAACATGCCGACTGACGTGCGCGGACCAAAAGTAATGGTGCCGACTTGGTTGTTTGCAATGCCATTGAGTGCATTGAGCAGGTGTGTCTTGCCTGTGCCGTTCGGGCCAATGAGCCCTACACGTTCGCCGAAGTGCACTTCATCGGAGAATGGCTTGAACAGGTCATCAACGGCGACACTCTCGAACTTCACCACACGACGAGCGGAATCGGCTCCGGTGAAGCGAACGTAAATCTGTTGGTCGGCAACGGGTGGCGGAGGAGGGCCCGCCTTCACGAACTTTTCCCACCGAGTTTCGGCGCCATTGGCTTTTGTGGCGTTCTTGAAGTTTTGTGCCGCACGCTGCTTCATGATCTTCATGTGGTGGAATAAACGACGTTCTTCGTCGTTCCAACGCTTGAGATCGTCACCCATGAGTTCTTGACGCTTCTGACGCGCTTCAGGGAAAGTGGTGTACGAACCACCGTGTACCCAGCAGCCTGAACCTTCCACCGCAATGATTTTTGTGGCAACGCGCTCCAGCAGAGTGCGGTCGTGACTCACCATGAGAATGGTGGACTTACACGCCTTGATGGAGTCCTCGAGCCATGTGCGTGTGGGAATGTCGAGATAGTTGTCTGGCTCGTCGAGGAAGAGAACATCGGCCCCTGAGTTCAACAGCAAATCAAGCACAAGCCGTTTGCGCTCGCCACCAGAGAGTTCGCGTACTAAGCGTGAGGCGAAATCGGTAACGGGTGTTTTCACACTGCGTTGTGCAGCTGCGGCCCACTGTGCTTCTAATTCGTACCCACCAAGGTCGCCCCAGTCGCCGAGTGCTTCGGCATATTTCATGCCGTCGTCTTCGCCCGACATCATTGCCTTCTCGGCTGCGAACAAAGTTTTGCCAGCGATGCGCAATGCTGCAGGAGCCACTTCGATGAGCATGTCGCGCAAAGCATCATCGGGTGATGACATGCCGACATCTTGGGTCATTTGCAGAAAGGTGCCACCAATGTTGAAGTCGCCATCATCAGCTTCGTATTGACCCGTGAGAATCTTCAAGATGGTGCTCTTGCCCACGCCATTGGGGCCAACGATGGCTGCATGTTCACCTGGGCTCACACCGAAGCTGACATCGAAGAACAACTGGTCGGCGCCAGGTGGCGAATAGGCCAAATCAGATACAACGATGCTGCTCACGGCTTTCCAGTATGGCGAGAAGTATCGTCAATGAGGTGTCAAAACACGAGTCGAATCAGTTGCAAGCCGTGTTGTGGGATATGGATGGCACCATCGTTGATACAGAGCCCTATTGGTTTGCTGCTGAATATGCCGTGGTGGCAGAGCACGGCGACTTCTGGAGCGACGAACTTGCGAAATCAGTTGTTGGGTTCGACCTTCTTGACTCTGGTCGTTACATGATTGAGCACGGGGGAGTGCGACTCACCCCACACGAGATTGTTGAGTTGCTGCTTGACAGTGTGGTCACGGAACTCAAGCGAGAAGTGCCATGGCGCCCCGGTGCGCGTGAATTGTTAGCCGATGTTCGCACTGCTGGCATTCCTACTGCGCTCGTCACCATGTCATGGCGTCGCTTTGCAAACGAAGTTGTTGATGCGTTGCCGAACGGTGCTTTTGATGTGTCTGTGGTGGGCGACGATGTGGAGCGCGGCAAGCCTCACCCCGACCCGTATCTATTGGCTGCCGAGCGTTTGGGCGTTGATATCACCAAATGTGCGGCGATTGAAGATTCACCCACCGGTGTTGCATCTGCATTAGCGGCTGGTGCATACGTTCTTGCGGTGCCTCATCATGTTGATGTGCCCATGCGACACGATGTGAATGGTCGCATGATTCGTCGCGATACTCTCGCAGGCATCACAGCCG
>CANFIM010000130.1 GCA_947447175.1 Acidimicrobiaceae bacterium | reverse complement strand
TGCCTCATGCATTTTTCCACCCAAAATCTGACGAATGATGACTAATGCGGCAGGCGTGACAGAGATTCCCGTTCCACAAGAAGAGCAATGCACCCCGCCTTCCAGCACATCAAAATTCGTGAGGCCATCTTCCCCACCGCATGAAACGCAGACATCCAATTGCGGGCTATGACCCTCGATAGCCAACAGCCGCCAGAAAAAACCAGCGAGCATCAACGGAGAAGTGTTGTCATTCAGTGCAGTGAGCGCCCGAGACAGTAGGGAGAAAAGATGTGGAACTGGGTCACGATCAGGTGTGACCTTGTTAATTGACTCAACCATTGCGAGCCCTTGACGTAATCGGTTGAAGTCATTGCGAATATTGGAATATGGAGCAATCAGTTTCACTTGATCAACAGTGTCGAGTTCTCTGCCAGTTCGCAAGGAAATATCCACCAGACTCATCGGCTCGAGCCGCGCACCTATAGACGACTTGGTCTTTCGAATTCCTTTTGCAACTGCGCGCACTTTGCCAAGGTCTTCGGTGAGCAACACCACAACTTTGTCGGCTTCGCCAAATTTATGTGAGCCCAGCACCACAGCATTGGTGCGATAAATGCTCACGAATCAAGCCCACCGAAGCGTCGGTGTCGGCGATTGAAATCATCGATGGCCAATTCGAGATGACTCGCATTGAGTTCACTCCAGGCAATGTCAATGAACACCAATTCGCTGTATGCCAGTTCCCACACCATTGAGTCAGGAATTCGCTCTGGTGACCCAAGGATGAGAACCAAGTCCGCTTCATTGTCCGCAGGATGCAAGAGCGCATGCGAAAGCATTTCTTCAGTGACGTCATCACTGTTGACACCGGACAACCTGAGAGCCTCAACAGTGTTTGCGAAACGCATATGACCATCCGGAGAGGGGTCAATGATGACGCGAGCGCCTTTCGGATGAGTCCACATCAAACGATGGGTTGCGCTATTTGCTACTGGCTCCACATTCCCAACAGAGAGCAAGATTGATTCAAACTGGGCTCGCTGGTGTTCCGTGAAATTGGCCCCGTGATGAGGCAAAAGAGTGATCCAATTGGCATTTTCTGCCTCAGCACCGCGCGCTAAATCATGAAGACGGCTGGACCACTGCTCAACAGTCATGTCTAGCCATTCATGCGGCGTGCCTCCTGAGAGCACCACATGGTCGAGACCAGGCTCTACGGATTCCACGGACGAAGGCACGCTCTATTCTCCCATGTTCGCACGACGCAATGGGTTGCATCATCTCTGCCACAGCGAATTACTAGGGTGGTCGCACCATGACGCCTGCCAATCCCCGCCCCCTGCACATTGCTTGCATTATGGATGGCAATGGTCGGTGGGCTCGTCGAAGGGGTCTTCCCCGCACCGATGGTCACACAGCCGGAGAAGAAGCCTTAGCCGAAGTGGTGCGTTCTGCCGCCCACCTCAAGAACATTGGCTGGCTCACTGTGTTCGGCTTTTCTACGGAAAACTGGGTTCGCCCACGCACCGAAGTTCGTCACATCTTGTCGCTCCATCGCAAACTCTTTTCGCGCACAGAAGAAATGAACAGCAACAATGCGCGCACCCGCTGGATCGGCCGCCCATTTACAGACAAGGGCGCTCGTACGCCGGTGTATGTACAAAAGGCCATCACAAAGGCAATTGCCGATACTGCCCACAACACAGGAATGGCGGTCACAGTGGCTTTTGATTACGGCTCTCGCGCAGAACTCATTCGCGCAGCACAGCGTGCCATGAAAGAAGGTGTAGTAAGCCCCGAATCAATTGAACGCAACCTGTACGACCCCACTCTTCCAGCAGTAGATGTTCTGGTGCGCACGTCGGGTGAAACTCGCATCTCAAATTTTATGTTGTGGCAAATCAAAGGTTGCGCTGTCTATTTCACTGAACGAACCTGGCCCGACTTCAATGCGCAAGAACTCAATGAAGCAGTCGCAGTGCTCACCCATCGAGCCGCGTAATGGCTTCCTCTCTCGCCGGCAAAGCCGCCCTCACCGCTCTTCAGCAAGTCACTTCCAGCTTTGACGGAGCCGAAGAACGTCAAGGCCAAATGGAAATGTCTCACGCCATTGCCGAGTCACTTGCATCTGGTCGTTCCATCATCGTGCAAGCCGGAACAGGCACCGGAAAATCTCTCGGATATTTGATTCCTGCAATTCTTAACGGCAAGAAAACAGTGGTTGCTACGGCTACTAAGGCGCTACAAGATCAGCTGGCACGCAATGACTTGCCCCTGCTGCAAGAAAACCTCGATGTCAACTTCACATGGGCCGTAGTAAAAGGTCGCAGTAATTACGTCTGTCGCCAACGCATTACTGAACTTGAATCCAAAGAAGATCAAATCGAGTTCGAGCAGATGCGTGATTCTGTGAAGAAGGAAATTTCAGACATCGTCGCCTGGAGCCAAACAACCGACTCCGGCGACTTCGAAGAGCTTTCAGTTCTGCCCAGTGAAAAAGCACGCCTTGCCGTCTCAGTCGGCGTAGACGATTGCCCTGGACGCAACAAGTGTCCATCTGGTTCTACATGCTTTGCAGAAATTGCGCGCGAAGCGGCGCAGTCGGCAGATGTTGTTGTCACAAATATTCATCTCTACGGGCTTCATGTAGCTAGCGGCGGAAACATTCTTCCCGAGCACGAAGTTGTCATTTTTGATGAAGCACATCAACTTGAATCCACATTGAGTCAAACAGTGGGTGTGGAAATTAGTGGTGCCCGTTTTTCTGCACTTGGTTCAGCAATTCGCGCCGTTCTGGCTGACCCCACGGTCACCAACAAACTTGAAGAAACTGGGCTGCGTTTTTCGAGTGCTCTCGGACCTATGGTGGACACACGGTTGTCTACTCCACTTCCGAAAGCTCTCACAGAAGAGTTGGGTCTCGCACGTATCGAAATCACATCCCTCATTGGTTCTCTCAAGGCAATTGAAGAAAAGCTGAACGATGCGCTCAAGCAAAAGAGTCTCCGTGCGCAAACTCAAGCGACGCGCTTGGCAGAGTCAATCGATGCAGCACTTGGCGTGAACGAAGGATTCGTAGCGTTCGTTGATGGTGCAGCCGAACGGCCGAAATTGAAAATAAGCCCCTTGCACGTTGGAGACGTTCTGAAGAAGAACGTATGGGAATCGCACACAGCAATTCTCACCAGCGCAACAGTTCCCACCTCAATGCCCGATCGTGTAGGGCTTCCGCTTGAAGGCACCGAGGTTCTCACTGTTGACAGCCCGTTTGATTATCAGCGAAATTCTCGGTTGTACTGCAATCCGAAATTCCCCGATCGAAATTCGCCCAACTTCACAGATTTTGTGCACGACGAGTTAGAGGCTCTCATCACTGCAGCTGGCGGACGCACACTCGCACTTTTCACCAGCAACAAGGCCCTCAATGCGGCCACGGCAGAGATGAGGGAACGTCTTTCATTCCCAATTCTCAGCGCCAACGAGCATCCCCGCCAGAGGCTGATTGAAATGTT
>CANFIM010000129.1 GCA_947447175.1 Acidimicrobiaceae bacterium | reverse complement strand
GAGTTTCCTTGAGAACGGACCAGGCAAGGCCACTTTCACTGGTCGATAGCTAATGCACTATTTCCGTGCGCCAGGCGCGCGTCGCATTGTTTCTGCCTCGCTCATGGTGGGCGTTGCATTCGTCATCTTCGGTACATCGTTTGGTGTGTTGTCGGTGGCGGCAGGTGCATCAATCGCTCAAACATGCGTGATGTCGCTCTTTGTGTTCACGGGTGCTTCGCAAATGTCAGCAGTGAGTGTGTTGGCGTCTGGCGGAAGTGTTGCCAGCGCATTCGGTGGGGCAGTGCTGCTTGCCGGAAGAAACGCTGTGTATGGCTTGGCTATGGCGCCAGTGATTCGCGAAAGTTCTTTCATCACGCGTCTCGTTGGTGCGCAGTGGGTGATTGATGAAACAACAGCGCTCACATCTGCAGAACCGCAGGAAAACAAGCGCATGACATTCTGGGTGTCTGCACCCATTCTTTATGCAAGTTGGAATATCGGCACTTTGATTGGCGCATTGGTGGGGTCGAATATCAACCCCAGCGATTTCGGGCTTGATGTGGCGTTCCCTGTGATGTTCACAGCAATGTTGGCTCCGCACCTTGCTACAAAAACGGGGCGCAAGGCTGCACTATTTGGTGGCATCACCACAGTGGTGCTTGCGCCGTTTATGCCTATCGGATTACCAATTCTTGTTGCATCGCTTGGCATGTTGTTCGGATTGAAGCCAAGTGCCGATGCACCAACTCATGTACAGACAGATGGTGCGCCATGAGTTGGGGTTTTGTTCTGGCACTTGGTGCAGCCGCGTATTTCATCAAACTGTTCGGCACAGTGATTATTGGCCAACGCGAGATGCCGCTTGCATTGCAACGCTGTCTGTTTCTCATTCCTGCTGCATTGCTTGCAGGTCTCATCACCAAAGACACGTTCACTACAGGCCATCACATTGGTGTCGATGCACGCGCTGCAGGTTTGGCAGTTGCTGTGTTGGCCACATGGCGCAAAGCACCGTTCTGGCTGGTGATTCTTGGCGGCGTAGGCACCACTGCCATTATTCGCCTGTTCGTATAAACGAATTACTTGTTGGCGGTGCGCAGCTCGGTGGCTGCGTGCTCAGGAGCCACAATGTTGATCATCACGCCAGTGCCGCGTTCAAAGCCGGCCGTGGTGGTGAGCTTGGGATACAGGTGCACGTGCCAGTGGTAGATGCCGGTGTGGTGTGACGGTGCTGTGTGGAACACCAAGTTGAAAGCGATATCGCCGAGGGTCTTCACCAAATGTGCAAGTGCATCACGAATGGCAATGCCCACTCCGGTGAGTTCTGCATCGGACGAATCACCCAAGTGCTGCTGGTGCGATTTCGGCATAATCAGCATTTCGTAAGGGCTTGAGCTCCAGAACGGACAAATCACAGTGGCGTGTTCGTTATCGAGAACGAACCGCTCGGTGTTTGCTTCTGCTTCAACAGTGGTGCACACAATGCAGCCGCCCTTGAAGCGTTCGAATGCTCGTTCTTCTTCAAGAATTTCGCCTGGCACGAATGGCAAACCAAGAAGCTGACCATGTGGGTGAGCAAGTGATGCACCCGCTTCACGACCATGGTTCACAATTGCTTGTGTGTAGCGAATGTTCGGTGTGTTGGCATGAGCAACAAAACGGCTCTTCAGTGTTGCCATCAGTTCAGCAATCACTTCATCAGAGAACATGTCAAGGCGTTGTGTGTGCTCTGGCTGAAACACAAACACTTCATGCGTGCCACTGGCCTCTGCCATCACGTGCACGGGGCCAAGGTTTCGAACAGCCAGTGATTCGTCGCCTTCGAATGCGGGGTAACGGTTGGGGATGACACGCATCTTCCAATTGCCGTTTGCA
Organism: Acidimicrobiaceae bacterium; assembly: GCA_947447175.1. Lineage (GTDB taxonomy): Bacteria > Actinomycetota > Acidimicrobiia > Acidimicrobiales > Ilumatobacteraceae > UBA2093. Next base: position 1,640 of record CANFIM010000129.1, on the reverse strand, counting down.
TCAACGCTTTCAAAGAGTGGTGCTTCTTCACGATCAGCGCCGGGACACAACGGGCATGACCGCTCGGGGTCACTTTCCACTTGCTGGGTACGCGGCGCAAAGTCGCTGGCGCGATTAGCCCGGGAGGGAACCACCGTTACCCATCGGCCGGTGAGGAGATTGAGGCGAAGTTGACTCACTGTGCTTTCAGGATAGATGGAGAATCTGAGATTTTTGTGTACTTCGAGATGTGTCGTGGTGAATCGTCAGTGAACGTTGTCCCATTGCCATCAGAAGTTCGGCTTACAAGGTGTAAGCCAGCATCAAGCGCCATGGCATCCAATTGCTCGGGAGAGAAATACCGCACTGAATAGGGGCGCAGTCGTACGGAACCGCCATGGGTGAATTGAATGAATTGACCAGTGATTCGCTGTGCTGCGCTGTTGTGGCTGCTCACGGACAACACCACTTCTTCCGTTGTCATATGACGCACACGTGTGTGGTCGGTGGTGTCATCGCCAAACGGGTGTACCACGTCGAAATAAAAGAATCCGGTATCGCTCATTCGCTCGGCAACAAGAGCCATGCATGTACGCATCGCCTCTTCATTGGGCAGGTTGAACAAGGTGTTGTAACCCACGAACACCACATCGAAGGTGCCATGGGGGAGCGAGTGAGAGAAGTCGGCAACGCTAAGTGAGACACGGGAGGGGAAGTGGCGCTGGGCTGCTACGTCGAGCATGGCTTGTGATGAGTCAACGCCCACAACGATGTCTGAAATGCCCGCGCGAAGATCAAGGAACTGTTGTACGAGACGGCCCGTGCCTACTCCTAGTTCCAATACACGCACGGGTGAAGCGGGCAGTTCACGCACGATGCTGCGCACGAAGTCGGCATCATCAAGGTCGGCGTACCAGTCGTCGTAGACATCGGCAAAGGAATCGCCATAGGTGGCAGCGGAGTACCCCTCAATACCGAAAGCGTTTGTAGCGCTGAAATCCACGGTCTTAGTCAATCGCGCAAAGAGATATAGAAGGCATCGGTAGCCTGAGAAACATGCCTGGCTCGAGCACTTCATCACACGAATACGTGTATCTCGACCATGCCGCCACGTCGCCGTTGCGCCCTGAGGCTCGAGACGCAATGGCGCCATTCGGCGACGATATGTATGCAAACCCTTCAGGGTCGCATCGTTTCGCACGTGAAGCTCGCAAGGCAATTGATGAAGCACGCGATCTTGTTGCATCAGTCATTGGCTGCAAGCCGGGCGAAATTGTGTTCACCAGTGGAGGCACTGAAGGGGCGAACTCTGCGGTGCTGGGCGCCATTCGTCGCCATGGTGGTGTTGCCGTGTGTTCTGCTACCGAGCATCACGCTGTATTGCATTGCGTTGAGCATGTGAATGGGATTGTTGTACCTGTCACCGCAGATGGTCCACTTGACCCCGACGTGTTACGGCAGGTTCTTGCCGACACAGAAAATGTGTCTGTTGTATCGGTGATGGCCGTTAATAATGAGACCGGCGCTATCAATGACATCGAACGCATCTCGCACGCCGTTCGCGGTCGTGCAGAAAATGCAATTCTTCACACCGATGCAGTACAGGCTGCATGTTGGTTAGATCTTCGCAACATTTGGAAGCATGTTGATGTACTCACGTT
>CANFIM010000128.1 GCA_947447175.1 Acidimicrobiaceae bacterium | reverse complement strand
TCTTCCAACGCATGCGACAGCATCTTGCTGAGTGCGGCATGCGCCGTGAGGAATGAACGCCACACTTCATAGCGTTCGGGGTCGGGCATTGTCATGCCTGAGAACTTACTTCGGTTGTTGTGCTGCAGCGGCAGCTTGGGCAGCAAGCACTCGTTCGAAATGCGCAAGCGCTTCTTCACGGGTGGTGTGCTTCGACAACAATGCGCGGCTGGGCATCACCAGTTTTGGTTTGCTCACGCCAAGAACAGCAGTGAGTCGATTGTTCACGGTGTAGATCGCACAGAACTTTCCGTCGTCGATCTTGCCATCAACAATGTCAACCTGTGCGTTCGCCGACGGACGACCCAGGCACTGAATACGCGCATCAAATTGATCGCTCCAGAAAAATGGCACGGCTGCGTACGGCTCTAATTCGGTTTCATACATTGATGCAAAGAGGTTCTTTGCAGCTATTGCGCCTTGCTCTGCAGCGTTGGTCCAATGCTCAACACGCATGTCGGTCTCAACGTCGGTGAACAAGGAGTTCGGCCAACGCAATACGTCGCCTGCAACGAATACATGTGCGGGGCCGGCGCACAGATTTTCATCGCACACAATGCCATCGCGAATGGTGAGACCACTACCCTCACACCACTGCGTTGCCGGTGTAACACCAATGCCCACAATCACTACGTCGGCAGGCACTTCTTCGCCGTTTCCCAATGTGATGCTGATGACCCGATCGGTGCCATTGATTGATTGCACCTGCACACCGCATCGCACATCAACGCCATTGCGTGTGTGCACCGCGCCAATTGCTGCACCCATCTCTGCACCGAGTGCACGAATGAGGGGTGCTTCCAAGCCTTCAAGCACAGTGACATGTGCACCACGCTTCGATGCCGTTGCGGCTGCTTCCAAACCAATAAAGCCGGCGCCAATCACTACAACTCGTGCACCTTCCACGATTTCATTGCGCAGGTTTTCTGCATCGTCCAATGTGCGCAGCACGTGAACACCCGCAATGGTGGGCTGATGGGGCAAACGTCGCACCACGCCGCCCGTTGCGATGATGAGGCCGTGATACGTGAGTGTTTCACCGCTTGCCAATGTGAGCGAGTTCTCTTCGAGATTCAACGAAGTTGCAGCGCTACCCAATTTCCACGTGAGGTTGAGCTCTTCCAATGCTTCTGGCTTACGCAATGCAACACGGTCTGCTTCCCACTCGCCAGCCAGAAAATTCTTCGACAATGGCGGCCTGTCGTATGGCATGTGTGGTTCATCGCCCACCATGGTGATGGTGCCTGTGAATCCGATCGAGCGAAGTGTTTCCGCTGCTCGCACTCCGGCCAACGATGCTCCGACAATGACAATTCTGTGCACGTATGAAGGATAGGGCGATGGCCCCACTCGGCATGCAAACGATCAGCCAAAGACAACGGTGCGATTGCCGAACGTGAGCACTCGATGCTCAACGTGGGCACGCACGGCACGAGCAAGCACCACGGTTTCAAGGTCTCGACCTTGACGTGTGAGTTCGGCAACATCATCGCGGTGAGTTACTCGTGCAACGTCTTGCGCAATGATGGGGCCTTCATCCAGAACATCGCTCACGTAATGCGCAGTTGCGCCAATCACTTTGACGCCTCGATCATGCGCCTGGCGATATGGATTTGCGCCGATGAACGCGGGCAAGAACGAATGGTGAATGTTGATCATGCGTCCCGACCACGGCGCCACCAATGCTGGCGGCAACACCAACATGTACCGAGCAAGCACGACAAGGTCAACATTCATGCTGTCGAGCAATGCTGCGAGCGTTTCTTCTTGGTCTGTGCGGGCGGTAGGGCCATCTTGCACCGGTACGTGCATGAAGTTCACGCCGTGTGCCAAGGCAAGAGGTTGGGCATCAGCGTGATTGGAAACAAGGCCCACAACATCGAGTCCGAGATCGCCGTACGTGTTGCGCGACAACAGGTCTGCTGCGCAATGCAATTGCTTCGAGCACAAGATTGCGGTGCGGGGCTTGCGTGGCAACTCATTGAGGGTGAACTGCATATCCCAGTTGGCAGCGAGGGCTGCGAATCCGGCAGTGAGAGTGGCCAAGGGGGTGGTTCCGGCATGGGTGAATTCGACACGCTGGAAGAACATGGAGTCTTCGGTGTCGGTGTGCTGCTCGGCATGCACGATGTTTCCGCCAACGGAGGCAACCCAAGTGGCGACAGCGGCGACAATGCCCGACTTGTCAGGGCACGAAATGAGGAGAACGGCCGACGAGTTCACAGTGGTGGAGACGATGGGAATCGAACCCACGACCTCCTGCTTGCAAAGCAGGCGCTCTACCAATTGAGCTACGTCCCCGAGAATTTCTCCCCGAAAGGCAGAGCACAGAATATCGGCGAACGCCCTCAGTCCCTCTCGGGATTGATAAGTCAGCCCATTCGGTAGGGGGCACGGGGGTACCCTTTACCTATGGCAGGCGACCTCATCTATGCATTCCGAATCATGCGCCTGCCGCTTCTCGATGCCGGCGGGGCTGCAATCGGCCGAATCGACGACATTGTCGTGGTTCCTGGCCGCAGCGGAGTCGCGCCCCGTGTCACGGGTTTCGTGGCTACCAGCCAGCGTCGCCGTATTTTCGTTAATGCCAACCGCGTCGGATCTCTCGATACCGAAGGCGCACGCCTGCGCAGTTGGGACGTAGACCTCAACCCATTCAAGCCCCGCGATGGCGAGCACCTGCTGTCTGCCGACATCATCGACAAGCGCGTTCTTGGCGAAGTGGTCTCCGACGTTGCATTGCGCCCCACCATCGGCGCGCGCGAAAACGGATGGGAAGTTGCAAAAGTGCGACTCACCCGCCGCGGAATTCTTGGTCGCCGTTCCACCTATCGCTTGGTTGAGTGGAACGAAGTGAGCGGCTTGTTTGCCGCAACAACTGAAATGGCTGCTGAAGCTGCACGTCTTCGTGACCTTCACCCTTCCGACGTGGCTGGTGTGGTGCGATCACTTCCGTTGTCACAGCGTCAGTTGTTGGCAAAGGAAATGGACGACGATCGTCTTGCCGACTTGTTGGAAGAGTTGCCCGAAAACGAACAGCTTGCTCTGATTGCAAACCTCGACCTTGATCGTTTGATTGACGTGTTGGAAGAGATGGAATTCGACGACCTTGCCGACCTTCTTGCAGAAATGCCCGCACAAAAGCGAACCGAAGTGTTGGAAGCCATGGACGACGAAGATGCCGACGTGGTGCGTTCGCTGTTGTCTTATGCACCGGGCACTGCTGGTGCATTGATGACCCCCGACATCATCATCATGGGTGCAAATGCAACAGTGGCGGAGGCTCTTGCACAGGTGCGCGACCCCGACTGGCTTGTCTCTATTGCCTCACAGGTGTACGTGGTGCAGCCACCGTTCAAAGCACCTACGGGCACCTACTTGGGTGTCGTGCACATTCAGCGTTTGTTGCGCGAACCGCCCGGCACCGAACTTGGTCGTTGTGTTTCGAAAGAACCAACCGTTACACC
>CANFIM010000127.1 GCA_947447175.1 Acidimicrobiaceae bacterium | reverse complement strand
TTGTTCTTTCCACAAAGGGTGGCGCACTGAAGAAGCAGTTGCCATTGTTCAAGTTGGGCGCAGGCGGAAAATTCGGCAACGGCAAGCAGTGGCAAAGCTGGATCTCCATCAACGATGAAGTCAACGCAATCATCCACCTGCTCACATCACCTCTTTCGGGACCCGTGAATCTCACTGCACCAACACCAGTCACCAATGCAACGTTCACGAAAACATTGGCGTCAGTTGTGAATCGTCCGGCGTTGTTGCCGATTCCTTCATTTGGCCCCAAGGCACTTCTTGGCAGCGAACTGGCAGACGCACTGTTGTACACCGGTCAATTCGTCACACCCGATGCACTACTTGCCGATGGATTTTCGTTTGAACATCCCACGCTTGATGTTGCATTGCGCGCATTATTGAAGAAGTGACTACTCAACCTCTTCCCTCTTCATCTGATGTTGTCATTGTCGGCGGCGGTCTAGCCGGCCTTACGGCTGCTCGCGTGCTCGAGCAACACAACATCAATGCCGTCTTGCTGGAAGCCTCCGATGGTGTTGGTGGTCGCGTGCGCAGCGACAACGTTGACGGGTTCACTCTCGACCGCGGCTTTCAAGTACTGCTCACCGCGTATCCCGAAATTCATCGCCACCTCAACATTCCCGCACTCGACCTCAAAATATTTGAACCAGGCGCAGTGGTGTGGCGCGAAGGAAAGGGCACCGTGGTGGGCGATCCGTTCCGTCGTCCGAAAACCTTGTTCAGCACTTCGTTTGCTCCCATCGGCACCATCGGAGACAAAGCTCGCATTGCATTAATGAGCGCAAAGCTCAAGTCAACCGATCCGCGCGAGTTATTGAAGGGCCAAGACATTCCCACTGCATCGGCACTTCGCGGCATGGGATTTTCCTCCAAGATCATCGATCGTTTTTTCCGATCACTCGTGGGCGGCATTCAACTCGACCCCACTCTCACATCATCTCGACGCATGTTCGATGTCATCTTCCGCACGCTGGCCGCCGGAGATTCGGCAGTGCCGGCACTCGGCATGGGTCAAATCACACAACAGCTTGCTGCGTCATTGCGCACAACAGAGGTTCATCTCAATTCCCCAGTCGCTTCAATTGCTTCAGGCGTTGTCACGTTGACAAATGGTCACAACATTTCTGCGAAGAACATCATCGTGGCCACCGAAGGTCCGGTTGCATCTCGCTTCCTCAATCTTCCCGAGGTGGCATCACGCGCTGCAGGGTGCGTGTATTTCGCAGCCCCTCACGCGCCGATTGACGGCAAATACATCGTGCTTGATGGCCACGGACAAGGCCCCGTCTTCAACGTGGCTGTTATGTCGAACATTTCCTCGCACTACGCACCAAGTGGTCAACACCTCATTGCCGCAGCACTACCTGGTCTGGCCGAAGGCGATCTGGAAGCGGCCGCGCGCCGTCAATTGCGCAGCTGGTGGGGCGCAGATGTTGATACATGGCGCCACCTACGCACGTACCGCATTCCCCATGGTCAGCCAGGCCAAGATCCGCCGTTCAACCCGAAGAAGTCAGTGTCATTGGGGAACGGGCTGTTTGTGTGTGGAGACCACCGCGACACAGGCTCCATTCAAGGCGCCATGTTTTCTGGTCGCCGTTGTGCGGAAGCAGTCGCCGAACAGGTCAGACTGTCTGCATGAGCAAAACCGTTATCACTCGCACCGCTTTCGTGAAGGCTCCTCCTGGAGTCATTTTTGAATTGTTGGCAGACCCACGTCGTCATGGCGAGATTGACGGTTCAGGCACCATTCAAAATGCGCGACTCAACGCTCCTGCACGCCTCTCTCTCGGCGCAACTTTCGGCATGGATATGAAGATGGGCGTTCCGTATCGCATCGTGAACACCGTTGTTGAGTTCGAAGAGAACAAACAAATTGGATGGCGTCATATTGGCGGTCACATTTGGCGCTACATCCTTGAGCCAGTTGAAGGTGGCACTCAAGTCACCGAGCAGTTCGACCCCACCACAGCGAAGTCACAATTGGTGTTGAAGTTGTCAAAGGCTGAAACAAAGAATGCAAAGTCAATTGAGAAAACTCTCGACAATTTGCAAGAGTTGTTCGACTAATTAGCGAATGTGTTGCGACACGTCGCGACGCAAGTAACGCCCACGTCCGGGCTTGCCAAGGAATTCTCCCTTGTCCACAATCACGTCTCCGCGCGACAGCACCGTGCGCACACCACCTGTGATGTGCATGCCTTCAAAAGCAGAGTGATCAAGATTCATATGATGTGTTGATGCGCTAATCACCGACTGCGCATTCGGGTCGTACACCACCACATCAGCATCAAGGCCTTCTGCAATAGCTCCCTTTTGTGGCAAACCAAACAAACGCGCAGGAGCCGTGGCGCACACTTCTACCCAACGCTCCGCTGAAATGTGTCCGGCTACAACACCTTGGAACACCAAATCCATGCGGTGTTCAACGCCACCAATGCCGTTCGGCACCACGTTGAAGGCTTCACCATTGGCAAGTTTTTGTTCACGCAGACAGAACGGGCAATGATCGGTGCTCACCACCGCAAGCTGATCAACGCGCAAGCCTTCCCACAGGTCTGCATGATGGTGTTCGTGCTTGGTGCGTAATGGTGTTGAACAAATGTATGCAGCACCCTCTGGCCACCCTTTGCCCAAGTGATCCTCGAGTGACAAATGCAAATACTGCGGACACGTTTCTGCAAACACATTGGTACCGCGCGAACGCGCTTCCACCACTTCGCGCAACGCGTGTGAACTTGAGAGGTGCACGATGTACAACGGAGCATTACCAGCGACGCGCGAAAGTACTGATGCACGGTGTACTGCTTCCGCCTCCAATTCAGGCGGGCGTGTGCGCGAGTGAAACTCGGGCGCCGTGTGTCCGGCAGCAATTGCTTGCTCAATCAGCACGTCGATAGCCAAACCATTTTCGGCATGCACCATGGCCATCATTCCAGTGTCGGCGCACATCTGCAATGCACGCAACAACTGACCATCGTCGGAATACAAACGGCCGGGGTATGCCATAAACAACTTGATGCTGCCCACGCCTTCGCGTTCAATGAGCGAGCGAGTGTCAATCAGTGCCTGCGCATCAACACCACCAAGAACTTGATGAAGACCCCAGTCGATCACGCATTGGCCTTCGGCTTCTTTCAAGCGACTTTCAAATGACTGCAGCACGTTGCCGCCTGCGCGTTGTTCAGCGAAGTCGATAATGGTGGTGGTGCCGCCATGAGCAGCCGCAATGGTGCCCGATTCAAACGTGTCGGAAGAACTCATGGTGCCCGTGTCGAGTTGCATGTGCACGTGGGCATCCACCCCGCCCGGCACCACGTAACAACCCGTGGCATCCACAACGCGATCATCGCTCGCAGCCACTATTCCGCCCGCAGAACGGGGCACGATGGAAATAATGCGCTCGCCGTCAATGGCAATGTCGGCCTCTACCCGCCCATCGGCGTTGATAACGGTTCCATTGACCACAAGAGTGCGCACCTCCCAAATCTAAACCCGCAACACCATGTCGTCAGT
>CANFIM010000126.1 GCA_947447175.1 Acidimicrobiaceae bacterium | reverse complement strand
ACCGTGGTGGTGAGCCCACCAATGTCTTCCTGCTTCATTCGCACGGCGATTGTGTCGAAGAGTTGTTCGATTGTCATGGCGCGCAACAGACCTCTGCCTCGCACACCACCTCCGGCAAGGGTTGGTGCACCGAATCGAAGTTCACGCGCGCCATTGAGATATGAGTTACGGAATGTAGATGACTCTGACTGATAACCCATCTGTTCAAAGCTGTCTGCTTGCAAATCACGTGCGGCTTGATGAGTGGGATCAGCAAAAATTAAGTGGTTCAGCAATTCGCTTGCCCATCGGTAATCGCCGGCATCAAACGCCTTTTGAGCGCTTGCCAACAACGCATCTGCACCACCTGCAAGTTCTACATACCGCTGACCGGCAGCTACTGGTGGGTGCTTGTGCAGGTTGGCTGGGTTGGCGTCGTACCAACTGAGGTAGCGCTGATACACAGCTTTTGAGTTGTGAATGAGATCGCCGTAATAACCGCGGGTGTGTTCGTTGACTAGGAATTCTTCTGGCATCTTGAGGGCTTCTGCAATTTCGGTTGCAACAAAGCCGTGGTTTGCAAGACGCATGGTTTGGTCATGCATCCACTTATATAAGTCGCGCTGGTTCGTGAGGAATCCCTTCACATCTTCAGCGCCCCAACGTGGCCAGTTATGTGATGTGAACATGACTTCTGTGTCGGCGCCAAACAATGTCATTGCTTCGTTGATGTACTTCGACCAGTTCAGTGCGTTACGAACAAGCGCTCCGCGAATAGGAATGAGGTTGTGCATGGTGTGATTGCAGTTTTCGGCCATGCACAATGCCTTGAGATCAGGGAAGAAGAAGTTCATCTCTGCGGGAGCTTCGGTTTCTGGCGTGAGTTGGAATACAACGCGCACACCATCGACAACCATCTCTTCGCCGGTGCTTGTGATGTCGTGTGTTGGGGCTATCAACCCAGGGGCGCCAATGGGCACCGAGTTGCCGAGTCCGCAGTCAATGTGGCCGTCAGCGCCAGCATGAAGCAGTGGACCGAATTGGTACAACGCACGTCGACCCATTGCAGGACCAGCAATCACGTTTTCACCCACCACCTCAGTGAGGAAATGCTCGGGCGCGATAACAATGCACTCGCCAGCGTCTACTTGTTCTTGTGTTGTGACTCCGAGAACGCCACCGAAGTGGTCGGTATGTGAGTGGGTGTAAATCACGGCAGTCACCGGACGATGACCGAGATGCTGCGTGATGAGTTCGTAACTTGATCGCGCTGTTTGCTCGGTGGTGAGTGGGTCGATAACTACCCAACCCTTGGTGCCTTGAATGAATGTGATGTTGGAGATGTCGTATCCACGTACCTGCCACACGCCTTCCATCACTTCAAACAAGCCATGGTGATGGTTCAGTTGAGCATGGCGCCACAAGCTGGGGTTCACCGTGTCGGGTGCAGGATTACCCAGTGCGAGAAAGTTGTAATTATTGACGTTGGTGACGGTTCTGCCAGTGGGGTCGAGAAGAACTCCTGTGTCGTGGGCGGCAATAAAGCCCCGCTTCACACGCTCGAAGTCTCCTGCGTCCTGGGGAACGCTGACTGAGGCGTTTCGGTTCTTGGTGTGAACCGTTGCTGGCTTTGAACTTTGGGAATTCGACATGGCGCCTCCGCGAATAATTTCCGTCATTTGACACTAGTCAGCCCCGTGTTATGACCATTAAGCCGTTCCGCCACAGTGGGTTGGAGACCCCGAGAACTAAGGTGAGAACAGCCGGGGTCATGTGGCCTCATTGCTACGAACAAGGGGGCAACATGCCAAAGCCAGGAATGCATTCAGGTGTGGAGACCGACGAAGGTCTGAATCTCGCGATGTCACAGAAGGTTCAGCCTCTGTATAACGCAGTAAAGAAGTTCATTGCCGAAGAAGTAGAGCCAGCTACCGAAGAGTTCTATGCATTGGGCGAAGGCCGTGCAGATCGCTGGTCATATGCACCGGGTCAACTTGAAATTCTTGAAGGCTTGAAGTCAAAGGCACGCGAGCGCGGCTTGTGGAACTTCTTCCTTCCCGATGCAGCAACGGGCGAAGGCTTGTCAAACCTTGACTATGCATACATTGCTGTTGAGTTGGGCAAGAGCCCACTTGCATCAGAGAGCATGAACTGTGCAGCACCTGACACCGGCAACATGGAAGTGCTGGAGCGCGTTGGCACACCAGAACAAAAAGAGAAGTGGCTTGAGCCATTGTTGAAAGGCCAAATTCGTTCGGCCTATGCAATGACAGAACCAGACGTCGCTTCATCTGACGCCAAGAACATTGCATGTCTCGCAGAACTCGATGGTGACGAATGGGTCATAAACGGCGAGAAGTACTACATCTCGGGCGCAGGAGATCCACGTTGCAAGATCATGATTGTGATGTTGCTCACCAGTCCTGATGGCCCACCAAGCCGCAAGCACTCACAAATTCTCGTTCCTATGGATACGCCTGGTGTTGAGATTGTCGGCCCTATGGAAGTGTTCGGCGAAGACGACGCACCTCATGGTCACATGCACTTGCGCTTCAACAATGTTCGCGTACCAAAAGAAAACATTCTTCTCGGCGAAGGCCGCGGCTTTGAGATCTCTCAGGTTCGTCTCGGACCTGGTCGTATTCACCACTGCATGCGCTCCATTGGTGCAGCAGAGCGTGCGCTCGAATTGATGGTGCGTCGCGGTCTTACTCGTGAAGCATTCGGTCGTCCTATTGCTCGCTTGGGTAAGAACCCTGAAGTGATTGCAAAGGCACGTATTGAAATTGAAGCATGCCGCCTCATGGTGTTGCGTGCAGCAAAAGCCATGGACACCTTGGGTAATGCCGAAGCTCGTGTGTGGGTCAGTGCGATTAAGGCAATGGTGCCCATTCGCGTATGCCAAATCATCGACGATGCAATCCAGATGCACGGTGCAACAGGCGTGTCTCAGTGGACACCACTTGCACGTATGTACGCAAGCCAGCGCACATTGCGTTTGGCTGACGGTCCGGACGAAGTGCACTGGGGCGTAGTTGCTCGCGCAGAGACAACCCGTTACGAAGGTGAATCAACGCCACCAAAGCCATCCACATACCGCGGTATGTTCTCTGGCCCAGCCTGATCGGTAGCAACGCATGAAGTTCTCCATCTGGGCAAACAGCGAACGTTCTTGGACCGAGGTACGAGACCTCGCTGCAGCAGTGGAAAAGCAAGGCTGGTACGGCTTTTGGTATGCCGACCACTACATGCCGAACACTCCAGATGGTGAACCCATCGGTGGTGACATGCACGAATGTTTTAGTGTGTTGTCGGCGCTCGCCGCCACAACATCGCGCATGCGTTTGGGCTCGCTTGTTACTCCTACCACTATGAATCACCCGGCACTTATTGCGAATCGCGCTGCAACCATTGACCGCATCAGTAACGGACGGTTCGTTCTAGGCATGGGTGCTGGTTGGCAAATCAACGAGCACAACGCATTTGGTATCGAGTTGTTTAACGCAAAAGATCGTGTCGATCGTTTTGCGGAAGCAATTGAAATCACCTCCCGTATGTT
>CANFIM010000125.1 GCA_947447175.1 Acidimicrobiaceae bacterium | reverse complement strand
GTTCTAATGTTGAGCCATGACGCTTGCATCTGATATTCCCCGCGTAAACACACCAGCCGGTGGTTGGCATGGCGAAATGCCTGGCCCATTTCTCTCTGAGTGCAGCGAACCGTTGAGCCCCGATGCACCAGACCTGCGTGGCACATGGCGCCCCATCGAAGTTCTGATGAATGGTCAGCCAGCACCACAGAATGTTCCTTTATGGAATCACGTGGAGCGCATTGAACAAGCTGGCCGACGAGCCACCATTACAGCTGGACACGTCATCCATGATTTCCTTGTCGTAGACGGCACATTCGAAAACGGTTGTCACGATGTTTTTGAAATGGATCTCACAACGCCGCTGATTGTTGCCGCATCATACGAAGACGGAGTCTTAGTGCTTCGACCTAAGGACCTCGATGGAATTGAAGTTCGACGTCAACGAGATGGCGAGTATCTACTGTGGCAGTACCACACCGCTTTCACCATGAAGATGGAGCGCGTCTCGGCGTAGACAGATGCGCAGAACACGCTGCGTCATTCAGCAACAGCAGTATTGATGGCTTGACGTAAGGCGTCTCCATCAATATCAACACTCAGCCAGATGGGGCTTTCTTGTTGTGCCACTTCTGTGTCTGTTGTTGCAAAAATTAGAGAGCCCTTCTCTGCAACTTCATTCAGAAATTCTTGGTGCAGTGCATAACTAAAGACAACAGCAAATATTGCTTGTACCGGTTTTGTCAACTGCACACCAATGACCACAGTGTCATCGTCGCGAATAGCGGAAGTGCTCACGTCGCCTATTCCCTCAACAGCATGCACTCGTGCAAGATCTGCCACCGCAGGAGACTCAGACACATCAATCGTGACCGTTGGCAACCAGCCACCACCATCAGTGAGCGTGCGGCCAACCTCTTGGGCCACAAATACCGCCACGCTCATAAAGGCGCGGATCGTGCAAAGCGAGGGCGCCAGTCTGTGTCACGAACAAGGCCCAGCGAGTTCTCCAATGATTTTGCAAGCGCAATCAACATCGCCTCAGAATTCTTTGCAGCAACAAGTGACAATGCAACTGGCAACCCTGCAACAAGCCCCATAGGAATGGTGACAATGGGCAGGCCCGCAATTGCCGCTGGCGTTGTGACTGCCCCACCAGCCGGTGGATGACCTGATGCAAAGTCTGTCTTCCACGCGGGCATGTACGCCGGCGCAATGAGAACATGATGTGCAGCGAGTGCACCATCAAGATGCTGTTGCACCCATTCAAGATTTCGCTTTCGAGCCGCTACATACTCTTGTGCGGTTCGACCATTTGACTGTGCAGCCATTTCAAAGATCTCTTGACCAAAGTGCTGCAACTCTTTGTCTGCATTCGCGCGATTGAATTCGATGACTTCTTGAACTGATGAAGGCGCCCCACTCACGGCACGCCCGGCGAGATAGTTGTCAAGGTCTGAACGCAACTCGTGCACCAGCACCGTGAACTCATCATTATGAACTTCATCTGATGTTGCAATCATGTGTGATGCCGACACGCCGTCTGCAATCTTTCTCACATGTTGTAATGCCTCATCAAACAGTGCATCTGTTTCTGCATGCCCAGTGCGCCACGCATCAACAACTCCAACAGAAAGTGACGAAACATCAACCGATTGGCTTCGTGACAACAACGCAACATCATCAGTTAACACAGCCAGCATTCGCTCTGCTTCATCAACAGTTCGGGCCAATGGGCCTGGAGTATCTTGGCTGCCGCTCACCGGAACTATGCCGTCTGTAGGGATAGAACCAACAGTGGGCTTAATTCCCACCACGCCGTTGAGCGCTGCGGGGCATGTGATGGATCCATCGGTTTCAGTACCCACCGCCATAGGAACTATTCCTGCTGCAACTGCTGCACCACTTCCTGACGATGAACCGCCAGCGCTGTGATTAAGTGCCCACGGATTCCCCACAAGTCCACCAACTGCGGACCATCCACTACTCGAACCTGTGCTGCGAATGTTTGCCCACTCCGACAAATTGGCAGCGCCGATAATCACGGCACCTGCACGACGCAAGCGCGCCGCAACAGTGGAATCAGCACGCACAGGAACACCATGCAGTGCAAATGAGCCAGCAGTGCACGGCAGGCCCAATGCTTCAATGTTGTCTTTCACCAACACAGGAATGCCACGCAGTAGACCATCATTCTCTTCAACAGCAGCAGTACGTGCCACGGCATCTGTGTCGAGAGCAAGAACGCTGCGGAGAGCGATGGTGGAGTCGGCGCCATCTATTTCAGCGCACCGTGCAAGGGCATGATTAACACTCCAATTACTCATCTCAGCAATGGTACGACACCTTTGTTGAACATCGTCACAGTCAAGGCGAGAGGTTCTGTAGGCACCCGAGATAATCTCGTTACCAATGAATAACAGCACTATCCGCGTCGGTCTCCTTGCGTATGGCGCTATCGGACACGAGCACAACCTCGCTGTCCAAAACACAAATGGTCTTGCTCTCTCGGCCGTATGTGACACGAACCCAGAACGCGTGGCAGCAGCCCTAGAGCTTGCGCCTCAGGCAACACCATTTAGTGACGCCACAGCAATGCTCGATTCGGGTCTTCTCGATCTAGTGGTGATTTCCACTCCCCCGAATAGCCATTATCAATGGGCAAAAGAATCACTATCGCGCGGCATTCACGTGGTGCTTGAGAAGCCCATGGCACTCACTGCTGATCAGTGCGACGAACTAATGGAGCTTGCCGCCAACAAGAAACTCATGCTTGTGGTGTACCAGAACCGTCGATTCGACGATGATTTTGTCACCATGCGTACCATCATTCGCTCTGGTGAAATTGGCGATGTGTATCACTACGACAGTTTTGTTGGTGGCTATTCACGTCCGTGCGATTACTGGCACTCAAACGCAGAAGTATCGGGCGGTGCAATCTTCGACTGGGGCAGCCATTTCCTTGATCAAATTCTGAACATCATTCCCGACGACGTGGCACATGTGAGTGGACAAAACCACAAGCGCGTGTGGACTCATGCAACAAATGCAGACCATGCACATGTCACTGTCACATTCACTACTGGCAAGCAAGCAACGTTTGTTCATTCCGATCTTGCAGCAGCCCGTAAGCCAAAGTTCTACGTGTTGGGCACTGAAGGCGCAATCATTGGCGAGTGGGACCCAGCTGGCGAACCCGCCGTTGCCGACCTGCCCGCAATTCTCACTGTGCACCACGTTGACGGAACCTCACGCATTGCCCCTTTACAGCCGCTGGCTCCGCACGAGTTTCATCGTTCCATCGTTGAGTTCATCAACAACGGAACACCAATGGAAGTGAATGCTCTGCAATCGCGCAATGTGGTGGCCATTATGCAAGCAGCTGAACAATCAGCAGTACAAAATGCCATGCCCGTTGTGCCACACCTTCGGAAGTCATAACTCATGACGGTGAACTGGGGTTTCCTCGGTGCAGGTTTTGTAGCCAGTCGAGGTCTTGCACCCGCAGTGCACGCTTCTCGCGGAGCGAAGTTGTACGCCGTGGCCAGCCGGGATGAACAACGCTCTGCAACTCTTGAACCTGAACTCGTT
>CANFIM010000124.1 GCA_947447175.1 Acidimicrobiaceae bacterium | reverse complement strand
CTGCCGAAGTGCAAGAGGCCATGGATTCGGCACAGCGCGAAGCAAAGAACTTCTTTGGTCGCGACGAAATTTACGTTGAGCGCTACCTCACCTGGCCACGCCACATTGAAGTGCAGTTGGTGGGCGACAAGCACGGCAATGTCGTGTGGGTTTCCACACGTGACTGCTCGGCACAGCGCCGCCACCAAAAACTCATTGAAGAAGCCCCAGCACCAGGACTTCCTGCAGGCGTTGAAGAAGCAATGGGTGCTGCTGCTGTGAAGGCTGCAAAGGCTGTTGGTTATTACAACGCCGGCACCGTGGAATTCATTTTCCAAGACGGAGAATTCTTCTTCCTTGAAATGAACACTCGCCTTCAGGTGGAACACCCTGTCACCGAGGTCATCACAGGCATCGATCTTGTTGAATGGCAAATTCGCGTTGCATCTGGCGAAAAGTTGCCGATGACACAAGAAGAAGTTCTTGCTGCACGTCGCGGACACGCCATTGAAATTCGTATCAACGCAGAAAACCCAGCCGGCGGAAAGTTCCTTCCGTCACCTGGCCCCATTACAAAGCTTGTTGCACCTGATGGTTTCGGTGTTCGCTTCGACGGTGGTTACGAATCCGGTGACGAGATCAGCCAGTACTACGACAACCTCGTGGGCAAGCTCATCGTGTGGGGGCGCGATCGCGATGTTGCCATTGCACGTACCATTCGCGCACTCAACGAACTAGTTGTTGAAGGCATTGCCACAACAATTCCTGCAGATATTGCAATTCTTGAACACCCCGATTTCCAGGCAGTCACACACTCAACAAAGTGGGTGGAAGAAGTTCTTGATCTCTCCAACGTTGGTGTTGCACCAATCGTTGGTGGTGGCAACGACGACGAGCCCATGGTGGAGCGCAAAACAACTGTTGAAGTCAATGGTCGTCGCTTCGGCGTGAAGATTTGGGTTCCTGAATCAGCAGGTACCGCAGCTCCAGCAGCCAAGGCAAAGAAGCCAGCACGCAGCGCATCCGCTTCAGGTGGCGGTGCTGGCGGTGGCAGCGGCAAGGTAGAAGTACCAATGCAGGGAACCATTGTGAAGGTTCTTGTTGAAGTGGGACAAGCTGTTGAAGCCGGTCAAAGCGTTGTGGTGCTTGAAGCCATGAAGATGGAAAACCAAATCGAAGCCGACAAGAGCGGCACCGTGAAGGCAGTCAACGTAAAGCCAGGCGACACCGTTGGTGCTGGCGACGTTGTGGTTGTCATCGAATAATCAACACGATTTCAAAATCGTAAAGAGCCGGCGGGGAAACTCGCCGGCTTTTTTATTCGGCGGCGTCAGTCAGTGCTTCGGCAAGGGCCGGGTGCACCAGCAGCGCATCACCGATGTCGGTGACTTTCAAGTTTGCAGTCACCGCAAGTGCGATGACGCTGATGAGTTCTGCTGCGTGACGCCCAACAATTGAGCCACCCAACACAACGCCAGTTGCTGGGTCGCTAATGATTTTTACGAAACCGCGTGAGTCGTTATTGATGAGCGCTTTTGCAGTAGTTGAGAACGGCACCTTTGTGACGCGAATCTTTCGACCCGATGCGAACGCTTCTGCTTCAGCAAGACCAACGTCTGCAATTTCTGGTTCGGTAAAGATTGCTGACGCAGCTTTGTCGTAATCGAGATGACGGTGCGGACCCTTTGGGCCACCCACAACTTGTTCAGCAACCTTGCGACCTTGCATTGATGCAACAGAAGACAACGGCAACTTGCCGCTCACGTCGCCAGCTGCATAAATGTGTTCGATGTTGCTTTGACAATGACGGTTAATGGGAATGTATCCACCGTCGGTGACAACGCCGACTTCTTCAAGACCCAAACCTTCAGTATTGGGCAATGAACCAATGGCGAACACTGCATGGGTGGTTTCTGAAACGCGACCGTCATCACAGATAACTTTCACGCCAGTTGCAGTGCGCTCAATTCCTACAGCACGAGCACCTTTAAACAAACGGACACCACGCTGCAGGAAGTCTTCTTCCAACACAGCTGCAACTTCAGGATCTTTTCCTGGCAGTACTTGTTGGCGACTCACCAGCAAGGTGACCTTTGCGCCAAATGACGCAAACATGTGCACGAATTCCACACCCGTAACACCTGAACCAATCACGGTGATGCTTTCAGGGAACACTCGTGGTGGATAGCAATCACGAGTAGTGAGAATGTGCTCCCCATCAGGTACTACGAAGTTCGGAATACGAGGGCGTGTTCCAGTGCAGATGAGAATGTCATCTGCCTCCAAATCGTGAGAAGTTCCATCGTGTGCGTCAACATGCACCGAGTGAAGTCCGGACAATCGGGCAAAACCACGAATAATGCGAACGCCCTGGCTCTCCAACATTGACGTGACATCGTTCGACAATCGACTCTTAATGTCTTCAATGCGCGACGTGAGCGCTGTGACATCCACTTCTGCATCGCGATCTTCAAGACCCATGCCAGAGAGATGATTGGTAAATGACACAGCAGCACCGGTGGCAATCATGGTTTTTGACGGAACGCAGTCGAGCAGGTGCGCTGCACCGCCCACAATGTCGCGCTCAATCAGCGTGACTTCAACGCCTTTACGGGCTGCCGATGTGGCTGCCGCATGTCCGGCAGGGCCACCACCAATGATGACGAGGCGCTTATTCGTATTCACGAACTTGAGGCTATCTCCCCACCTATGAACGAGGGAAGGGTTGTTGTGGGAATGGCTACGTCGTTTGAGCAATATCGCGAGTGATATCCCAATTGATCACGAGGTTTCCCCACGTATTCGAAGTGCATTCCATCTGCAGGATAAAAACCCCCGCCCCAGGCAAACCCCCATTTACGGAATATGCGGACAATGTCGCAATTCATGTGCGGAGTTGTCCCCTGCTGATTTGTGTTGGTGTTGATATCAAGTGCCATTCCCCATGCATGACGAGATGGAGAGCCGAACATTTTGGCAAGTCGGTTGTAGCGGCCAACAAAACACCCGCCAGAGCTATTTGAATTTTGCACATCAATGAATTTGGCGAGACCAGCTTCTTTGATTTCGGTTAACGCACCTTGAATTGCAGGCACCACATCACGATGACAATTATTAACTAGTGGAATGTCCTTGTACCGGTGACCCCACACAATTCTTTTTGAAAGAAAAAGTGGCGACACAACAATTGATCCGCCAGTAGTGGGACGAAACGAAAACTCACCCATCAATTTCTTGGTGACGCCAGTGCCCAATTGTTTATCGGGATTTGCGTTCTCCCACGATTTTGCAACACGAAATGATGTTCCCATCGTGATGCCTTTGCTTGCAATCGATGACAACACCTCTTTCGGTGATCGAATATCAACAATGGTGACATTGGCAATCTTCAGTTCGCCCAGAATGGTTGCCGTTTGTGGCGACATGAGAATGTCACCCCAGTCAACAAATGAGTCGGCAACTATGCCGCCAACTTCCACTGTGTGCGGGCCGAACTTCTGGTCGCGAATCGTCAACACATCGCCCACCTTGGCTTGACGAACTGATGCTGCAGATTCTCCCATCAGGACTTTGCCAGGACTCATGGCCCCAGCCATTGCCTCGCCACCAACAGCCCGTATGAAACCTTGAT
>CANFIM010000123.1 GCA_947447175.1 Acidimicrobiaceae bacterium | reverse complement strand
TAGGTCAGAATGGGGCATATGGGAATCAGTGAAATCCAGCCCGGTCACATGGCGCCACCTGCGGCCAAGTACGCACATGGCATCAAGGTGTCGAATCCGCAGAACATGGTGTTCACCTCAGGAGTAGTGCCCACAATGCCCGACGGCACCGTGCCGCCAACAATTGAGGGTCAGGCCCGAGTGGTATGGGCCAATCTCATTGAAATCCTGCGAGAAGGCGGCATGGCGGTGGCCGACATTGTGAGCATCACCACATATGTGGTGGCCACCGATGTCTTGACTGAATCACTAGCTGTGGTGATGGGGGTTCGTGACGAAGTCATGGGGGATCACCGGGCCGCCAGCACATTGGTGACCGTACCCGCCCTGGCACGACCTGAATGGCTGATGGAGATCAGTGTGGTGGCTGCCAAATAGCTATTTCATAGGGCCCACGGCGGCTCCTCATTGTGTCGGGGGGAACCTTGCCTCGTACCATTGATGGCTATGGCTGAAGATGTGAAGCGCACTGACTCGGGGATCGAAATTGCCCCTTTGTATTCCGAGAGTGACCTTGCTGGTTGGAACGCAGCAGAAAAACTAGGAACCCCTGGCACTGCGCCCTACACCCGTGGTGTGTACCCCACGATGTACCGCGGCAAATTGTGGACCATGCGCCAGTACGCCGGCTTCGGTTCAGCTGAGTCCACCAACGAGCGTTTCAAGTTCCTCTTGCAAGCAGGTCAGACCGGCTTGTCATGTGCTTTCGACTTACCCACACAAATGGGGTACGACTCTGACCACCCACGCGCTGAAGGCGAAGTGGGCAAAGTGGGTGTAGCTATCAGTTCGTTGGCTGACATGCGTTTGTTGTTGAAAGATTTGCCACTCGACAAGGTGAGCACCTCAATGACCATTAACTCCACTGCCGCAATCTTGTTGCTCATGTACGAGTTGGTGGCAGAAGAGCAAGGCGTTCCTGCAACTCAAATCAGCGGCACCATTCAGAACGACATCTTGAAGGAATACATTGCCCGAGGCACGTACGTGTACCCGCCGCGTCCTTCAATGCGACTCATTACCGACATCTTTGATTACTGCTCAAAGAACATTCCGAAGTGGAACACCATTTCTATTTCCGGATATCACATTCGCGAAGCTGGTTCGACGGCCGTGCAGGAAATCGCATTTACGCTTTCTGATGCAATTGCATATGTGCAGGCCGCCGTTGACTCCGGTCTTGATGTTGACGACTTCGCACCTCGCTTGTCGTTCTTCTGGAATGGCCACAACAACTTCTTTGAAGAAGTGGCTAAGTTCCGCGCAAGCCGCCGTATGTGGCACAAGATCATGACCGAGCGTTTTGGTGCCAAGAAGGAGAGCAGCAAGTTGTTGCGCTTCCACACTCAAACAGGCGGAAGCACACTCACTGCACAACAGCCTCTGAACAACGTGGTGCGCGTGGCAGTGCAGTCAATGGCTGCAGTGTTAGGCGGAACACAGAGTTTGCATACCAACGGCTTCGACGAAGCGCTTGGTCTTCCTACTGAGGAAGCAGCACGCATTGCACTGCGTACACAGCAGATCATTGGCTACGAAAGCGGTATCGCTGACACGCCCGACCCACTTGCTGGTTCGTACTTTGTTGAGAAGCTCACCGATGAGGTGGAGCGTTTGGCATGGGAATACATCGCAAAGATTGACGAGATGGGTGGCGCAGTTGCTGCCATTGAATCCGGATATCAAATGGATGAAATTGGCGACAGCGCATACGCGTACACCAAGTCGATTGACGATGATGAGCGAATCATCGTGGGGGTCAACAAGTTCGGTGTTGATGATGAACCAGAACCAAATGTGTTCCCCATTGACCCAAGCCTTGCAATCGGTCAGCTTGCACGCTTGAAGAAATTCAAGGAAGACCGCGACCAGGCAAAGGTTGCAGCCACCTTGGAAGCTGTGCGCGAGGCTGCACGCGGAACCGCAAACGTGTTGATTCCAATGAAGGAAGCACTTCGTGCGCACGCAACATTGGGTGAAGTAAGCGACGCATTGCGCGACGTATACGGCACCTACCAGCCAGGCCGCTAAAACAATTAGCTATTGCAGATGGGTCACGCGCGGCGCAGGGCGCTCAACGTGCTCCACGTCGAGGGCCGGCCAGCCGACATAAATAATTCCGAGCACCACGTCTGATTCGTCAAATCCGCACACCTTGGTGATTGCTTTGTTTGCGCCCTTTGCGGGGGAACCCCACAGTGTGGCAAGGCCGTGAGAGTGGGCGAGAAGCAGCATGTTCTGTATGCCGGCAGCAACGGCGTATTTGTTCTCTTCTGTTTCGTTCTCAGACTCGCCCTTGGCGCTAGCCACAACAATCACGTACGGACTACGGGTGTATTTGGTGCGAGTTTTGTCCACTTTGAATTTGTCGTCACCACGTTTTGCCATTGCATCGGCAATTGCATTTCCCAGAACAAGTTGTGAGACACCGCTAATAACTGCAAACCGTGCTGGCCATGTGCGCTTATGGTTGGGCGCGTATTGAGCAGCAGTGATCATGTGGTTGATGACGGATTCGTCAACGGGACGTTCACGATCAATGAGAACACTGCTACGACGCGACGTAATGAGGTCGAGCAGGTCCTGGGGAATCATTGTTAGTTCTTATGCAAATCTGCGTTGAGTCCGCCCCATGAACCGGAACGAACAATCACTTCGATGGAGCCAGTGAGGGAGTTGCGACGGAACAGCAAGTTGTTCTGACCAGACAGGAGTTTTGCCTTCACGTTGTTGCCTGATGGATCAACAACAACAGAACCACCAGTGACATAGAGGCCAGCTTCCACAATGCAATCATCGCCAAGACTGATGCCGATACCTGCGTTTGCGCCCAACAGGCAGCGCTCGCCAATGGTGACTTGTTCTTTACCGCCGCCAGAAAGTGTGCCCATGATTGATGCGCCACCACCAATGTCAGAGCCGTCGCCTACAAGAACGCCTTGTGAGATGCGGCCCTCCACCATGGACGTGCCCAATGTGCCTGCATTGAAATTGCAGAAGCCTTCGTGCATCACTGTGGTGCCAGATGACAGGTATGCACCGAGGCGAACGCGGCTTGCATCGGCAATGCGAACGCCAGATGGAATCACATAGTCAGTCATGCGGGGGAACTTGTCGACGCCGTGCACCACGAGATGCTGTCCCTTGCGCGCAAGATTCCATGTCACTGATTCGATGGCGTCAACAGCAACTGGTCCGCGGTCTGTCCAAGCAACGTTCTGTAAGTGACCAAAGATGCCATCGAGATTCATGCTGCGCGGCTTCATGACCCTCTGCGACAAGAGGTTGAGTCGCAGGTACGCATCTGCTGAATCTGTAGGGCCACTTGCAGTGTCAACAACAAGCGACACAGGCTTCAACACCACACCGCGATCGCGATCAGTGTCAACAGCAGGGTCTACCGATGGTGCATCAGTGGGCACGGCGTCGCCGAGACCTACGGCACGAAAGCGCACATCGAGTGTTGCGCCATTTGCATCAAGCGTGGCAATGCCGACGCCCCAAGCTGTGGTGGACATTAGAAAACCTCCGGACGAAGTGTGGGGAACAAGATGACGTCGCGGATGGAAGCCGCGCCGCCAAT
>CANFIM010000122.1 GCA_947447175.1 Acidimicrobiaceae bacterium | reverse complement strand
ATTCTCTTCTGCTCCTCACGGAGAAGTAGGGCAACACATTGAGATTGTGAACACCGGCAACATCACGCCTGTTGCGCCTTTTGAACTGGCCGACCGTATTCGTGCTTCGGTGAACTTGGTAGGCCCGTTATTGGGTCGCTTTGGTGAAATTGACATCGCACTGCCTGGCGGTGATGATTTCGGTGGACGCCCTATTGATATGCATCTACGTGGTCTTGAAGCGATGGGTGCAACTTTTGAAGTAACACCAGAAGGAATCATTGGTCGTTGTGCGCGACTCAGTGGTGCCGTTGTTGATTTTGACTTTCCTAGTGTTGGAGCAACAGAAAATATTCTGATGGCAGCAGTTGTTGCCGATGGCGTCACAGTTATCAAGAATGCTGCTCGTGAGCCTGAAATTGTTGACCTTTGCACCATGCTTCGTCGTATGGGCTGTCGAATCGACGGTATTGGTACATCAACTCTCACCATTACTGGTGTTGAACCGCGTTCATTGCAGGCAGTCACTCATGAAGTTGTCACGGATCGTGTGCAGTCAGCTACGTATATTGCTGCAGTTGCAATGTGCGGCGGTTCGGTGCGCGTGTCTCGTGCCAATGCAGAACACATGGGCATGATGCTCTCGCGATTTACGGACATGGGAATCTCATTCGCTATTGATACCGACGGCATCACAGCTACTGCACCCGAGCGGTTGTCTTCGATTGATGTAGCAACACTTCCGTATCCCGGAGTAGCTACTGATTACAAGCCGCTGATTGTTGCCATGTTGTCTGTTGCTGACGGCGTAGGAATTGTGACGGAGAATTTGTATCCCGGTCGATTCCGATACGTCGAAGAACTTCGAAAACTGGGAGCCGACATCGCTATTGATGGACATCACGCCACAGTGCGTGGAGTTCAGAATTTGGTGGGCGCATCCGTAGTGGCTCCTGATATCCGCGCTGGTGCAGCACTTGTTGTTGCAGGTCTCTGTGCCACTGGAATCACTGAAATCAGCGATGTCTTCCATATTGATCGCGGATATGACGACATTGTGGGCCGTCTTGCGGGTCTTGGCGCTTCTATTAGTCGGATTCGGCCGGAGCAGTAGCGTCGACTTTTTTGGCTCGCTTGGCGCGAACGGTTGCCAGGCGCAATAAGCCAAAAATCAGAGCAATGGGGGCAGCGGCGTAGAGCATTTCGTCCCAACCGCCTTGATGAGCGAACACGTACTCAGCGTAGGCTGTAACCATGTCAATGCTTCAACAGGTGGAAGAGACCATTGGGGCCATCCGTCCCGCTCTGCAGGCCGACGGAGGCGACATCATCCTTCGTGGCGTTGATGAAGAATCCGGTGTCATCACCGTTGAACTCACAGGCGCATGTGTGTCATGCCCAGCCCAAGACCAAACTTTGAAAGCTGGCATCGAGCGCATCATGAAAGATCGCATCGATGGAGTCACCGAGGTTGTGCAGGTCGCCTAAATGAGCCGCCGCAATCTCAGTCCTGCAGATTTATTTGACGCCGCCTGCAACGGAGACCGTGCGGCACTTGCTCGCGTGTTGTCGTTGCTTGAGCGCGGGGACACTGTTGCGCGTGAAGTAGGGCGCCTTGCATATCAACGCAGCGGTAATGGATACACGGTGGGAATTACTGGTGCACCAGGTGCCGGAAAAAGCACTCTCACGAGCGCGCTGATTAAGCACTTGCGCAAAATGGAAATGGAGATTGCAGTTCTTGCAATCGACCCATCGTCGCCATTTACAGGTGGCGCCATCTTGGGTGACCGTGTGCGCATGCAAGACCATGCCACTGACCCCGGCGTGTTCATTCGTTCCATGGCCACACGCGGACACCTTGGCGGTCTCTCGTTGTCAACCCCTGAGGCAATCCGCATGCTCGATGCCGTAGGTCGCGAGTGGATTCTTGTGGAAACCGTGGGCGTTGGTCAGGTGGAAGTGGAAATTGCTGGAAAGGCAGACACCACAGTTGTTGTGTTGAACCCAGGCTGGGGCGACAGCGTGCAGGCCAACAAAGCGGGCCTTATGGAAATTGCCGACATCTTTGTGATTAACAAGGCCGACCGTAAAGGCGTAGAGGAAACACGTCGCGACGTTGAGCAAATGCTGGAACTCAGCGACTTGCCGCATGAGGCGTGGCGTCCACCCATCATTGCCACAATCGGCAACACGGGTGAAGGTGTTCCAGAGATGTGGGATGCCATTCTTGAGCATCGCTCCATCATTGAATCCACTGGTGAATTGAAGAAGCGTCGTGATTTCCGTTTGAGTGAAGAGTTGCGCGAAATTGTTGCGCGTCGTCTTGAACAACGTGCACGTGAAATTACCTCTGGAGATCGTTGGGACTCTCTGCAGGCACAAGTTCTTGATCATGCAATTGACCCCTGGTCTGCTGCAGATGAAATGTTGAAAGGTGTCGGCGCATGAGCAACGAATCACTTGTATTAATCGAGCGTCACGACAGTGGCGTTGCTGTAGTCACGCTGAATTCGCCCAAAGTGAATGCGCTCTCCACGGAGTTGTTGTCGCGCTTGCACACGTTGGCCGAAGAGCTCACGGCAAAGCCCGCAGGTGCCGTGGTGCTCACCGGAGGCGAGCGACTTTTTGCTGCTGGCGCTGATATTTCGCAATTTGGCGGACCAGATGAAGCGCGCACCATAGGTGCTGCATTCCACACTGCACTCAATGCGTTCGCTGCAATTCCTTCATTCACCATTGCGGCTGTTAGCGGCTTCGCATTGGGTGGCGGATGCGAATTGTCAATGGCCTGCGATTATCGCATTGGTTCCACCAAGGCAGTGTTTGGTCAACCTGAAATTCTCCTGGGCATTATTCCTGGCGGCGGAGGCACACAACGATTGCCTCGCATTGTCGGGGCGAGCCGTGCAAAGGAAATGATGCTCACTGGCCGCCAAGTAAAGGCCGATGAAGCTTTCCGCATCGGTTTGCTTGATGAAGTTGTAGAGCCAGAAGCGCTCATGACTCGCGCCATGGAACTTGCAACCTCGGTTTCTTCGGGCGCAACACAGGCTGCTCGCATCATCAAGCACGTAGTAGATGCCGGCATCGAAACTGATCTTGCATCAGGTCTCGCTATGGAACTTCGTGGTTTTGAAGAAGTATTTCGCACTGACGACAGTCAAATTGGTGTGAAGAGTTTCCTTGAGAACGGACCAGGCAAGGCCACTTTCACTGGTCGATAGCTAATGCACTATTTCCGTGCGCCAGGCGCGCGTCGCATTGTTTCTGCCTCGCTCATGGTAGGCGTTGCATTCGTCATCTTCGGTACATCATTCGGTGTGTTGTCGGTGGCGGCAGGTGCATCAATCGCTCAAACGTGTGTGATGTCGCTCTTTGTGTTCACCGGTGCTTCGCAAATGTCAGCAGTGAGTGTGTTGGCGTCTGGCGGAAGTGTTGCCAGCGCATTTGGTGGGGCAGTGCTGCTTGCCGGAAGAAACGCTGTGTATGGCTTGGCGATGGCGCCAGTGATTCGAGAAAGTTCATTCATCATGCGTCTCGTTGGTGCGCAGTGGGTGATTGATGAAACAACAGCGCTCACATCTGCAGAACCGCAGGAAAACAAGCGCATGACATTCTGGGTGTCTGCACCCATTCTTTAT
>CANFIM010000121.1 GCA_947447175.1 Acidimicrobiaceae bacterium | reverse complement strand
TGTTCAAGACTGTCGACTTTGACTACTGCCCCATCAATTTCATACGGCAGTTCGTGGCGACGTTCTTGCCACGAATGGCAGAACTGCATGACTGCATCAATGGAGTCAACGATGCGAATTTCTGGGTTCACAGGAAAGCCAAGGTTCTTCAGGAATTCCAAAGTGTGGTGGTGGCTAGTGAACTCGGGCCCACCGACAACTTCGCCCAGTTGATACGACCACAACGACAAGTCGCGTTGCGCGGTGATGGTGGGGTCTTTTTGACGAAGACTGCCGGCGCCTGCGTTACGAGGGTTGACAGGAACAGCGAGTGTGGCGCGACCGTTTTTGATCCGCTCAAGATTTTCTGCTTCACGATCGGCCTTGAGTTTTTCAAAAGCAGCAATCGACATATAAATCTCGCCGCGCACTTCCAGCACTTCCGGGGCTTTCTTCGCCTCAACGGGCAACGAACGAATAGTGGCCACATTGGCGGTGACGTCTTCGCCTACTTTGCCGTCACCACGCGTAGCAGCTTGCACCATGACGCCATTTTCGTAACGAATACTGATGGCAAGACCATCGATTTTTAGCTCGCAAACGAATTGCACGCTCTCGCCTTCAAGTCCCTTGGCAACACGCTCACCCCATGCACGCAATTCAGATTCATCCATTGCGTTATCAAGACTGGTCATAGGCACACGGTGGGTGACCGGATCAAACGTGGTGATAGTGGCAGCACCTACTGCTTCAATGGGCGATGACTCGTCTGCCAATTCAGGGTGCTCGGCCTCAAGATTGCGTAGTTCGCGCACTAATTGGTCGTACTCAGCATCACTCACGCTGGGATTATCTGCGCCGTAGTACAACTCGTTGTGTTCACGAATTTGCGTGCGCAGTTGCTCAATACGTTTTTGTGGTGAGGGTGTGCGCGCCATTGCTTACAAACTACTCAAGGCGTGCAGCGAAATTGTTCGTTATGAACCAAGTGTGAGACGCGATGCGGTGGCTTGTTCAGCAACCTTGGCGGCAACACTTCGTACGTTGGAGAACACGCGATCTGCCACGGCTTCAGAATGCGTACCTAATCCACATGCCGGAGTCACATAACTCATGCGGCGAAGGTCAAGTGGGTCGACTCCACCACGCACTAATGCGCACATGGCTTCCATGAGGCCCTTCCATGAACGTTCACCGCTCACTGCAATGGGGCCATCGGTACGAATTGCACCCCATGCAATACGACCGCCATGCGAGAGGTGGTCAGAGATACGGCTTGACGCAACCAACATGTCAGCCATTTGAGTTTCATCAGCTGCAGAAGGAACGGGGACAGAAATGATGTTCGCGCCTGTTGCAAGAACTGCGCCCCAATCAACAGGTCCACAGCAATGCACACCGCTGATGTTGCCTTCATCAACAACCGAGAGTGCCCCAGAGATGAGGTCAATCACTTCTTCAACACCAATATGAAATCCGGGTTCAAGTGCTTCGGTCATTGACGGCTCATCAAGCACGATGATTTGGGTGATGTTGCCGCATACTCGCGCCACTTCGTTTTCCAACTCACGCACGTGTGAACTGACTGCTTGCAATGCAAGCGGGAAAGCAATTGCTGGGTCAATGCCGATACGAACCAGCGCAACACCAAGCGTGACCGGACCAACAAACTGCCACTTCACTTTGGTGGCGCCGTTGTTGTACTTGTCAAAGGTGTTCAGGAACGCAGCGAATGCGCCATATGCCTCGGAGGTGAGGTCAGTGGTAATGAAATGATCAACGTCAATTGCTGATACGTCAACGCTGATGCTGGCGTATTGACCCACCGACACACCTTCGATACCTACAAGTGCCTGCGCGATCATGCCTTCCATTGGCGACCTGCGGGGTAAGGAGGGAATGGTGGGAATGTCGGTGGAGTTCCACACGAAATCGAGAGCTTGCGACATGCTGCGATGAGGCAAACTGCCCACTCCAAAGGTTGCGCCCGGGCGAGGCAGAGTCTGCGTCACTGTTGTCATGGTCTGCCTCCCTTCCGTTAGCGGCCAATATCTCCTACCCATTGGTAGCAGCACGGCTGCAAGCCATACGAACTGGGGAATTCGGCATCTGGTGGCGTTTCAGGGCAGGCTATTGAGATGGCTCGCGCTACATCGCTCTCCCCTCGTGCCGTATTGAGTGGCGTGGCACTCGCAGCCTGGGTAGTTCTTGCCATCACAGCACCGTGGCACGCCTTCAGCGACCATTCACAGGCCGTCTCGTTGTGTCTTCAGGTGTGGGGATGGCTTGCGTGGACAACAGTCGCAATTGCATTGCTCGTGCCATCGCCCGCTTCGCTCACTGCAATACGCACCATTGCTCCGCTTGCAGTGATCTGTTCACTGGCGGCAGTTTCCCCTCTTGCAGTTTTCTCGTCCATTGTTTTCATCGTTGTGGTGGGCTCCAGCATTTTTGTCGATGCAATGGTGCAAGGCAGTGCCTACGGCGATGAAAAACGTTTTGCACTACGCACTCCGGTGCCGCAAATGGCGCCAGCGATTGTTGCGTGGGCCGCATTCAGCGGAGGCCTTATTGGTGGCTCGATGCTGTTGTGTGCGAAGAATTACGTAGCCGGCGTTCCCGTTGTGTTGTTGGGCGCATTGCTTGCCCGCACGGTGCCTCTTCGCTTGCATCGACTGGCACGACGATGGTTGGTCATCGTGCCAGCAGGAATAGTGGTGCACGATCACATGGTGCTGGGTGAAACTCTCATGGTGATGCGTAAGAACATCAAGAGAGTGGAACGCGTTTCTCAGTCCGGCGAATTCGCAGATTTCACGGGCGGTATTGCGGGCGATCGCATTGCAGTAGAGATGCTTGAAAGCGACAAAGTGGTGCTGTCACACATCACAGCCAAATCCCTGGGCACCACAATCGCACTTCACGTCACCGGGTTTTCATTTGCACCGCGCCAACTAGGCGCAGCACTTGCTGCAATTACGTAGTAACGATTCCGCCACCAAGAACTGCGGTGTCATTGGCGTTATAGAACACCACGGTTTGACCTGGTGCAATACGTCGATTGGGTCGAACCCATTCAAGAACGAATGAATCACCCTGGGCACGCACCTTGGCAGCAAATCGTTCGCCATGCGCACTTCCCTGCACCAACACTTCAGTAGATGTGACCAGTGCAGCATCAGACGCGTGTGGCCAACTCATGTGGCTCACCGTGGACGTTGATGTGTACAACTGCTCTTCGCTGCCCACCACGACGCGACGACCAGGAACATCAACATCAATGGCGTAACGAATATCGCCGCCGCCAAGACCAAGACCCCGACGTTGACCAAGAGTGACTAACTCAACTGCAGGAACAGTGCCCACTTTGGTGCCCTCGGTGTCGAACACTTCTGCTTCATTAAAAGTGAGACGAGGCTCAAGGAACCCGGCACGACCAATGGTGGTGCCAATGAAGCACACGTCTTGGCTATCGGGCTTTGTTGCGGTGCGAAGGCCTGCTTCTGCGGCCAATTCACGCACTTGCGACTTTTGCATGTTGCCAACGGGGAACATCACGTAGTCGAGGTCTTCGCCGCTCAGCATGTGCACCACATAGCTTTGATCTTTTGCTGCATCGTCACCGCGTGCAATGCGCTTCACGCCA
>CANFIM010000120.1 GCA_947447175.1 Acidimicrobiaceae bacterium | reverse complement strand
GGCGAGGTCTTCGACGCGAAACGCAATCGATGGAGTTGCCAGATCGAGACCATCAGGGTTGTCATTCATGAGTGCCAACGGAACCAACTCGAATCCGAAGTCTTGGTCCGAGAATCCGACCTGGACGACGGCGTGGTTGCCCGCCTGGACTCGTTTCTTTTCAATCATGTCGACCTTTTGTGTCCAAAACTGCAGACATGCAACTTCGTCATTCACATAGAGCACAACGTATCCAACCTTCATAAAGCCTCCCGAAACTAATCGGTGACGGTGTAAGTGTTTTCGAATTCGTCTTGGGTGACAGTCGCAAGATGATCGCTGGTATCAGCGATGAGTTCTGCATCGAGGATCCGCGTGCGGTATGTCCAGCCTTCGGGCAAATTCAAACGATCGCCCAAAGTCATCAATGACTCTTCTGTCATGTTTGGGTCGACACCAATGCAACGTGCCTGCATAACAAACACCTGACCATCGGGATCGACAAGTTCGTACACTCGCTTGCCAGCGTCCCAGAAGAAAACAGCGCCACGATTCACATTCTTGATTTTGTAAGGGCCTGTGTCTGAACCGTCACCTAATGGCAACAGTGCAATGCGGCGCATCAACAAGCCATTGAATTCGCGAAGAATTGGCTCTGTGGGTGCGACTTTTGCACCGAGACCATCAAGCACCCAGTGGCGTGGTCCATTGAGTTTCACCATCACCGCTTCCATCTCTTTTGCGATGTCATCAGCTACAAGTGTTTCCCACAATTCTTGCGGGCAGTCGTTCAACATCTGCGTGCCGTAGACCTCGGCTTCAAGACCTGAATCGCGCAAGTAAATAGCAAGCACTTCGCCGTAACGAACGTTGCGCATGTTGTCGATTAATCGTTGCTGTGTCATGTGCTCAATCTAGAACGCGCTTAGAGCAACAGAGAACTTTGAACGAAATAGATTGCACTCACACTTCGTGGCGCCGACGGCGAATCACTGCCGGCAAGAACATGGCGCCAAACACTGCTGCCACGATCGGAAGAATAATGAGCCAAATAGTGAGGGACTTTTCTTTCTTCCACTCGCCCACCTTCACACCAACCGTGAGAGTGGCAGGTTTGCCATCAACCGTTTGGGCCACAATTGCAATGCGGTGAGAGCCCTTGGGAACATTCTTAGGAACAGTGAAGTTTCCAACAACAATTCCATTGGCACCCACTTTTGCCTTGCCCATCAGTTGAGGAGTTGAGAACAACCATGCTTCAACAGTGGAACCAGCTTTGAAACCGGCCAATTTGATGCGAACGGTGTCGCCTTCTTTCAATTGAACATTGCCTTCAGCATCAAGGGCTGCAACTTCACCGTCAGCAGTGAGACTGCCCACTGTCGCAGATAATGGTCCGGCTGTCACCGTGAGTTGATTATCCGCGCGGTTAATAACAACTGGTTCCGACTTGTCGCCAACTTTGACGGCAGCTTCGCCCGGTGCAACAACAGCAATTGACGGTGCTACCGGTTTTGTTGGTCCCGAGTCCTTTACTGGCACTTCGGTTGTTGTTGGGCCAGTTGGAAGCGTGGACGCAGGAACCACTGTTGTCTTCGATGTCGCCGTTGAATTAATTGTTGGTATTGCGCTTTGTCCAACTGGCTGCGTTGTAGCCGGTGCCACCGTTGTGACGGGCGCATTCACAATAATTTCAAGAGCTGGCGCCACAGTCGTAGTTGTTGTGGTCGTGGTTGTCGTAGTGGTGGTGGTTGTTGTCGTCGTAGTAGTTGTAGTTGTCGTTGGTGAAGTAGTTGCCAATGCAGCAATGCTTGATGAACTCAGAGCCACGTTGTAAATCGCAATGTCGTCAAGAACGCCGTTGAAATACTCACTGCAACACGTACGTCCGATGGCAAAGTTCGTTGCCGTTGCATTATGTCCACCGCCGGGAGTATCGCTCACCAACAATGATCCGTTGAGATACAACTTTCGTGTTGTTCCATCAAAAGTGCTGGCTACGTGGTACCAAGTTCCTGTAGAAAGTGACACGCCTGAGTCGAGGTCGTTACCCCACCAGTAATGACGGAATCCTCCACCGCCGCCATACATGCGCAAAGCGTTGGTTTGGTTTCCACCGCCATAGTTACCCCAACCAATGAAACCAGTACCGCCCAGAGCTGCGGGCTTAAACCAAACAGATTGTGTATACGGGCTATTACCGATCGGCAAGTTGTCGATGGTTCCGGTTGAAGAGGTCAACATCTGAGAGTTGCCATTCAGCAAAAGGCCGCCGCCAAATTTTCCGTTCGCGGTGTATTGCGCACCATTATTTGCAATTAGTGGTGTGCCGCCTGTTGTGCTTTGTCCAAGTGCGTTCGCATCGTCAAAGTTCCAATAGGCCACTAAGCCGGTGGTGACATCGGCAGAAGGAACGGCAGATGCAGACGAATATGTAAAGCCGACAAATGTTGCTGCGCATAACAGCGAGAAAACAGGGAGAAGCCGACGTACTGAAATTGCCAATGAACGTGGGGTGTTTGCCATGGGCTGAGGGTAACAGTTTTGGGCTTTTAATCCATTAACACTGTTAGTGAATTAACACTGTTAACAGGGGGTTCACATTCACCAAATAACGGGGCCGGTGGCTGCTACTGCCCCACCTTCGGCGCGAACGCCCTTGGAAACAAGGTCTTCAGCCATTTCCTGCCACAGAGCACGCAAGCGATAGTGCGCCACACGGGGGAAGAGGTGGTGAAGCGCGTGATGATCATGGCCACGAATGAGGAAACGAGAGCCAGGAAACACCGCGACACGTGTATCGATGTAGCGACCTGCACCAGCAGACGGATGATGCGGGAACCATGCGAACACAGTGAGCAACCAGCAGAACTGAAGACGTGCAGGGATGTACCAGAGCAATAGAGCCTCTAATCCGAATCCGTTGAGGAATGCCACAAGCAAAGCAACGTGAACAATGATCCAGAATCGGAATTGCAGTTTGCCTTCTTCTCTGTTGACGCCTTGACGACTTGCATTCTTCAACACAATCTTTGGTAACAACTTGCGTGCTGGCGGAACGAAAGCAAAGAGGGGCATCAAACTAAAACTGACCGAGACCGCCCACCACTTCATTGGAAGCTCTTTCATTTTTCCTTGTGAGAAATAATCAGGGTCACGATCTGCATCATTGGTGTACGCGTGATGGCGCATGTGCGATGGGCGGTGCACACCAAACGAGAGAAGAAGAGGGATGCTGCAGAGAATTCCAAAAATATCTTCACCTTTGCGGAACTTCATTTGCTTGCCCCACACATTGCGATGCACCGCTTCGTGCATTGGCATGTAGAAAGTTGCTGCGAACACAGTGTTCACAATGAGTCCGAGCCACAACGGAATTGCTCCGTTAATGCCAAGCACAAGAGTGGTGACCCATCCGGCGGTGAAAACCAAAAACGTCAACACGATGCGCCATTGAAAGCCACCCCAATACTTCGCAGCAATGAGATTTTCGTCTTTAAGGATTTGTCGAGCCTCAGCCGTGGGCTGGTCGTCGGGGTGCCAAATACGTTCAGGATCAAGTGCAGAACTCATGAGGTGAATATCTATCACCTATTTTTGGCCCCGAGTAACACGGAGTTGAATAGGTTCTACTCAGGCCTCGTTGTGACGACG
>CANFIM010000119.1 GCA_947447175.1 Acidimicrobiaceae bacterium | reverse complement strand
CTAATTGCTGCTCCCAAACTACTCCCCGCAGGGGCATTGCTTATGCCGAGTGGCGTTCGAAGGCGGAGAGAACTGCGCGCAGTGAGGCCGAGATGATGTTGGGGTCTTTGCCCACGCCCCAGCGAATGTTGCCGGCGGCATCGGTGGTTTCCACGTAAGCCACAGCAACAGCTTCTGAGCCTTGGCCCATGGCGTGCTCGGCATAGTCGACCACATCAATCTGCACTCCCAAGCCTTCACGCACTGCATGTACAAAAGCATCGATAGGGCCGTTGCCTTCGCCGCTGATTGTCTTGCGTTCACCGTTGATGGCGAGTTGTGCAGTGATGGACGTGCGACCCGATGTTGAATCGCTACGCAGTTCATGACTATCGAGTTTCACTGATGGTGTCTCGGGCAAGTACTCCGCTGTGAAGGCATCCCAAATCACGTTCGAGCTCACTTCAGTTCCGGTGTCTTCGGTGATGCTTTGAATGGTGCGTGAGAACTCGATCTGAAGTCGACGTGGCAAGTCGTAGCCATGCTCTGCCTTCATCACATACGCAACGCCGCCCTTGCCACTTTGGCTGTTCACGCGAATTACTGCTTCGTAGTTGCGGCCCACGTGCTTCGGGTCGATGGGCAAGTAGGGAACACCCCACGTGTCGTATTTGTCGCCTAAAGCTTCGAAGCCCTTCTTGATGGCGTCTTGGTGGCTGCCAGAGAACGAGGTGTACACAAGGTCGCCCACGTATGGGTGGCGCTCGGGCACTCGTAAGCGATTGCAATATTCGGCGGTGCGACGCAAGGCATCAATGTTGGTGATATCGAGTTCTGGATCAACACCATTCATCATCATGTTGATGGCAACGTTGATGAGGTCAAGGTTGCCGGTGCGCTCACCGTTGCCAAACAACGTGCCTTCCACGCGATCTGCCCCGGCCATGATGCCAAACTCTGCTGCTGCAGTGCCCGTGCCACGGTCGTTGTGTGGGTGCAATGAAATCAACACCGTCTCGCGGTTCTTGATGGTGCGAATGAACCACTCGATTACGTCGCCATACACGTTGGCGGTGTAGCACTCAACAGTGGCAGGCAAGTTGAGAATCAACGGATTGTCTTTGGTGGGCTGAATCACGTCCATCACGGCTTCACAGATTTCAATAGCGAAGTCTGGCTCGGTGAGGCTGAAGCTCTCGGGGGAGTATTCGTATCGCACGTTGGTGCCAGCCAGCATTGGTTCGAATTCACGACACAACTTCGCTGCTTCCACCGCGATGTTCTTGATTCCCTCTTTGTCTAAACCGAACACCACTTCGCGCTGCAAAGGATTCGTTGAGTTATAGAAGTGCACGATCACGTTCTTCGCGCCCTTCAAGCACTCGTACGTGCGCTCAATGAGTTCGGCGCGACACTGCACCAATACCTGAATGGTGACGTCGTCGGGAATGAGATCTTCTTCAATGATCTGACGAACGAAATCGAAGTCGGGCTGGCTAGCCGAGGGGAAGCCCACTTCAA
This sequence comes from Acidimicrobiaceae bacterium, assembly GCA_947447175.1. Classification (GTDB taxonomy): domain Bacteria; phylum Actinomycetota; class Acidimicrobiia; order Acidimicrobiales; family Ilumatobacteraceae; genus UBA2093. Next base: position 2,144 of record CANFIM010000119.1, on the reverse strand, counting down.
TTTCCTTAAAGCCCATGTTCACCAATTCTTTGAACATGCGCATCTTGCGCTCAGGGTCCATAGGTTCGATAAGGGCCTGGTTGCCGTCGCGCAAGTCAACACTGCACCACAGTGGTGCCTTCTTAATCACAGTGTTCGGCCAGGTGCGGTCTTCGAGCACGAGTGGAATGAACGCCTTGTACTTCTCGAAGGCCATTTTCTTCGGTGTCATGTTTTGTGGAGGCATTTCATATTCCTTTGATTGATATTGGGGTGGGCACGAACTAATTCAGACAAACAAAAAACCCCCTGCCTTGGGCAGGAGGTTTCGACAGCAACGATATGCGGCTGCTGCCGTTACATAAGGAGAAGCAGGGTGGATGCAGAAGTCATTATGAGAAAGGCTATCCCCGCCAACGGCTGGGCGCCACCCCCAAAAGAGCGGACGCCCGCCGGGCTTAATTCGTGAGGAAGTTGCCGAACTGCCATGGGTCGCTGGGGTCAAGCAGCTCTGCGTGGTTTGCCCACTGATCGAAGATGTCTTTGCGCGTGCGCAAAGGATTCCAATCGGTGGGGCCAGAGAATTGCGTGCCCAGGTAGGGGCGAGCCGCTTCCAAGATGAAGTCGTGCGGCAAGTCGTCAGGAACGCAGAGGCCCTTGTTGGGTTCTGCGATCATGTAGCGAATTGCTGACACCACAGAGGCGGCTACCTGCATGGTGGTGGCGCTTTGGTCGGGAAGAATGCGACGTGCCTCATCAATTGAGAGCATTGAGCCTGTCCACCAACCATTGAAGTCGTGACCAAGCAGCAACACACCAAGTTGGTCTTGACCACTGATGATGTCGAGGTTGAGAAGACGCTGCTGTGGCTGCATCTCCCAATCGCGCATCTTCAACTCATGCACACTGGCAATCGCTTCGTTTGATGGGCAATACGCGTAGTGCACGGTGGGTCGATAAATGTCGACGCCGTTCGTATCTTTCACGGTGAGGTGCTTGCACATGGTGTAGGCCTCGCCATGACGGATCACCATTCCGAGTGATTCACCGCTTGGTACCCATGTGCGCACCAATGTGTTCATGCCCGGTTGCGCAATACAAATCTGGTTATTAGGGCCGTCGTCATTGTGCTGATATGCGCGTGGCGGCAAACGCTTTTCGTGCGTACCCCAACCGAGTTCTGCAGGTGCAATGCCTTCTTCGTAAAAGCCTTCAACGCTCCATGTGTTTACAAACTCGTTGACTTGCTTTGGCTTGCTCGTGATCTGGGTGTCGCGCTCGGCGATGTGAATCACTTTGGTGCCCGTGAGCATGGCGAGTTTGTTGAACTCACCTTCCTCAAGAGCATCTTCGAAAGCAGCCATGCGATCGCCTGCGCGACCTTCATCAATGATTTTGTTCGTAATCTCAAGCAGAGCTTGCTTGACAAAGTGACTCACGAGGCCAGGGTTTGCACCATGTTCAAGTACCGCCGTGGGGCCGTTGTTGTCACCCCATGAATCAACAAGCTTGCGCAATGATTGATGGCGTACATACAACGTGCGGTCGAGCGGATGAATCTCGGCAAGGTTGTCGTATGGGTCCCACAACTCAACAGAAGTATTGAGATAGCGAACGCCGTGTGTGCGACACCAGTCGATGATGGTGGGCGCATCAATGTTCCATGCAAGGTCGAGCAAGAGGTCGCCCTCTGACACCCGAGCCGACAAGAACTCATTGATGTTTTCGCGAGTGACGCGACCGGTTTCCCAGTTGACGCCTTGCGCTATGAGGTCGGCAATGCGATCGCGATTGTCAACGAAGTCAACAACGGTGATGGAAGCCGGGGAAATGCCCACGTCTCGAACGAGAAGGGGGAGTGTGCATTGTGCAACTCCGCCGCAACCAAGTAGAAGGACGCGGCGGGGGATAAAAGCTGAAGTTGTCGAGTTAATTTTTGATCAATTAGCCGACTCAGCGACGACAGAGTCGTCGATCAACTCGTTTAGCTCTTCGCTAAACATAGGTTCTGCTGGAACAAGCAATGCTTGCCAGTCGTATGAAATTCCCTTAAGGCCTCGTGTTTGAGTGCCGTCGAGTTGTGTGTCCATGAGAACTCCTCCCTGATGGGTAGAGGGTTCGCCCGTGGCGGGTGGCCCACGCCGTTGTCTATTGACCCGGTTCGT
>CANFIM010000118.1 GCA_947447175.1 Acidimicrobiaceae bacterium | reverse complement strand
TTGGGTGAACTATCATGGAAAACGGATGTATTCGGCGTTCTGGGCGAGTTTCGCTCCGAATTCCGTTCCGCCTCCGCGCCTTTAGCTCAGTCGGTAGAGCAACGGACTTTTAATCCGCAGGTCCTGGGTTCGAGCCCCAGAGGGCGCACTAATAGTTTCCTATTTGGTTTTCTTTGCGCGGGGTTTCGCAACTGGCTTGTTCCAGCCGAGGACTTCCTGAATTTGCTCGCCTGATTGGCTGAGATAGCCGAGGTACTGCAACATGTCGTTCTTTTGTTGATCGCTCAAATCGTTCATCTCGCCGAATGCATTCATGGATTGAACCACCAACGTTCCAATGAGAATGAGGTTCATCTTGGCTCGGTCAGAAACTTTCGGGTTGTTTGATTGCGAAAGCACAGATTCAAGAAGCATTTTCTGACTTGACTGAAACCGCTCGGGGCTAACACCGCAGCCCAACAAATATGCAATCGTTCGCACGCGAGCCTTGGCAAGTTCCATGACATCTACGTTGCCTTCAAGAACAATGGTGAGTCGAGGCACATCAGGGTTGTTGGTGCTCAAGAACACTCCAAGGAATGCAGCTTCAACCGCTTGACTGAGAAGTTCCTCACGAGATCCGAAGTAGCGAACCACATAGTCGGTGTGTACGCCCGCCTTCTGACAAATTCGCATCACGGTGACATCGCCCGGAGCGTATTGAAGAAGAAGTTCGCTGGCGGCGGTCAACATGCGCACAGTGGCTTCGGCCTGACTGAGGCGCTCTTTCTTCTTTGCAGGAGCTGCGCCAGTTTTCTTCTTTGGGGCCTGTGCCATGGTGCAAGCGTAATGGGCAAAGTGAAGGGGTTGAGAATTCGTACTTACGAATGACACATATGTTCCAACGTCGCATTTTCGCGTGACTTTATAAAGGTGAGTTCTTACCGTCAGCAGTGGCTGGAGGTAAGCGGTGAAGTTTCGATACAAGCTGTTGATTGTTGCGACGAGCATTGCGGCGGTGTTGGTGACATTGGCGCCAACAACCCAAGCCACTGGATTGTCGATACGTGGCGAACGTGCACGTGTGGTTCGGTTTTGGACAAACGCTCGGGTGAAGAAAGCAGTGTCGCGAGACTATGAATTGAACTCGCGAACCCATCGTTTTGATTTGCGCGGCAAGCCGACACCCTCACGAACAGTGACAGGTGCATCGTGGACTGGCGGTGGCGCTGTGGTGGGAGCAACCGGGAAAGTGCTGTTCAGCATGGGCTCTGCCTATTACATATGTTCTGCAAGTGTGATTACCGATGCGGTGTCGACACGATCAATTGTGTTGACAGCAGGACATTGTGTTTATGACGAAGTGAATCATCGATTTGCCGAGAACTGGATTTTTGTTCCAGCGTGGAATGCGAAGGCATCGGCACTAGACACAGCAGGACTCTTCTGTTCGTCAACGGCCTACGGGTGTTGGACAGCAACGTCGTTGGTTGCCTCAAATGTTTTTGCATACGAGCCAGGGTTTACGGTGACTGCCACACAGCATGACTATGCGTTTGCAGTGATGGGAACTGGTGGTTTTTCAAATCAACAGTTAGACACAGTGGCGGGTAGTCAACAGATGTACACAACTGACACAGTTGGCCTGGACTCCAATACATGGGCTTTTGGGTATCCGGCGCAAGGAAAATACAAGGGGAATGACCTCACGTATTGCCGAGGCTTCCTCAGCTTTGACACCACAGTGGGGGTTGATTCATCAACGTACAAATTGGGTTGCGATATGTCTGGCGGCGCATCAGGTGGACCATGGTTCCGTGACTTTGCGGAGTCAGGCGCGAGCGTTGGCGTTGGCACTGTGTTTTCAGTGACGTCGTATGGGTACGGTTCAACGAAATATCTCTATGGCCCCATTCTGAATAGCGAAACCGCAGGCATGTTTGCCGCGGCGACAACTGCTACCGCAAACGTGTTGTACACCTCTTAATACGTGGTGTGGCAGGCGTACTGTGGAGGTGACCGATAGGAAGGTGTGCCATGCAGAATTCAGTACGAGTTTCACGCGAGGGTGATGTAGTCACTCTTACGCTGTGTAACCCTGCAAAGCGCAACTCATTATCGATGGCCGTGCTCATTGAACTCACCGACGCGTTGCTTGACGTTGGTGCCAGTAACGCTACGGGTGTCATTCTTGCGGCAGAGGGTCCAGTGTTTTCGGCTGGTCACAACTTTGGTGAAATGGCAGGTGCAGAAAGAAACACCGCTTTCGAATTGTTCACGGTGTGCTCAAACCTGATGCAAACGATGCATTCCATTCCGCAACCAATCGTGGCCAAGGTGCATGCATTAGCCACTGCGGCTGGTTGCCAATTGGTCGCAACGTGTGATCTTGCTGTAGCTGCTCGTTCAGCATCCTTTGCAATTCCTGGTGGAAAAGGTGGGTTGTTCTGTCACACACCATTGGTTGCGGTTGCGCGCAGTCTTACTCCGAAGCGCGCGCTCGAGATGGCGATGACAGGCGATGCGATTTCTGCAGACACAGCGTTGCAATGGGGTTTCATAAACGAAGTGGCTGACGATGAATTGTTGAATGTGGCCACACACGGATTGTTGGCACGTGCTACCCGAGGTTCACGTGAGTCAAAGGCCATTGGTAAGAAGGCGTATTACGAGCAGATTCAAATGACCGAACGCGATGCATATGAGTTCGCTTCGGCTGTTATGGCCGACGCCGTAGTGTCCGAACCGGCCCAAGAAGGCATTGCTGCATTCCTTGAGAAGCGTGCGCCTGATTTTGGCGGTAGGTAGTAGGTATGAGTGCTGTATCGCCAGATTCGCTGAACGAAGTTGAACTGTCGCTACAAGGCATGACATGTGCGGCATGTGCCAACCGAATTGAGAAGACTCTCAACAAAATGGAAGGCGTTGAAGCTGCAGTCAACTACGCCACCGAAACGGCAATGGTTGCGTTCGACAAAACCTTTGTTACTTCAGATGCGCTAATCAAGGCTGTAGAGAAAGCTGGCTACGGCGCCGAAATTATGGATGACACGCCCGTTGATGACGACCTGGAAGATCGATTACGTGTAGCACGCATTCGGTTATGGATTGCGCTTGTCTTCACCGTGCCGGTGGTGTTGCTCTCCATGGTGGATGCGTGGAAATTTCACAATTGGCAGTGGTGGGCCATGGCGTTAAGCGCACCAGTTGTTACGTGGTGTGCATGGCCGTTTCACAGTACGGCGTTGAAAAATGCGCGCCATGGTTCATCAACCATGGACACTCTCATCAGTGTGGGCATCGTTGCCGCTACGGCGTGGAGTGTGTGGGCTGTGTTGTGGGGCGATGCGCTCACAAGTGGCCCGATGGCCGGCATGGATATGGGCGCTGCCACAGGCACATCTCATGTGTATTTCGAAGTGGGCGCCACTGTTACGTTGTTCATACTCATTGGCCGTTATTTGGAAATGCGCGCCAAGCATTCAGCGGGCGATGCATTGCGTGCTTTGTTGGCATTGGGTGCGAAGTATGCAACGGTGATTCGCGACGGGGAAGAGGTTTCAATTCCCGCATCAGTGGTGCGTGAAGGCGATCTTGTTGTAGTGCGACCTGGCGAAAAGGTTGCCGCAGACGGTGTGGTTGTTGAGGGCGCTTCGAGTATCGATATGAGCATGATCACAGGCGAGAGCGTGCCCGTTGATGTGGAGCCAGGAGATTCCGTTACATCGGCCACGGTGAATCAGAACGGTCG
>CANFIM010000117.1 GCA_947447175.1 Acidimicrobiaceae bacterium | reverse complement strand
GGTGTTGCCTCTGTGTACACGGTAATGGCACATGGCGGCAGTTATGAAGGCCACAACATTGTGTCCCCTTCTGTTCTTCAAGAAGCCACAACGGAAGTGTCTTTGGGTGACGATCAAGTTCTAGGTCGCGTATCGCGCTTCGGACACGGATTTCAATTGCCCATTCCTGAACGCGGGTTCGGACCAAATGCGGAAGCTTTCGGCCACTACGGGGCTGGTGGCTCCGTAGGTTTTTGTGACCCCACAGAAAATATTGGCTTTGGATATGTGATGAATCAGATGGGACCTCGCTGGCAGAACCCACGCAATCGAGCCCTCATCGAATCCTTCTATTCTTGTTTATGAGCCGTTGATTTATGAAGAAATTGTTTTTACTCGCCGCAACATCAGCACTGGTAGCAAGTCTTTCCTTCACGTCTCATAACGCACACGCACAGCCAGTTGCACCATCTCTTCGACCGGCAGTGCAAAAAGCTCAATTGTTGTATCGCATCGATACAAAGGATCCGGTTGTCTTCGTCACAATTGATGATGGTTTCGACAAGAACGGCTTCGGTCTCGACTTATTGAAGAAGTGGAGGTGGCCAGTCACCAGTTTCTTGCTCCCGTTTAATTCGAAGAATCATGTTCCTTATTTCCAGAACATCGGGCGTATCAACGACATTGGCACACACACCGCAAAGCACACAATTCTCAAGGGCTTGTCGCTAGAAAAACAGCAAGCCGCAATCTGTAGCGGTGAGCAACAAATCAAGCAACAATTTGGCTACACCATCGGAATTTTCAGACCACCCACAGGTTCGTGGGACTCAACCACACTTGAGGCAGCCGCCAACTGCGGCATCAGCACAGTTCTGATGTGGCGCGTGTCTATGAATGGCTCCACCATGACAACGTGGGGCGGTCCGCCGCGAGCAGGCGATGTGATTCTGATTCATTATGTGCGTTCGTTGGATAAGTCGCTCAAGAGGCTTGCGTGGGAACTCCATAAACAGGGCTTACACGTGGCACGACTAGCTGACTACTTACCGATGAAAACATACGATCCGTATCGCTGACGATGATAGAGATCGATAAGCCCCAACGATGCCAATGGAACAAGCACAATGACTGCACACGGCCAACCGAAACGTGCTTGACCAAATGAAATAGGTATACCTGCAAAGGTACCTATGAACACCAGAGCCATTGGCCACCAAGTTGTTAACCCACGCCGAGTCATTCTTACGATTTGAATTGACGCGATGATGGCAATAATTTCAAAATATCGACGAGAGACCAGTAGGAATAGATCCATTCGTTCTGTCCATTGATAATTCTGTCCCCACTTAACAGACACTTGCGTGGCCCAACCTCCTGACCATAGAGAGTGATACATCCGAAGTGGCATGCGACTTATCCAGGCCCATGGATGTGTTGAAATCTCACTGAGGGCAAGTTTTTTCGCATGTGACGTGTTAATGGACTCCGTTAGTGGACTTGGCTCCTTGCCGTCTTCAAGCAATCTTCTACACTCAGGGCGCCATTGGAAGGTTCCGTCAGACTTTTTCAGCCCATCACACACGTTCATCCAGGTGGCAGACGTGATGCCAGGTCCGGTACCCACTCGAGAGTTATTAATCCAGAGAGGCACTATTGGCAATATTGCCACTGTGAATAGAACAGTCGCACTTTTCCATTGACGACGAAGAAGCAAGAGAAAGGGCGCCAGCAGCACTATCAACAAGATGGATGGTCGAATGAAGACAGTCAGTCCGAAACAGAGACCAGCAGCAATTGCGTACTTATGGGAATATCGATCATCAATGAGCACAACAAAGAAGGCAATGCCCCACACAAACAAAGCAACAGCCACTAGCTCAGTCATCACAAGTCCTGTGGCAAAGACGAAGTCGGGATAAATGGCTAACACTGCAGTCGCCACCAATCCAGCCACAGATACGGTGCGAGCGGAAGCAGATGTTCGTTGAGCGAAGATTCGTACAACACGAATAATGCCAATGGAAGTCAAGATATAACTGAGGACATTCAACATCAAGGCCGTGCGCCAAGTACTCATCAAGCCACATGTGATTCTCTGGGCCAAAGCAATTGTCGCCGGATATCCAACTGAGAGATAACTGGTGCGAAAACCTCTGAAGCTGACAAAGAGATGTCCGTGATAAGCGCGATTGGCCATCATCAAATAAGCGTATGGATCAGCTACAAACTTTTGATCAGAGGGTAATCGAGCATATTTGGCCAAGAAAACACCTCGCACCACTACGCCACAGCCGAGAATAATAACCAGGAACCAAATCTGACTATTGATTTTCTTCAACACAGCTCTTTACCGTATGTCAAAAAAGACGTGAGTACTTGGCAAGACTGACGTAAATGCGCTGCAGCAAACCAGGTTCAAGATGGCTCTACATGGAGCAAGATCGTGTCTGCATCTGAGCGGGGGTTCAAACGTGAAGCGCACACAACAACTGTGTCGCCTTTTCGTAACAGTCCGCGCTCCTTTGACTCCCTAATGGCCGCCGATACGGCGGACGCGACATCCCCATCTCGGATGACAACCAGTGGGTAGACGCCTCTGTTCACAGACAGTTGACGCGCCTTTTGAACATCAGGCGTGATGGCAACTATTGGGCATGCGGGTCGACACGAGGCCAAGAGTCGCGCGGAATAACCAGTCAATGTGATGGAAAGAATCAAGTTTGCCGAAATGCGTTTCGCTAGTGCACTTGCAGCGGCTGTCACTGCTGCAGCTTCTGGATTTTCATCAGCAAAAACATTCGGCATGGAAACATGCTTCTCGGCCTCTTCACAAATGCGACTCATTGCCCGCACAGTGTCAGACGGGTGCCTTCCAACAGCAGTCTCCCCTGACAACATCAACGCATCGAATCCGTCTCGCACTGCAGCGCTCACGTCAGCTACCTCTGCTCTTGTGGGACGAGAAGACGTTGTCATGGATTCAAGCATTTCAGTTGCGCAGATAGACACAACTCCGTGGCGTAGTGCGCTGAGTGCAATATGTGTTTGTGCCGCGGGCACACTTTCGTATGGTGTTTCCACACCAAGATCACCGCGAGCCGCCATCACTCCATCGCTCACTGCGCAAATCTCATCAATGCGAGCCAGAGCTTGCGGTCTCTCAATTTTTGCAAAAACAAGAATGTCGTCCCCAACAATCTCACGTACAGAAGACACATCTTCCGGAGACTGAACGAAAGACACTGCCACGATCTCTACGGCAAAGTGTCGAGCAATGTGTAAATCTGCCACATCCTTTGAAGACAACACGCTGCCGAGGAGCTCTGTATCTGGCAAATTGACGCCCTTGCCATGATGCAACAGGCCACCATGAACAACACGAACAGAGAACTTCTTCCCGTCAACGTGCTCTACGAGAGCCTCAATACGACCGTCATCCATAAGAACACGATGACCTACTTGAACTCCACGAGAATCGTCATTCCCTTGTGTCTCGACACCGATGTCGTCGAGAGAAATTTCAATAAGAGAGCCATCTAGCAACTCTGTAGATGCTGGGGCGAAACGCATCTTGGGTCCTTGAATGTCCACCATGATTCCGGCATGAGGTGCCGCTTCGCGGACCAGCAAAATGGAACTTTCCAATTCCGCAGTACTGAGGTGAGAGCAATTTAGACGAAAGACCGATACACCAGCAGCGACGAGTTCACGGATGCCCTGTTTAGACAACGAAGCCGGCCCCAGTGTGGCAACAATCTTTGTTAATCGCAT
>CANFIM010000116.1 GCA_947447175.1 Acidimicrobiaceae bacterium | reverse complement strand
ATCCACGCACTGAGCCGTATGCGTCTTATATGGAGAGTTACTCCCCCTACGACAACACGCGCAATGTTCCCTACCCCAATGTGTATGTCACCGCCGGCGTCAACGACCCGCGAGTGAGTTACCACGAGCCAACAAAATGGGTAGCGAAACTGCGGCACGAATCACCAGACACCACCGTTCTCTTTCACTGCGAAATGGGGGCCGGACATGGCGGACCTTCGGGGCGATATGAACAGTGGTACGACGAAGCCCGCACATTGGCCTTTGCCGTGCACAGTGTGCAGTAACAGTTCTACGAACTCAATAACGCAGAGGCGAACAACAACGCAATCAAGGCAAGATTGCGCCACACGTCTCGCCATGCAGGCGGACGAACGATGCGCGTACCAAAACACGCACACGGCACCTGTGACTTACCAATAATTTGTGCACTGAGATACACCGTGAAAATCAGCAGCACCAAAGTTGCTGCACCAAGTACTGCTGCAACCGGTGCGAGAACTACTAAGGCTGCGCCCAACACCAACTCCAACAGAGGAAGCAATTGCGCAATGATCAACGGAACGTTCTGACGCTGCGCATCGTTTTGCCACTGCTTCCACGAGGTGACTTTGTTAGCGCCAGCAAAAGCGAGCACTGCACCAACAATGGCGGCGCACAGGCGAGCAAGCAAGAGATTCAGCCCTTGTAGGTAACGCTGTTGACTTTTCCGCGGAAGAAAATCATTGCATCGGTGGCATCTTCAGCATGTTCAAGCGCCTCAACACGACCGACTACAAAAGTGTGGTCGCCCGCTTGCGTCTCAGAATCAATACTGCAATCAATGAGCGCAATCACGCCTGGCAACACGGGGCTTCCACCTGCAGTAGTTGAGTAATCAAGACCACTGAACTTGTCATCGCCTTCTTTCGCGAATCGCCAGCACAACTCATCTTGACTTCCCGCCAACACGTTCACAGCAAAACGGCCTGACTCGCGAATCGACGCCCACGAACGTGAATTGATACCAGGGAAGAATCCGACCAGCGGCGGATCAAGCGAGACAGAAGCGAACGAACCAATCGTGATACCGAATGGACTACCGGCCTTGTCGACACCAGTGACGACCACAACGGAAGTAGGCACACGCCCGAGGACGGAACGAAAATAAGCGGAGTCAAATGCTGCGGTCACATCACCACAGTAGACCGACAGAGTCAGAGAGAAACTGTTGCGCCTTCGCGCGCCACGAACACTCGGAAACCCGATCCGCTGGAACAGATGGGTGTTGCGTCAAGTTCGGCATCTGTGCGGTCGGGGTCGTGATGGAACAACGCCACGCTCTTGGCCCGACATGCCAGGCCAATTTGAGCTGCGAATTCAGCAGTGCAATGACCCCAGTTGGATTTCCCTGCGAATTCCGAGGATGTGTATTGCGAGTCGTGAATAAGAAGGTCGACATCTTCGGCCAATTCGCGAACTCCGTTGGGCAATGCGAACGACCCATCAAGCGGTTGCTGGTGATCTGAAATGTACGCAACCGACTTTCCGCCAATTTCAATGCGATAACCAACAGTTGGACCATTGTGTGGCACTGTTCGCGACATCACATGAAAGTCATCAACCATGAACGAATCATTTTCCACGTCATGGAAATCGAACTTGCCTCGCAAGTCGTGCAATTCAACGGGGAATGTTGGCTGGCGAATTGCACTTGTCACCGCATCGAAGAATGAGCGACCGTTGTCTTGTTTTGGTCCGTAAATCTCGAGATGCGCATCGTCACGAATGATGGGTGCGAAGAATGGCAAACCTTGAATGTGGTCCCAATGCATATGCGTTACTAATGCAACTGCATCAATTGGTGTTGATGTTGATGCGGAGTATTCCTTACCGAAGTATCGCAACCCGGTTCCTAGATCCAGAAGGAGTGGACGTTGACCATCGACACGAATAGAAACACAAGCGGTATTGCCGCCGTACTTTGCGGTGAGCGGACCATGGCACGGCGTTGAACCACGCACGCCGTGAAACGTCACATGCATCGTTGGCATTTCCCCCATTCGCGACACGCTATGGACAAATGCACATGAAGTAAATGTCCATACGAGTGACGCCTGTCGCATGGGGTACGGCTACGGTTCTTGCATGGCTCACGAAATCACCACTGGCACCGTTACGGCTAACGGAGTGAACTTCTCTTACCTTGAATGCGGCACCGGCCCCTTGGCGTTATGCCTGCACGGTTTCCCCGACTCCGCTCATTCGTGGCGTCACCTGTTGCCCGCTCTTGCCGATGCCGGTTTTCACGCGGTGGCTCCATTTATGCGCGGCTATGCGCCCTCGTCCACTGCCCCAGACGGCATGTACCAAACAGGTGCATTGTCAGCAGACGCCAACGCATTGCACGATGCATTGGGCGGAGACTCAAACGCCGTGATCATCGGTCATGACTGGGGAGCACCAGCAACGTACGGTGCTGCCGGCAGCGCACCAGACAAGTGGAAGCGTGTTGTTGGCATGTCCGTGCCACCTGGGCCAGCAATGGGTCTTGCTTTCGTTACCAACCCTGAGCAACTGAAGCGCAGTTGGTACATGTATTTCTTCAACGTGGGCTTATCAAACATGGTGGTGCCCGCAAATGATCTGGCGTTTATCGACATGCTGTGGCGCGACTGGTCACCCGGATACGCCGGCGAAGCTGATGCAGAAAATTGCAAAGCTTCATTGCGCAACCCGGAAAACCTGCAAGCCGCCCTTGGCTATTACCGAGCAACCTTGGGTAATGGTCCACGAAGCGAAACGTACGATGCAATTCAGGCAGCTGGCGGTGGCGAACTGACGCAACCCACCTTGTATCTCCACGGCGCAAACGACGGATGCATTGGTCGCGATGTTGGCGAATCAGTTGCCGCACTTGCACCATGGGCATCGCTACAGATTGTGGAAGGTGCCGGTCACTTTATGCAATTAGAGAAGCCTGCCGAAGTGAACAAACTCATCATTGATTGGGTTACGGCAATCTGAGTTTCTTGCCAGAGCGAATCAATAAACCTTCGCTCACCAAATTGTCAATGAGTTGATGTGCTCGTTCAGTTGATGCGTCAAGCCCCATGGCTTCAATGACTTCATCGGCGCTGCGTGCACCATCTCCAACTGCACGCATTGCTTTGCCGCGTGCTTGTCGATCAGAACCTTCAAATCGTGCTTGTGGCTTACTTGCACCAGCAGAAGCTGGGGCGGGGTCATCACCCACGCCCGCCCACTTGCATTGCTTCTTCACCGGGCACTCGTCACACTTCGGATTGCGCACTGTGCAATGACGTGCGCCAAAATCCATCATCACTTGGTTCCATTCCCAACCAAGACCCTGTGGCACCAACTCATCTGCGAACACTTGTAAGGCTTTCGCCTTCATTGGCTCACCTTGCAATCGCGATAACACCCGCGACACATTCACATCAACAACGGCCACATCAGCACGATGGGCAAATGCAAGGACGGCACGTGCGGTGTACTGACCAATGCCAGGCAATGCCAAAAGTTCTTCAAGCGAGTCAGGCATTTCGCCGGCATATTGCTGATCAATCACCGTTGCCGCATCACGAAGATTGCGACATCGTCGTGGGTAACCAAGTCCAGACCACAACTGCAGTGCGTCGCCAAGCGGAGCTTGAGCGAGTGAACGCGCAGTGGGAAAAGCTTCCAGGAATGCTTCATACTTCGGCAACACGCGCGCCACCGATGTTTGTTGCAACATGACTTCGCTGACAAGAACGCGCCATGCATTATTCGTGCGTCGCCACGGAAGATCACGAAGTGAACCACTGCCCCATTCAATGAGGCCCGTAGCGATGCGATCGTGGCGAGTTATT
>CANFIM010000115.1 GCA_947447175.1 Acidimicrobiaceae bacterium | reverse complement strand
TTAAACGCTGAAATCAACCAGCGATGATCTTCCCCGCGTTCCGCAAGATGCGCGGCGATTGTTGCAGCAAGAGTGTCGTTGGGGTCGTAATCGGCATCAAGGGGGTGATTCTTAATTTCGATGTTCACCCACATGCCGGCGCATGCATCAAGAGCCTCAGGGAGAAATGGAACATGCTCTGGCATGTCACTTGCATTGATGTCACAAATGAGTCGGCCATCAGGCAAATGCGCATCGTGGTGAATTGCCATCTTGCCATCGGCTGTTCGGCGCACGTCCAACTCAACTGCGTCGGCCCCCATTTCGCCAGCTCGACGAAACGCCGCGAGCGTGTTCTCCCGCTCGACCTTGGAGGCACCTCGGTGCGCTATTACCTGAACTTTTCCCATAACGCTCTCATCATTCCACAAGTTTTTTTATTGGTTACGAAATACATCGATGAACTTTGCCGAAGCGATTGTTAGTTGGCATTCTCGCTCGTAGTGTTCCTCCAAGTGGTTCGCCACAACAGTCAATTCGCGCTCTGCGCCCTAGCCCCGAAAAGGAAGCGACGTGTCAATTCTTGCGTCATCGCTGGCTCTTGGAAGTGCCGACTACTCATGGCGAAATACCGCCACCTGTCGAGACACTGATCCCGAATTGTTCTTCCCGATCGGAACTACTGGTCAAGCGTTACTGCAAATTGCGAAGGCAAAATCAGTGTGCTGCGAATGCCCAGTTCATGTTGAATGCCTCGAGTTCGCTCTTGAGACAAACCAAGACACCGGAATCTGGGGCGGAACTTCTGAAGAAGAGCGCCGCCAAATCCGCCGCGAAGCAGCAGCTCGCGTAAAACAACAGCGCCAAGCTTCCCGCTAATTCTGAAGCAGCTCTGTGCTGCTTGATCCTTATTCCTCGTTGAGGGGAACACGCAGCGAAATCACCGTTCCGGTATTTCCTGCTCGTGGAGTTAACTCCACATCTTTCAATTCCTTGGCTGTTGCAGGGCGCATCACAATTGAGCCCGCCAGTTCCGTGGTCACCAAGGTGCGCACAATGGAAAGCCCCAGGCCCGTTTGATCGGCCAAGTTGAATCCGTCAGGAATTCCTCGACCATCGTCAATGACTTCGATGCGCAATTCTGATTCCATAATTTCCAGGAACACAACAACGTTGCCACCGCCCTCGCTTTCGGGGAAGCCGTGGTCCACCGCATTCTGTAATAACTCGGTGAGTACCACTGAGAGCGGTGTCACCACGGTGGCAGGTAAACGCCCGCCGTCGCCAACCACTTTGAATCGCATCGGACGATCTGGTGACTGCAAGCTTTCTTCCACGAGGCGAAGAAGTGGTCGCACAATTTCGATGAATGCCACATCATCGCCAGGTTCGCGAGACAACGTTTCATGTACTAGCGCAATGGTGCGAATACGGCGCACAGATTCCGCTACCGCTGCCTTCGCTTCTGCAGATTCCAATCGACGACCCTGCAAACGCAACAATGCAGAAATTGTTTGCAGGTTGTTCTTCACTCGGTGATGAATCTCGCGAATTGTTGCATCTTTCGAAAGGATCATGCGATCACGACGACGTAATTCGCTGACGTCGCGCAACAACATCACGGCGCCAGTCACCAGCGGCGCGTTATCAATTTCATCAACGATAGGAATACAGCGAGCAAGCAATGTGACATCTGCGGTTTGTTCAAACTCTTCAACCACTGGTTGAAAACGTTCAAACGCCTGACGTACTGACGAGTCAACCACGCCTAATTCCGCAAGCGTTTGCCCCACTGCATTGGCACTAATGCCTACGCGGTGCAATGCGGATGTGGCGTTGGGCGATGCGTATCGAACACGAGCATTTTCATCGAGAACAATGGCGCCGTCACCTACGCGTGGCGCCACACTGGAGTCCGCAACGCGGCCGGCGAACGGGAAAGTGCCATGGATGATCATGTCGGCAAAGCGATCAAACATTTCCAAGTAGGTGCGCTCAAGTTCGCCTGGCTGACGACCAGTGCGTCGTGACCATTCACGCGTGAGAATGGCAATCACTTCACCTTCGAACACCACGGGAATTGCCATCATTCGGCAGTCTTCATCGATTCCCTCTACGAAGATTTCGTCTTCCACAATGCTGCGTGAGTGAAATGCTTCCCAGATGAGTGGGCGTTCGCCATTGCTGGCCATAGTGCCCACCCAGTCAGAGATGTAGAGCGTCTGGCCCGTTGCAGCGCGCACCTGAGCCACCACAAGCCAGTTATCGCTGTCGCCCGTGACAGGGACGTAGAGAAGCAGGTCAGCAAAGCACAGGTCGGCCAACATGCCCCATTCGCTCACGAGGTTGGCGAGATGGGTTGTTTGCTCTTTGGTGAGCTCGGTGTGTTCGCGCGCTAGCTCGCTAATGGTGGCCATGAAGAATCCCTTCCGGGTTCTAGTTTGCCCCACTTACAGGCAAGCAACCCGACAATGTCGGGCAATGAGGAGATGAATCAGCCGCCGAAGCCGATGCGCTTGCCGTCTTCGCCTGTGCCGATTTCGACATAAGCAATTTTTGCAGCAGGAACTGCGATGTCGCGGCCCTTTTTGTCGGTGATCCACAGCGTTGCAATTTCACCCTTGAGTGCCTTTTCAACATTGGCCTTCAATGCATCACGTGACTTGGCATCGTCTTCTACTTCGATTGCGATTTCGCGCGGTGCCTGGGTGATTCCGATTCGAATGTCCACGTGTGATTCCTTTAAATGAAGAAGGGTGTCTATAACCGTACAGGTCAGAGAAGTTTGAGACCGGCGCTGAACTTTTTCTTTGGCTTCATTGCATCAATTTCAGCTGCAAGAGCATGGAACGCCTTGCCCGCTTCGCTATCAGGTGCGATGGCAGCGATGGGCTTGCCATCGTCGCCGCCTTCACGCAATTGCGGAACCAGCGGAATTTGCGCAAGCAATGGCACACCAATTTCGTCGGCCAGCGTTTTGCCGCCACCCGAACCAAAGATTTCGTACTTCTTGCCATCATCACCGGTGAACCACGACATGTTTTCAATCACGCCACGCACCGGAAGATTCACAACCTTGGCCATACGTGCAGACATGTGCGCGATTGTTTGCGCAGCCTCTTGCGGAGTGGTGACCACAATGACTTCAGCTGTTGGCAAATACGACGCCAAGCTCATTGCAATGTCACCGGTGCCTGGGGGCATGTCGACCAACAAGTAATCGGGCTCATCCCAATACACATCGGTGAGGAATTGTTCGAGAGCTTTGTGCAACATGGGTCCGCGCCACACGATTGCTTTGTTTTCGCGATTCACATGACCCATTGAGAAGCAACGCACGCCGTAGTTTTCAACGGGAACAATCATTGCATCGATAACAACTGGCTCAGTGTCTGTGCCAAGCATGCGCGGAATAGAGAAGCCGTAAATGTCGGCATCGAGAACACCAACGGTATTGCCGCGCGCAGCAAGTGCAACGGCAAGGTTTGTTGTAACGCTGCTCTTACCAACGCCGCCCTTGCCTGAGGAAATGAGAATGGGGCGCGTCTTTGAGTTCTTCTGTGCAAACGGAATTGCACGACCCTCTGCGTGGCCATGCGCTTGCTGCGATCCTGCAGTAGCACCCGGATTTCCGTTGAGCATGGTGCGCACGTTTGCACGCTGCTCGTCTGTCATCACACCGAAATTCAGACTGACTGGCGCTCCACCCATGAGTGGCTGCAAGGCAGAAGTAACACGCGTTTGAATTTCGTTGCGCATAGGGCAACCAGGAACTGTGAGGGCAATGGTGAGAGAGACGCCTTGGCTTGACACAGCAACGTCGTGCACCATGTCGAGATCAACAATGGATCGGTGAAGTTCTGGGTCTTGAACAGGACGAAGGGCTTCAATGACCTGTTCAACGGTGGGTGTGGACATGGGAACTCCAATGGGGGGTATTTGCACTACGGCCATAGGTATAAT
>CANFIM010000114.1 GCA_947447175.1 Acidimicrobiaceae bacterium | reverse complement strand
GGTAGCCAATTTTGTACGGCACGAGATAAAAGTTGGTGATGAAGTGCTGCGTGACCGAATGAGTGGTGATGCGACGGTCATCATCTGCACGTAAGCCACCATGTTCTGCAATGGAACGTAAACGATTGATAACGCGCCAGAGGGTGAAGTAGGGCAACGCCCACATCACGAAGTACATCCACCAATAGCCAGTGAGAACGAATGCGCCGAGTATGAGAACTTGTACGCCGGTTATCCGCCAAAGGGTGTTTCGTACTCGTGCTTCGGGTGAAGAGAATCCTCGCAATTGATTGCGAAAGAGTTTGAATCCCGTACGCCCTGTGAGATCGCGCATCAACTTGCGATGCAAGCTCTCGCGGCTAATGGGATAGTTGGCATACAACGGAATATCTGGTTCATCGGGGCCGAACTCACGCTTGTGATGCGCCATGTGCACGCGGCGATATGCGGGTGTACTGGTAATCACTGGGTACCCGAGAATCCAGTTGCCCACCCAATCATTTGCTGTTTTGTTCTTGAACAAAGTGCGGTGCGCTGCTTCGTGCATCAGCGATGCAAATTGCGCATGTGCGCGGCCCATGAGAATGAAAGCGAGAAGCCACGTAACGGGGTGATTCAATTTCGCAGCAGCAACAAGAATGAGAATGTTCTGGCCGTACATCCATGCCACGGACCATGCGTTCAGCAGTGAAGGAATGCGACGAATATCTGCACGAATGTTTGGGAAAGCACGACCATCTTCGGCAACGTTTGTATTGGATACGACATGAGGCAGTGATTCAGGCGTAGGCGCCATGCCGCCGAGACGAAGACCTGATTCACCAGCCACGGTTTATCCACTCCTGTAAGTGAGGACGTTCTTGCGCAATGGTGGTGTTCGTGCCGTGGCCTGGCAATACAAATGTTTCAGCGGGAAATGTGAACAATCGTTGGTCAATGGACTGAATGATTTGTTCGAAGCTGCTGCCAGGGAAGTGAGTGGCGCCAGGGCCGCCGGGGAACAACGTGTCACCACTGAACAGCAATGGCGCATCAATCACTTTGAATGAGACAGAGCCGGGTGTGTGGCCAGGATTATGAATTGCTTCAATGCGAATTTTGCCGACTTCAATAATTTGCGTGTCTTCAATGAACACGTCGTAGCCAACGTCTTTCAACATGCCTGCATCGGCATCAGCAACAGCTACCTCGTAGCCAGCTTCACGCATGGCAGGTATTGCCTGAATGTGATCGTGGTGACCATGAGTTTCCAACACGCGGCGAACGCCAGTTGCTTTGCATAGTTCAAGCAGAAGGTCGTGTTCATCGGCAGCATCAATGAGAACTGCATCACCGGTGTGTTTACAGCGCAACACAAAAACGTTGTTGGCGTACGGGCCAACGACAACCTTGTGAATTTCCAGGTTGTGATCGAAGTAGTGCAGAGTGCCGAGGTCGGACGCCATGACTCTTATCCTGACACGACATCAAAGCCCAGCGACATTGCCACGGGGATTTGTGATGCGTCAAAGGTGACAAAACGAACAGGGGCTGGAAGTCGGGCTGCGGATGCCAAATGGAGAGCAGCAGATACACCTACTGGCTGTGAGTGGCACAACAATGTGGCTTCATCGAGAAGTGATTGGTCAACGGGCACCACGTGCAAGTAATCCCACGTATGACGTAAGAGGTCTTCAAGATGGCGCACCAAGACTGGTTCGTCGGTTAGCCGAGATGCAGCAGCAATAGCTTCGGCAAGAGCGATAGCGCACGCTGCCCACTCGGTATCTGATTCAAGGATGTTCTGCACCACTTCTCGTTGTGCGCCGTCGATGTGCAGAGCGAGAAGAGCACTGGCATCAAGTACCACTGTCATGCGCGCACCTGCGATAACGCACGGTCGATACGGGCACCGGAATACAGAACGAGTGGTTCGCCAGACACCCAGTCGTCGCGACGACGCGGAGAGGTGACGGCCCCTCGTGCCACAAGGTCTGCCATGGTGACGCCGGCAAAGTCGGCACCAACGGCAGAAATTTGAGCCACGGGGGCGCCGTCCACCGTGACCACCACACGTTCGCCCATTTGGGCTCGCCGTATATATGTGGCAAGGGCTGATCTGAGTTCGCGCATTCCGATAGAGGCCATGGCTTTCAGGGTATCGGGAATTGCGTACACCTGTGTACACACTCTGATTGGCATGCGGCTGCTGCGGTGGCGCAGAATGAGTACATGAATTTTGCATTTAGTGAAGAACAAGAAGAACTCCGCAAGATGGTGCGGTCATTCCTTGAGTCAAAGAGCTCAGAGGAAGCCGTGCGTGAGCAGATGGAGACAGCCAATGGTGTTGACCCAGCAGTCTGGGCACAGATGGCTGAAGAGATGGCATTGCCAGGAATCGCGATCCCCGAAGAATTCGGTGGTCAGGGTTACACCTTCATCGAGCTTGGCATCGTGCTTGAAGAAATGGGTCGCGCACTCTTGTGTGCTCCGTTCTTCGCAAGCGCAGTTCTTGCAGCAAACACATTGCTCCTCTCGGGTGACGATGCAGCAAAGAAGGCATACCTTCCTGGCATCGCATCAGGCGCAACAATCGCAACACTCGCAACCACCGAGCCTTCAGGCCGTTGGGACGAGGCAGGCATCACCACCGAAGCAAAGGGTTCAGGAAGTGACTTCACACTCACCGGTACCAAGAGCTTCGTTATCGACGGTGCAACAGCAAACCTCATCATCGTTGCAGCTCGTACAGCCAAGGGCTTGAGCTTCTTCGCAGTTGAAGGAAATGCATCAGGCCTTACTCGCACCGCTCTTTCCACCATGGACCAGACACGTAAGCAAGCAAAGCTTGAGTTCAACAACACACCAGCAAAGCTCATCGGTACCGAGGGCAACGGCGGCGCAGTGTTCGCTCAAGTTATGGACCTCGCAGCTGTTGCACTTGCAGCAGAGCAGGTTGGCGGAGCTCAGAAGGTTCTCGAAATGGCAGTGCAGTACGCAAAGGACCGCATCCAGTTCGGACGCCCAATTGGTTCATTCCAGGCAATCAAGCACAAGTGTGCAGACATGTTGCTTGAAGTTGAGTCAGCAAAGTCAGCTGCTTACTACGGCATGTGGTGTGCAGCAGAGATGAACGAAGAACTTCCTTCGGTTGCATCACTTGCAAAGGCATACTGCTCAGAGGCTTACTTCCACTCAGCTGCTGAAAACATTCAGATTCACGGCGGTATTGGTTTCACCTGGGAACACCCAGCACACCTCTACTTCAAGCGTGCAAAGTCAAGCGAGCTCATCTTCGGTGACCCCACCTACCACCGCGAGCTTCTTGCTCAGCGCATCGGTATCTGATCACCACAGTTCAACTGAACTTCGATCGAACCCGGGCCTTGTGCCCGGGTTCTTTCATTTTCTAGACATGTTTGGTTTTCTTTGCTGCTCTACGCTTCGTGCATGGCGCGCACCGTTATTGCTCAAATATCTGACCCACACATCACCGGACCTGGCGATGAATTGTTTGAAGGTTCAGACCCAGTGGGAAATCTCACAAAGGCATTGCAACATGCTGCTCAACGCACCAAGCACGTGTTGATTACTGGTGACTGCGTGGCGCGCGCCGGCACAGATAACGAATACAAAGGTTTCTCTGATGTGCTTGCTGCGTCGGGTGTTGATGTTGCGTTATGCGCCGGCAACCACGATGAATCAGTGAAGATGCAGACGCTGTACTCGTTGCCATCGCGTAACGGTCGTCTTGATTATTCCTTCGACGTGTCGCACGGAAAAGTGGTGGTGATGGACTCGGCGCGTTTGGGTCGCAGTGATGGTGCGCTTGACTCCGAGCAGTTGCAATGGCTTGATACTGAACTTTCATCTGGCGGACCAACCTTGATTGCCATGCATCATCCGTGTTTTGCTACAGGTGGCCCAGCACTTGATGGTGTGCGACTTGATAACGCATCCATAGCTGGTCTCGCAG
>CANFIM010000113.1 GCA_947447175.1 Acidimicrobiaceae bacterium | reverse complement strand
CCCAAGCCAACTTGGCGTGAGAATTGCTGGTACGCACCCAGCAACAACTGCTGACCGGTTTGACCACGTGCATAGAACGTACGGCTGACCTGTGCGCCACCGAATGAACGGTTATCCAAAAGACCACCGTATTCACGGGCGAATGGAACACCCTGAGCCACCATCTGGTCGATGATGTCAACGGAGTTCTCTGCAAGACGATGCACGTTGGCTTCGCGTGCGCGGAAGTCGCCGCCCTTCACCGTGTCGTAGAACAAACGGTGAATGCTGTCGCCGTCACCCTTGTAGTTCTTCGCACCGTTAATGCCACCCTGAGCAGCAATGGAGTGTGCACGACGTGCTGAGTCATGGAAAGTGAACGCGTCAACTTGGTAACCGAGTTCAGCAAGAGTTGCGGCAGCCGATGCACCAGCAAGGCCAGTACCGATAACGATGACTTTGAACTTGCGCTTGTTGTTGGGGTTCACCAACTTCATGTCGTCTTTGTATGTGCTCCACTTATCAGCCATTGGGCCTTGTGGAATTTTGCTGTCGAGTTTGACAGTGTTCTGCGCGAGCAGTTGGTCTGTGAGGCTCATGTAGTTGCTCTCTCTTTCGCGATCTCTACTTGACGATTCCGGCCATCACAGCGATGGGGAATGAAACGTTTCCAATAACAACGAGGGCTGCGAAGCCCGTGGCGAATGCACGACGCCATGTGTTGAAGCGTGGATTGTTCCAGCCAAATGACTGGAAGATGCTCCATGCACCGTGGAACAAGTGAATGCCCAACAAAATATTTGCCACCACATAGAACAACGCAACAGGAACGCGGTTGAACGAGTACACAACTGCGCCGTATACGTTTTTCAACTCTTCACCGTTCTCGGTGATCATCTTTCCGGTTTCGTTGTTCACTGCACCGAAAGTGAGATCAGCCAAGTGCCATGCAATGAATGCGAGCACCACAAGACCTGACAAGCGCATGGTGCGACTAGCGAAGTTTGCAATTTGGTAATCACGTGCACTCTGGTACTTCACAGGACGGGCCTTGCGGTTCAACATTGTGAGTGAGTAGGCCGCATGCAAGTGGAGTGCCAATGCGGTGATGAGACCACCGCGAAGGATCCAGAGCACCACGCCTTCTGGCGCAATGGGCACCAACAAGTTTTCGAGGAACTTGGCGTACTCATTGAGGTGCGCAGCACCCAGGTACATCTTCAGGTTTCCGATCATGTGGAACAGAACGAAGCCCATCATCATGATGCCAGTGGCACCCATGACGTACTTCTTGCCCACTGAGGTGGAATAAAGGTCAAGAAGGAACGGACGGCGTTTCTTCTTCTTGGTCGCGGTGCCCGTGACGGGGCCCCTGTGACTTGTAACGACTTGTGCCATAAATAGGTATCTCCTTGGCGGCCGGTTCCCCGGCGATGCAACTGCGTCTGAAACGGTACCCCCACACGACCCCTGGGAGAGAAACCAACCGATTCCTCCTTGGAGTGGCGTTGTTCACTACTGTTGCTCTGTCCACACAGAGGGCTCCGTCATCCGGCGGGCCCCAGACCTGCCAGGAGTTTTTCGGTGTCAGGAATATTTGCAGCTGAGGGCGGCTACCAGGAGTTCGTACTCAAGGGCGGAGAATGGACGGTGTTGTGGCTTGCGGCCGCAGCAGCCGTGCTTGCTATCGCCGTTGGGTTCTTCTTGGTCCGCTCGGTAATGGCGTCCGATCAAGGTACGCCCAAGATGATCGAGATCGCCCAGGCGATTCAGGAAGGCGCATTGGCTTATCTCAAGCGTCAGTTCAAGACCATTGGTCTCATTCTGATTCCTTTGATTGTCATCGTGTTCGTTACGTCAACACAGATCTTGAAAGGTGACGGCACTGAAGCGTTGTCACAAACTCAAGCTGGTTTGTGGCGAACAATTGCTTTCGTCCTTGGTTGCTGTGCATCTGGCCTGATTGGCTACGTCGGCATGACCTTGGCAACGCAAGGCAACGTACGTACCGCTGCAGCAGCGCTCACCAACTCAATGCCTAAGGCACTTGACGTTGCATTCCGCACAGGTGGCGTTGCCGGCATGTTCACCGTAGGCCTCGGTCTTATCGGTGCAACTGGCATCATCATGATTTTCCAGAACACTTCCAGCGTCATCCTTGTTGGTTTTGGTTTTGGTGGATCATTGCTTGCTCTTTTCCTCCGCGTTGGTGGTGGCATCTTCACGAAGGCAGCAGACGTTGGTGCTGACCTTGTGGGCAAAGTGGAAGCGGGCATTCCAGAAGACGACCCTCGCAACCCAGCAACAATCGCTGACAATGTGGGTGACAACGTAGGTGACTGCGCCGGTATGGCTGCAGACCTTTTCGAGAGCTACGAAGTAACTCTTGTTGCTTCCATCATTCTCGGCGTTGCTGCGTTTAAGTCAATTGGTTTGAACCCAGCGATGGGCCTTGTCTTCCCGATTGCCGCTCAGGCCATTGGTGTTATCTCTTCGATTGCCGGCGTGTTCGCTGTGAAGGCAAAAGAAGGCGAAATGGACGCATTGAAGCCCATCAACAAAGGCTTCATGGTTGCAAGCGTTATCACGCTTGCCGGAACACTTGCTGTTGCACTCAAGTACATCGGCAACGCAAAGGGTGTTGACGGCAAGGGTGTTCAACTCATGAGTGGTGCCGGTTGGCGCGTATTCGGTGCAATCGCTATTGGTCTTGTGCTCGCACAGTTGATCAGCCGTCTTACCGAGTACTACACATCAACGCACTTCCGTCCGGTACAGGAAATTGCAGAGTCAACAGAAACTGGCCCAGCAACCGCAGTGTTGTCGGGCACGGCATTCGGACTTGAATCAAGCGTCTATGCAGTCATTGCAATTGCAATCGCCATTGGCGTTGCACTTGCACTTGGTGGCGGCAACCTCACGTTCTCGCTCTACCTTGTTGCTCTCACCGGTATCGGCATGTTGTCAACAACAGGCGTGATCGTTTCGGAAGACACATTCGGTCCTGTATCTGACAACGCAGCAGGCATTGCTGAAATGTCAGGCGAATTCCACGGTGAGCCAGAGCGCATCATGGTGAGCCTTGACGCAGTGGGTAACACCACAAAGGCAGTAACCAAGGGCTTCGCAATTGGTTCAGCAGTTATTGCTGCTGTTGCATTGTTTGCATCGTTCATTGAGACCGCTGGTTCGAAGTTGCACGTAACAAACCCTGCAGACCTCAACGGTCCGAAGGTTCTTGCTTCAACATTGGTTACCAACCTCGCGGATGGTGTGTTCAAGCTTCCTCAGTTGGCTATCAACGCTGCTGACCCGAAGATCTTCATCGGCATCCTTCTCGGTGGCGCTGTGCCATTCCTCTTCTCCGCACTTGCGATTCGCGCCGTAGGCCGTACCGCAGGCGTGGTTGTGCAGGAAGTACGTAACCAGTTCCGCGATGGCGGAATCATGGCCGGAACGAAGAAGCCTGAGTACGGCCCAGTTATTGACATCTGCACCGAAGCATCACTTCGTGAATTGGCAACACCAGCACTGCTTGCAGTGCTCACACCAGTCATCGTTGGATTCGGAATCGGGTGGCAAGCACTTGGCGGTTTCCTTGCTGCAGGAATTCTTGTTGGACAGCTCATGGCGAACTACCTCAGCAATGCTGGTGGTGCATGGGACAACGCGAAGAAGTACATCGAAGATGGACATCACGGCGGTAAGGGTTCAGACCCATACAAGGCAGCAGTTGTTGCCGACACCGTTGGTGACCCATTCAAAGACACTGCAGGCCCAGCACTTAACCCATTGATCAAGGTGATGAACCTTGTTTCGTTGTTGGTGCTTCCTGCAATCATCACCAACGCCGACAAGACAGGAGTTCGCCTCGCTATTGCTGGCTTGGCAACCCTGTTGCTTGCTGGTTCAGTGATTCGCTCAAGCCGTCAGCGTTCAGCAATTACTGCTAGCTGATTCACTTCACTAAAAGGGCCCGGGCAGCAATG
>CANFIM010000112.1 GCA_947447175.1 Acidimicrobiaceae bacterium | reverse complement strand
TCACCTGCGCCAATGGCGTAAAGCATTTCGGTTGCAGTTGGCGAGAGACTCACAATGCGGTGCAACGTGGCTGCAGGCGCGGCCGTGGTGTCGGCGGATTCGCTAGCTCCGCCACATGCGGCAAGAGCGGTCAGTGAAGCAACAATCGCAACGATTGCACGCTTCGAGAGCATGGACTTTTTCATGGTTATCTTCTTCCGAGATAGCCCTTGAAAGAAAGTGGACCAGAGAGCAACGCGTGCTTCCCGCGGACCGCCCTTCCTTCGAGGACTGGTTTTCGCACGCAGAAATAGGCGACCGGACTTATCTGATCGAGGAGACCTCGTCAGCATTACCGTTGCGGGACAGTGTCGGAATTTCACCGAACTTCGCTGATTTCTGCGCAACGCTCCCTATTGGGTGCGCGAGCACGACCGTAGCAGAGTGACAGGCGTCTCTAGCAATAGTTGGGAAAATCGTTAGGAAACGAAATCAATGATGCGCTGAATGCCTTCAACAAGGTCATCATCGCCCAATGCGAACGAGAAGCGTGCGTATCCGGGGTGGCCGAAAGCTTCACCAGGAACAATTGCCACCTTGATCTCGCTCAGCAAGATGTCGGCAAGTTCCATGGTGTTGTGTGCAACGTGACCCTTGATGTCGCGGTTCAACAAACCAGTGAAGTTCGGGTAGCAATAGAACGCACCTTGTGGCTCCATGCAAGTAACACCAGGAATGCTGGAAAGCATCTCGTGCATCTTCTTGCCACGACGAGCAAAAGCTTCACGCATCATGTGCACTGCACTGAGGTCGCCACTGACTGCAGCAAGTGCTGCCATCTGTGCAACGTTCGAAACGTTCGAAGTGGTGTGTGACTGAAAGTTAATTGCAGCCTTCATGATGTCCTTCGGACCAATCATCCAGCCAACGCGCCAACCGGTCATTGCATACGTTTTTGCAACACCGTTGAGAATGAGACACTGCTCGGCCAGTTCAGGAACAAGCGTGGGCATTGAGGTGAACTTGTGATCGCCATAGGTGAGGTGTTCGTAGATTTCGTCGGTGATGACCCACACCTTGTTGCGCACGGCCCACTCGCCAATTGCCTTCACTTCTGCTTCGGGATATACCGAGCCAGAGGGGTTGTCGGGAGATACGAACAACAACGCCTTTGTCTTAGGTGTGAGTGCAGCATCGAGTTGAGCAATAGTGACACGGAATCCGTTTGCTTCGTCGGTGTCAATGATCTTTGGAACACCACCGGCCAATGTGATGGCTTCGGGATACGTGGTCCAGAACGGAGCAGGGCAAATGATTTCATCGCCCGGATCACACAATGCGCTGAATGCAACGAACACAGCGTGCTTGCCACCGTTGGTGACCAACACTTGGTCGGCGGTGCACTTGAAGCCACTGTCGCGCAATGTCTTCACTGCAATCGCTTCGCGCAATTCGGGCAAACCAGCCGCTGGCGTGTACTTATGGTTCTTCGGATCAGCAGCCGCCTTGATGGCTGCTTCCACAATGTTGGCGGGAGTAGGGAAATCGGGTTCACCTGCACCGAAACCAATGACATTTTGTCCTTGGGCCTTCAGAGCCTTGGCCTTGGCGTCAACAGCCAAGGTGGCTGATTCGGCAATAGCGCCGAGGCGGGCGGAAACACGTCGCAATTCTGTTGGACCAGGCATAAATGTAAGGATTACAGAGTGAGCGATAAGAACCAACTTGAATTTCGAATTCCTGCCAATCTCCTGCCGGCAGATGGCCGTTTTGGCTGTGGCCCCTCCAAGGTTCGCCCAGAGCAACTAGAAGCCGTCATGGCTCGTGTGACCTCTGTGATGGGTACCTCGCACCGCCAGGCGCCTGTGAAGAACATCGTGGGCTCAGTACGCAGCGGACTCACTTCCCTCTTCAATCTTCCCGACGGATGGGAAATTGTCATGGGCAATGGCGGCTCAACAGTGTTCTGGGACGTCGCGACTTTTGGTCTCATTCGCAATCGCAGCCATCACCTTGTGTTCGGCGAGTTCTCTTCAAAGTTTGCAGAAGCATCTGCTGCTGCCCCTCACCTTGCCGATCCTGTTGTGGTGTCGTCTGACCCAGGTTCGCACCCAACACCTGCTGCAGATGCAGAGTGCGACGTGTACGCCTACCCACACAACGAAACTTCCACCGGCGTTGCAATGACTCCGGTGCGCCCTTCAAAAGATGGACTCGTTGTTGTTGATGCAACATCTGCTGCTGGTGGTCTCATGTGGGATCCAGCAAACGTTGATGTGTATTACTTCGCACCGCAAAAGTGTTTCGCTTCTGACGGCGGATTGTGGCTTGCAGCATGTTCACCGGCTGCAATTGAACGCATTCGTGAAATCAAAGCGTCGAAGCGATGGATGCCCGCGTCACTCGATCTTTCCATTGCACTTGATAACTCTGTTGCAAATCAGACCTACAACACTCCGGCACTTGCAACTCTCATCATGTTGGATGAGCAAGTGAAGTGGATGAACAGCAACGGCGGACTCGCGTGGGCCGCTGGCCGCTCTGCCGAGTCTGCACGCACCATGTACTCATGGGCCGAATCACGCGACTTCGCTACTCCGTTTGTGGCGAACCCTGCGCAGCGCTCCGACGTTGTTGCCACCATTGATATTGATGGCGTGGACGCCAACCAGGTGAGCGCCATATTGCGAGCCAATGGCGTGGTGGATACCGATAGCTACCGCAAATTGGGCCGAAATCAGTTACGCGTGGGCATGTTCCCCGCCATTGACCCCGCTGATGTTGCAGCACTTACTGCCTGCATCGACGTAGTGGTTGAGCACCTTCGTTCGTAGATTAAACGGTGATGCCACTCACCGTTGACGAGGTTCTTGAAACCTATTGGGAAGATATTGCGCCACTGCGCAACCCTGTCATGCTCGTCGCCTTGCGTGGACTTTTCGATATCGGCGGAGTAGCAACTTCTGCTCTTGATTGGATGCTGAAGGAACGCGATGCAATCGTTGTTGCCGACATTGATCCAGACCCATTCTTCGACTTCACGCAAGAACGACCTGAAGTATTCAACGATGAAGATGGCGACCGCGCTATTCGTTGGCCCGAAAACGAATTCATGATTGTGCGCTACCCCGAAGGTGCTCGCGACATGATTGTTCTCAATGGCATTGAGCCCCATGTTTCATGGAACGTGTTCACACAAAGCGTGGTGGAAGTGTGCAAGGGCCTCAATTGCAATCTTGTGGTCAGCCTTGGCGCTGCTGCAGAACAAGTGCCACACACGCGCGTTCCATTCGTTGTGGGCAGCACAACTAACCCAGACCTTGCTGCACGCTTAGGGCTGACACCTCCGCGCTATCAAGGCCCAACGGGTGTGGCCGGCGTTTTGCTTGATGCTCTCGATAAGGCCGCAATTCCCAACGTCAGTTTGCGCGTTGGTGTGCCGCACTATCTCATGCATGCGCAACACCCGAAGAGTGCGGCGTCACTATTGCAACACCTGCAACACGTGCTCGGCATTCCTACCGATCATCAAAACTTGGCCGATGAAATCAGTCGCTGGCAAGAGTTGCACGATGCTGCTGTTGAAGGCGACCCGCAGGCGGCGAACTACGTACACATGCTTGAACGACGCCACGACATGAGCATTGAACAAAACATGGCGAGTGGCGATGACCTTGCGGCAGAACTTGAAGAGTTCCTTCGCGGTCAATCCCCCGACGAAGAATAATTACGGGCGGCGGCCGGTGAGGTCAAGCAAACGTGTTTGCAATGGTGCAGTTTCTGGCACGTTGCCCGAAGGGCCTGAACCGAATACGCCAATGTGTCCGATCATTGCGGCCATTGGTTGCAACGCTTCCCACATGAACTCAACGCCAGCGGTGTCGAGCGTGATGTCTTGACCAAGACCTTGGGCAAGGTCCCATGAGTGCATGAGGTAATCACCAATGCGGAATCCGAGAAGCTGTGCACCGGGCATATCCATTGCAGGGTGATGCACGATTGATTCAAGTGCACCAGGCTTG
>CANFIM010000111.1 GCA_947447175.1 Acidimicrobiaceae bacterium | reverse complement strand
TGTGCCACGCGTGTGGCATCTTCACCAAGACCATGCAACAACAGAAGTGGTCGACCTTTGCCATCGCGCACTTTGTGCAGTGCAAGCGTGACGCGGTTGTGTTGCAGGTGAGTGATGCTCATGACAAGAACTCCAACACCATCTTGCTGACACGTTCAGGATCTTCAATGTGGATGAAGTGTCCGATGTCTTCCATCACTTCAAGTCGTCCACCTGCTGGAATCCACGGTGCAAGGTCGCGTGCTCGTGCACCCCAACCCATTGGTTCATCAACTGTTCCTAAAATTCCGAGAAATGGAATAGTGAGCGACACCATGCGTAACGCACTTTGTTCTGCATGCCATGGTCCAAAACCGCCAAAGCGCATTGTGGGGTCAAGCTTCCAACGCCAGCCATCTTCGTCGCATCGTGCACCAATGGTGACGAGGTATTCCAACCACTCGATGGAGAGCCGTGGGTTCATGGCAGCACGTCGTTGCGCCAACTCTTCGAATGTGCCGGGTTTACGTTCGGCACTGTGCGCTTCGTGGCGATAATCAAGCCACTTGGCCACATCACCCGCAAGGATGCGCGTTTGATCATGATCAGGAACATCAGGCATGCGGCGCTTGCTGGGCATTCCGTCAATGTTCACCATGCGAGATGCTCGGTACGGGCTGCCATCAAGCAGTTGCATCATGAAGGCTCCACCCTTTGAGTGGGCCACCACCGGAACTGGTTCGTCAGTAATGCTGCCCATCACTGAGAGCGCATCACGAATGTCGGCCTCCCAGCTGTAGAGAGCGGCATGGTCGCTATCGCCGTGGCCTCGGGCATCCCAGGCCACCACGCGCCAGCCAGCATCTGCAATTAATGGCGCAAAAATGTCAAATGTGCCTGCAAAGTCGGATCCGCCATGCACCATGAACATCACAGGGTCTGATTCACGACCCCATTCATAGACGGCAAGGCCCACTCCGTCTGCTTCGTGGCGATAGGAGCGGTCGGGACGACGGGCGCCGGGGAACGTACGAGTCTCGATAGTCATCGGAGATAGAGGCTACGGCACAAGGTGAGACGTTCACTATGTGGAGCACTGGCATAACATGGCAACAATGTTCCTTCGCACTCGACTTCACATGTATCTGCTGTGGAGTACGTGCATATTTGGTTTTCTTGCCATTATTTCCAGCCTTCTTACTGACGGTGGCAATAAGGACACATCCTCTGCAACCACAACTTCATCAGTAGCGGTCACCACTACAACTGTTGTAATAGGGGAGCTTCGTACCTACACGGTGCAATCAGGCGAGTCATTATTCAGCATTGCGCAGCGATTCAATCTCAGTGCTCCAGCACTCGTAGAAGTCAACGGCATCAAGAATCCTGATCGTGTGCCTGCTGGCACAGTGCTGAAGCTCCCGCCCAGCAACGGATTCGTGCCAATTGGCGCCACCACCACAATGCCACCGTGATCAACTTAGGCATTCCTACATTCTTTACACTGAAGACATGACCACTCCTTTCTGGCCCACGCAAGAACATTGGTCCGTTGCAATTCCATTGCACACTCCACATGTACGACTTGAATGTCTCGCCGAGACCGGATTCGTTGCGCTCAAGCCAGTGCCGTTTGATGTGCCCCAACACGAGTGGGAGTCGCTTGAGTATTTCGATTGGAAGAGTGGCGGCGACACAAACTTTGCGCCGCTTGCTTCGGCAGATGGCGAACTTGATTGCCGTGGTTTCTGGGACAAAGGCAAAACAGACAAAGACGCAATCTGGACATCTAATGCCAACCTTGCTCCAACGCTGAAGAACTACGTGTCATCAGTAGGCGCAAACTTTGGACGCGTTCGCATCATCAAACTTGAACCACAAGATCGCGAACAAGCAATTCGTTCAATCCACCGCGACGACAACAATCGCTTCAACCCAGACAATGAAGGATGGGTTGTTCGCTCGTGGGTAGAACTCACCGATAGTCCCAATAGCTACATGTTGCTCATGGACAATGGCCCTGATGGTTTGCCAGATCCAGCAACAGAGCGCCGAGTACCACTGTCTAAAGGTGCTCGTTTTGTTGTAGACACTCAGCGTTTGTGGCACGTGGTGGTGCACAATCACGATTTCCCTCGTTATGCGCTGATCACCAGTTTCGAGAGTGGCAGTGCACTCGATTCATTTATTGCACGCGAACACGCGTAGTAAATAACCAGTTAGCTAATTACACCAACAACGAATCCGGCAATAGTGGCAACACCAACGCCGATGTAATTAATGGAAGAAAAATTCACACGGAGATATTAGAGCGCAGATTCAATGGCGCTGATGACTTCAGCAGCATCGGGTGCGGTCTTTGGATGGAAACGCGCGATGACTTCGCCATTGCGGCCAATGAGGAACTTTTCAAAGTTCCATCGAATATCTCCGCTTTCGCCCTCAATGTCTGCAACAGGTGTGAGTGCTGAGTACAACGGGTGTTGGTTCTCACCGTTGACATCAATCTTCTCTGTGAGAGGAAATGAGATGCCGTAGGTGGTGCTGCAGAACGACTGAATTTCTTCGGCTGAACCGGGCTCTTGACCCATGAACTGATTACACGGAACGCCGATAACAGTGAAGCCTTTTTCGGAGTACTGCTTCTGCAACTGCTCGAGTGTTTCGTACTGCGGGGTGAGACCGCACTTGCTTGCAACGTTGACGAGCAATGTCACTTTTCCATCGGCCTGAGCCAATGCGTTAGGAGTGCCATCGAGTTGGGAAATTGCTGTTGCGTAAATGCTCATAGAGAGTGCAACACCTAATGACGGGGGATATTCCCCGATTAATGAATTATTCGGCGCGGTGAGCAGCAGCCAATTCGGCTACTTCTTGCATAATGCGTGCGATATCGAAGTCTTTCGGTGTGTACACCGCTGCAATGCCTTCTTTTGTGAGAAGACGCACGCGGTCCACTTCAGGAATGATTCCACCCACAATGACGGGAGAGTCAACGCCTTCGGCACGTAAACGGCGCACAACATCGGGCACTAGTTGCAAGTGTGAACCAGAGAGAATTGACAGGCCAATGACATCTGGATCTTCGTCTCGTGCGCTTGCAGCAATTTGTTCTGGTGTCAGGCGGATTCCGCTGTACACCACTTCCATGCCGGCATCACGAGCGGCAACAGCAATTTGCTCAGCGCCGTTTGAGTGACCATCAAGACCAGGCTTAGCAACGAGGAATCGCGGTGGACCACCAGGGATTGATTTCACGTATTCAGCAACTGCAGACAGCGCGTTGGTGCGACGACCAACGGCAGCGTTCACGCCAGTTGGAGCACGGAACTCGCCGAACACATCGCGCAGTGCCTGAGACCATTCACCGGTGGTGCCGCCAGCCTCGGCCAACTCAATGGAGGGCTCCATGATGTTTTCGCCTGATTCAGCTGCTGCTTTGACGCGAGCAAGTGCTGCGGTAACGCGAGCATTGTCGCGCTCTGAGCGCCATTTCTGAACATCGGCAATAGTTTCTGCTTCCAATGCGTGGTCAACAACAAGGATGTTGTCTGAACCGCCGAGCGGGCTTTCTTCAGTTTCCGTGTAGGAGTTCATACCCACAACGATTTGTTCGCCTGACTCAATGCGACGTGTGCGCTCAGCCATAGAACGCACAAGGCGACCCTTGAGATCTTCAACGGCAGCAAATGCGCCACCGAGTGAAACGACTTCTTCAAATTCGGCCCATGCAGCATCACGAAGTTCTGCTGTACGTGCCTCAATCACTTTTGAACCATCGAAGATGTCTTCGTATTCAAGGAGGTCAGATTCGAATGCAAGAACTTGCTGCATACGCAATGCCCACTGCTGATCCCACGGACGTGGAAGACCGAGTGCTTCGTTCCATGCAGGTAACTGCACACTGCGTGCACGTGCACTCTTTGAGAGTGTGACAGCAAGCATTTCCAACACAATGCGCTGCACATTGTTCTCAGGTTGTGCTTCGGTGAGGCCAAGTGAGTTCACCTGTACGCCGTATCGG
>CANFIM010000110.1 GCA_947447175.1 Acidimicrobiaceae bacterium | reverse complement strand
TATGTGGTGACCGATTCCAGTGTGGCGTTCACGTTTACCGATGCATCAGGTGCAACCCGGCGCGAAACTTACACACGCAACTAGAGACATGGAATAGATAGCGTGAAGGCATGACGACGCGTCTTGTTCTTTTGCCGCCAGAAGCCGCCATGGCTCTCAATGAGATCATCGGCATCATGACCGACCAACTCATGGAAGGAAACATGACAACGCGATGGGATGCCGAGAAGCTTGTTGAGTTGCAGATGCGATTGCATCTCGCACAAGACGGTGAAGCCATTGATATCGATATCAGTGAGGCAGCGCTATTGCTCGATGGCATGGCGTTCACTGAAGTGATGTCGGTGGATTTCCCATTCTTTGAAATGGTGCAATGGACCAGCGACTTTGTCACTGAAGAGCTTCGGGCATATTGGACAGAAGAAGAATGGCGAGTTTTCGCCGCCAAATAGAACGCGCTTAGCGGCTCGTATGCTTTTCTGATGGCCGCAGATAAATCTGACCGCACGTCGTATTTTCCAGTAATTGAGAAGAAATACGGGCAGCCAATGAGTTATTGGTTCTCACAAATGGCGTCAATCGCTGACCGCAAGTATCCCGAGCAAATTGCATTTCTGAAGGAAGAACATGGGTTCAGTCAGGCACATGCAAACGCCTTGGTGATGTATTCAAGAGGTTCGGAAACAACGCGACGTTTCAACACCCTTGACGATTATTTGGCCAAGGCGGATGCCGTCACCGCAACGACGGTGCGAGCAATATTTGCATCAATTCAGAAGAAGTACCCAAAACTTGAATTGGTAATTGCGTGGAACCAGCCAATGTTGAAGTTGGGCGACCACTATGTGTTCGGGTTGAGTACTCACGCACAGCACATTCTGATTGCACCGTGGGGCGAAGCAGGGCTTGCATTAGTTGCGGCTGGTATCGATGGCTACAAGACCAACAAGAAGACCATTCAAGTGCCAACCGATTGGAAAGTTGACGCAAAATTGCTCAACAGTTTGGTGAAAGCCCGTCTTGACGAACTGAAGTAATCAGTTACTTAGCAATGTCGCTGTCGAGCGAGAAGCCAAGGTTGACGAAAACTGAAGTACGGAGAAGTTGCGAGATTGCAGGACGCAAATCTGCATGGCCGGTGCTTTCGGCAAAAACAAGAACGGTGAGTTCACCGAGCAGCCAGTAAATAAATGCCGAGATGTTGAGATCTTCGCGAATCCACTTATTATTCTGCGCAATCACAAAAGCTTCGCCCATTTTGCTGGACATTCCTTGCAGTGATTCATCAACTGCTTTCATAAGGGATGGTCGTCGCAGGGCGCCGGCCATCACAGTGATACGTGCTTCTCGAATTGGTCGGCTTGCATCCGAGTGTGCAAAGTCGAAAAATTCGGAAACAACTTTTTGGAAGTCGTTGGCAGACATGCATGCAGCTGTGTCTCGAAGAAACGCATCAACATAGAACGATTGCTTTGTAGTGAAGCGATGAAGGTGTGCCGCTTCAAGAACTGCTTCGCGATTTGCAAAGTGGTGGTAAAGCGATGGCTGTGTGATGCCCACTGTGTCGGCCAGTTCGCGAATACGCACTGCTGATTCACCTTGTTCGTCGATCAGCGCAGCGGCCAC
Source organism: Acidimicrobiaceae bacterium (assembly GCA_947447175.1). Lineage (GTDB taxonomy): Bacteria > Actinomycetota > Acidimicrobiia > Acidimicrobiales > Ilumatobacteraceae > UBA2093. The sequence goes on along the minus strand of CANFIM010000110.1, from coordinate 2,389 downwards.
TTCGATAATGCGTTCACGTGTATTTGTAGTAGCACCCATGCTTATATCTTATAGATTTCATATAGCTCATAACCGAGAAAAATTCTCCTATTTCTCTTAGAGCACCCGTCTCCGTAGTCACAGACTGTCAGTGGTACATTGACCCTGTGTTTGCAGGTCTTTCCCCACGTTTGAGGGCCCTAGTTCTGATTGCTGCATCAATGATCGCAGTCTCGCCCATCGCGATGCCTAACAGTGTTCATGCTCTTGCGTGTCCGGGTTCTCTCACCGGTGGCACCGTGACGGCAGTTGGTGATGATTGTGTCCTTCAATTCACCACGGTGGGTTCATATACATGGACCCCACCCGCAGGAATTACAACAGTCGACGTGCTTGTTGTCGGTGGTGGTGGCGGCGGCGGTGCTGACGCAGCTGGCGGTGGTGGAGCCGGTGGGTACATCTATCAACAAGGTTTTGCAGTTTCGGGAAGCACGGCAATCAACGTGGGAGCTGGCGGAGTTGGCGGTACGAACAGCACCGCAACAACTGCATCGAATGGTTCCAACTCTGTATTCGGGTCGCTCACAGCAATTGGTGGCGGACGAGGTGGCACATACAACGGTGGTGCTGGTGCATCAGGCGGATCTGGTGGCGGTGGCGGTTTCGTCAGTGGAACTGCCGGCAACGGAACTAACTCGCAAGGAAACGTCGGTGGAACTGGCGGAAACTTATGGGGTGGCGGACCTGCCGCAGGTGGCGGCGGTGGTGCAGGTGGTGCTGGCACGTTTGGAAACACGGGTGATGGCAACGGTGGACCCGGACTTTCGAATTCAATAACAGGAACTGCGCGTTGGTACGCAGCAGGTGGTGGCGGTGGCCGTTGGAGCGTCACTACAAATATTGAAAATGGCGGCTCTGGCATTGGTGGTCGAGGCGCAGGTAGTTGTGGTGCAAACCCTTCAATGCCTGGCACAGCAAACACCGGAAGTGGTGGCGGTGGAGCACCTGCAGGTTGTCAAACATATGGTTCTGCTGGTGGTTCTGGAATTGTGATTATTCGCTATTCATTGCCAGATGTAGTTGCGCCCACATTTGTATCTGCATCTTTGAACAGCGCGGGTACAACACTCACGATGACGTTGAATGAAGCATTGTCATCAACGACTGCACCTTCAAACGCGTTCACTGTTATTGCAAGCGGTCAATCAATTGCAGTGACCGCTGTTTCGATTTCTGGCTCGACAGCACGTCTGACATTGTCGCCCGCAATATGGACTGGTGCAACGGTCACGGTTGCATATGCAGACCCCACAAATGGTGACGACACCAATGCTTTGCAAGACACCGCTGGCAACGACTTAGCGAGTCTTGCGGCTACTTCAGTCACCAACAGTTCAACTGTTACTACAACAACCACAACGACTACAACGACCACCACCACAACAACTGTTGCGCCCGCATTGGTGATTGACCTTCGCACGTCAACAACGGTGGCAGCTCAAGGACAAGCGGCGGTCGCCACAATCGCCTCAACAGTGGCAACCCCAAAGAGTCCTGTGACTACGGTGCCAAAAGCTGCCACCACAACGGTGCCCATTCCCACCACAACGACGATTGATGTACCGCAACCTGGCAACGTGACTACTGGTGCAGCCACGGTACAAGTGGGAGACAATGTCGGCCCTGCCACAGTGACTCGTGAGAACAATGTTGTTGTCGTCAAAGTAGGAGATGCCAGCACGGGGTTCGCCGGAGTTGATGACAGCGGAAATGTTGCACCATTGGATAACGACGGCAACATCGGATTGCGTCCAGGATCGCAAGTTCGAATTCGCGCTGATGGTTTCGAAGCCGGTTCTGATGTTGAAGCGTGGCTCTTTTCCACCCCCACGAAACTGGGACACGTTCAGGTAGATGCAACAGGTGCGATTGATGCAACCTTCTCGATCCCCAAAAATGCTCCGACGGGATCGCACCGAATTGCGGTTGTTGCAAAGCTGAAAAATGGCAAGAAGGCCACATTCACGCTGGGAATTGCAGTCACCAATTTCAAAAAGGGCAAAAATGTGACGCCGTGGCTCATCGGAATTCCGTTGGTGCTGGCCACTTTGTCGGGGTTGTTCCTGCCGCCGGCACTTCGTCGTCGCCGCCGACAGCCTCCTGTCGCATAACCCCTGCGCCGAACAATCTCTATTCTCAACCAGTGACTTCTAGCCCTCAGAAATGAGGGAAGATGTCACATAGAAACCGGGGAGATGGTCATGGCACAAGAGATCAAGTTCGAAGGCACCATTGGTCGCACGATCAAAGAGTCCACGCCGGCCTTCGAGCAATTTGCACATCCAGGCGAAGATGCACCAAACGTCATCTTGATTTTGATGGACGACACCGGCTTTGCGCAGTTCGGATG
>CANFIM010000109.1 GCA_947447175.1 Acidimicrobiaceae bacterium | reverse complement strand
TTCTTCAAAAGCAAGCTCTGGATTCTCCAGTGGAATAGCAGCTACACCCATCAGACGATCATCAACAGAGCAAAAGTCAGCCATGTGGCGGTTGTGAGCGCGTGCGCCGCCGTAACGAATCTTTTCTTCAATCTTCTTGCTCGGCGAGAACGGCATATGCAAGCTGTGTGTTGCAAACACAATCTGCTTCTTGAAACCCAACATGTCGTTCGCGATGACGCGGTCATGCTTGTCGAATGCGCCGAGAGACTGAATCTCTTTCACTTCTTGAATCATCTTGTCGCCCAAGCCGATGAGCATCTGCTTGTGAGCTTCTGAGTGCTGCGAGTTGTTGGCTGTGATAACTGCGACTTCTTCGTCTGTCACCAATGAACGTCCGTAATCCACCAACGGTAAAAGTTCGCGAATTTCTGGGTCTGCAAACTTCCGCAGAAAGTCAGGCAGTTCCATGATGTGAGTGTCTGCATCGAATAGCACTCGGTCGCCGGCGTAGGTCATTGTGATTCCCCCTGGTTTGGCCACCCCCGTGGCACTAAAGCGAAGGTATCACCCAGAATCGTCATTTTTGTAAGCGTCCGATATGTCCTTCTGCCCACTTAGTCGGGATATCTTTTAGATATGTTTCGCCGAACAGTTTTAGCCTTTTCGCTCTTTGCCGCATCTGTAGGGGCTGTATCACTCAGTGCATCCCCAGTTTCTGCCGCAAGCGTGGGAACCGGTGCATGCGCATCAACAGTTGATAACGCAACTGACGTCACCGCCATACTCTCCAGTTCGGGAGCTTGCATCGTTACATTTGCAACGGCACCAACTTCTCCCACAGCCTCTGCGCAGTTTGCGACTCGTTCGTGGACCGTGCCTGCAGGAATAACAGCAGTAGACGTATTTGTTGTTGCCGGCGGTGGGGGCGGCGGAATGTCTAATGGTTCGACACCCACAGGTGGCGGCGGCGGTGGCGGCGGAATTGTTGTTGCCACGAATTACACCGTTACGCCTGGTGCATCTGTCACCGTGAAGTCTGGCTATGGCGGACAAGGTGGCAACTGTGCTCCCGGTAATCCAGGTGGTAATTCAGCATTCGGATTACTTGTTGCCGCTGGCGGTGGACAAGGCGGAGGTTGTGGTCCTGCGTACGGTGGACCTGGCGGTAGCGCTGGTGGCGCACACTGGGGTCAACCACAAGGACTCGCTGGTCAACCAACTCTCGGCACACCATCAAACGGAACGAACATCACGGCATACGGCACAAACGGCGGAAAGTCATACCCACACGGTCAGGCTGGTGACTCAGTGTCGGCCGGTGGTGGTGGTGGCGGCGGCGCAACTACTGCTGGTGGCGACGCCACACAACCAGGCGCCAATAGTTCAAGCGGTGTTGGCGGAGATGGTGGCGAAGGACTGACAAACAACTGGCGCACTGGTTCGAACGTTGTGTACGGATCAGGCGGTGGCGGTCAAGCACGCGCAGTGCAAGGCGTTGGTGGAACCAACGGCGGAACAGCAAGCGGCACTAACGCTGCAGGTGGCGCGGGCATCGATGCAGTTGACGAAACAGGCGCTGGTGGTGGTGGTGGATACCGCCAAGGTGGCGGCCGCGCAGGCGACGGCGGCTCAGGAATTGTGATTGTTCGTTATTTCGTTGACACGACTCCGACCAACAGTTCTTCTCCCACAATCAGCGGAACTACAACGAATGGTCAAACACTCACTGGCGCACGCGGTTCGTGGAGTGGCTACCCCACACCTACTTACTCGTATCAGTGGAAGCGCGCATCTACTGCTTCAGGTAGTTACTCGAACATCTCCAATGCAACGTCATTGACCTACACACTCACCGACAATGACATTAATCAATACATCAAGTTTGCTGTCACGGCCACAAACTCATCCGGATCAACTACAGAACTCAGCGCAGCAACTGCGCAAATTGCTGACATGTTCCGTCCAACAACTACTACAACAACAACCACTACGTTGCCGACGGTCAACATTGTGATTTCTGCTCCAACAACCACTATTGCGGTCGGTCAAGCTTCTGTTGCAACAATCGCAAGCACCACAAGCACCGTTCCGAAAGTAACGCAGAAGTCAAACGCTGCAACAACAACTTCAACAGTTGTTCCTGGCACCACTCTGCCGAAAGCTCCAACTGCAGCACCAGTAAAAACTGGTGAAGCAGCGGTCAGCTTGGGTGGGTCAAAGGCCGCATCAACTCTGTCACGCGAGAACAATCAAATTGTCGTGCGTGCCGGCGATGTAACAGCAATGTTGGGTGGCATTGACAATGAGGGCAAGAATGTCGCACTCGACGCCGACGGTTCATTGCGCATGATGCCCGGACAAAAGGTGCGTATCAAACTCAATGGTTTCCAACCAGGTTCCATTGTTGATGCATGGTTGTTCTCCACGCCGTATCACCTTGGCTCTGCAAAAGTGGATGCAGCCGGTGTGGCGTCTGCCGAGTTTGTGCTTCGCAAAGATGTACCAACCGGCGCCCACCGCATTTCTGTGCTCGCTCGCCTTCGAAATGGCAAACCTGCGCAGTTCACATTGGGAATTGCAATTGGTTCGTACAAGAAGGAAGTGAACATGGCGTTGTGGATGATCATCACGCCTGTTGTTCTTGCAGTCGGGTTGGCTCTGTTCTTGCCGGCCGCGTATCGCCGTCGCAAAAACTCACCACTGGTGTAACCCTCTGGCAACCTGCCAGACACTCGTGCCCGCTAGAAATAGACCATGAGAATTCTGGTAACAAACGACGACGGTATTGATTCCGTAGGCCTTCACGTATTAGCTCGCGCAATGCGTCCATTCGGCGAAGTCGTTATTGCCGCTCCTGATCAGGAATATTCAGGTGCAGGTGCTGCAATCGGTGCGTTGCACATCATTCAGCCGGAAGTTCATGAACGCCAGGTTGAGGGCATCGACACAGCATGGGCGGTCAGTGGGCCGCCTGCATTGTGTGTGTTCTTCGCACGTCTCGGTTTGTACGGCGACCCATTTGATTTGGTGGTGTCAGGCATTAATCCAGGCGCCAATGTGGGCCGCGCGGTGTATCACTCGGGCACGGTCGGTGCTGCAATCACTGCACGTAATGGTGGTATCTCTGGCATCGCCATTAGCCAAGCGGTCACTGGTTTCGGTGTCGAAGGTCAAGGGTGGGACGATGCAGTGAAAGGCCAGAAGTGGCACTCGGCTGCAGAAGTTGCAGCAAAGGTTGTTGAAGGGTTCCTCGCGAATCGTCCGAGCGAACCAATTGCCCTCAACGTCAACGTTCCGAACCTAGAAGTTGCAGAAATGAAGGGGTGGCGTCGCACCGATGTTGGCCACATCGTCACTCGCGCGATGGCACAGGCAACCATGGAACCCAAAGAAGGTCACCACGGCTCGTATTACGTGCGCATGGAATATGGCGACACAATGGCCATGCCTGCGCACACTGACGGTGGCGCTGTAGAAAACGGTGAAGTCGCCATTACGTATCTCAGCCGATTCGAAGATGTTGCACATCACGGAACAGACGAACTTCATGCCGCTTTGAGTGGTCTTGTGGGCCCGCAGAACACTCTGCACTCATAAGCACTTAGCGCAGAACCACTACCGTCAATGAGATGACGGATTGGCAAGACCTCACACGACGCGCATCTTTTGCATCTCACCAATTCTTGGGCTGGATCTTTTGGGATGAACGCGCGAGGAACGCACTTGCGTCGTTAGGTGTTCCCGATGGTTTAGGCCACTACATCACAAATCGCGGTGCTCCCCTGGCGATGGCAGGGCCCGAAGCTTTATATGCAGCGTTTTACACAATCAAACGCGAATTCATTCACTTCGCAATCAACCACGCTGCACCACACATTTCAAATTGGCACGATGTCACTGTTGCGCGAGATGCAGTGATTCGCACGGGTATTAACGAGATGACTCCACAAGTTGTCGAACCATTTGGCACATTGGCGGATGAGTTGTGGCGAACTGTGGACGCCATTCCCGTTTCAGGTCGTGTGTTGTTTGCAGCACA
>CANFIM010000108.1 GCA_947447175.1 Acidimicrobiaceae bacterium | reverse complement strand
CTTGCTTATTCAGAAACCCATCCGCGCGCATGAATGCTCTTCCGCTTCGCTTCACCATTGACACGGCGTGGAACGCCTGGCACGAATCGCAGGAGCCGATGGCTCGTGATTGGCTTGTTGTTCATTACGCATCATTAGTGAAGTTCGTTGCAGGTCGTTTGTCTGCTGGATTGCCGCGCTCTGTGGACACCGGTGATTTGGTGAGTGCCGGAGTGTTTGGCCTCATGAACGCCATTGACAAATTTGATCCGCAGAACGGTGCCAAATTTGAAACGTATGCAATCCCGCGTATTCGTGGTGCAATTCTTGACGGACTTCGCGCACTCGATTGGGTGCCGCGCTCGGTTCGTTCTCGTTCACGTTCGGTGCAGGACACCATCGCAAAACTGGAACACGAACTTGGTCGTACGCCCACCGATGAAGAAATTGCAACGGAACTCAACATCACCACCGATGAATTAGAGAAGTGGTTGGCAGATATTGCAGCCGGGGCAGTTGGTCCGCTTGATCATGTGGCTATGGACAATGCGCCTTCTGAAGCTGATGCAATGCATCAGCCAGGACGCGCAATGGAAGAAGGAGAACTACGCGAAGCAATGCGCGCGGAAATCTCAAAACTTCCAGAACGTGAACAAGCAATTTTGATCTTGTATTACGAAGACGGACTCACATTGTCTGAAATTGGTGAAGCACTTGGCGTCACCGAAAGTCGGGTGTCGCAAATACATACGAAGGCTGTATTGCAGTTGCGGTCGCGACTTGCTGCAGCGGGCATGGCATAACGTCCTTCGGCAACAGAACATGCACACATTGCATGCATGTTCACCATTCTCTTTTCAATCGCTCTTTCATTGGCGACGCCACCAGTACCTGGCCCGGTCACCCAGCGATTCGTTGCACCCGCTTGTCAGAGGTGTGCGGGGCATCGGGGGATCACAATCAATAATCCTCATGGGATTGCAGTTGTTGCCCCTGTGGCGGGGGAGATCACTTTCGCTGGCACCGTGGCTCACCGTCTCTATGTGGTGGTGCAACCCCGTCCCATGGTGTTGGTCACGGTGGGGTGGTTGACCTCGATCTCTGTTGCCAAAGGGGACCATGTGGAAAGCGGGCAGGCCATAGGAGTGGCCGGGCCCACCACGTATCTCGGGGTGCGCATGTCGGGTGAATATGTGGAGCCCTTGGGATTTCTCGGGTTGGGTGGGGCACGGCTGGTAGGCGGGGGAAGCATCCGGGAAGTCGTTGTGGGGCTCAGGGCCTTACGCCGATAGTCTTTCCGAGACCGTTCGGGGCGCTTTTGCCCCAAGTGGTCACAAGAAATCATGCACACCAGCCATCTGCGGTCGCTTCGGCGTCGGCCTGGTGTGTGAACAACCGCAGAAGGAGAAAATTATGGCTGTCGTCTCAATGCGACAAATGCTCGAAGCTGGCGTCCACTTTGGTCACCAGACCCGTCGTTGGAATCCAAAGATGAAGCAGTTCATCTTCGGCGAGCGCAACGGAATCCACATCATCAACCTCGATCAAACAGTTGATCGTCTTGAAGTGGCTTACGCTTTCATCCGTGACCTCGTCGCCGAAGGCGGCACCGTACTCTTCGTTGGTACGAAGAAGCAGGCACAAGACCCCATTCGTAGCTACGCAGAAATGTGTGGCATGCACTACGTGAACGAGCGTTGGCTCGGCGGCATGCTCACCAACTTCGAAACAATTTCGAAGCGCGTTGGCAAAATGCAGGAATACGAGCGCATGAAGGCATCAGGCGAATTCGACGCCATGCCAAAGAAGGAAGCACTCCTTCTTACTCGTGAACTCGAGAAGCTTCAGAAGAACTTGTCTGGTATGACACGCATGACCCGTCGTCCCGACGCAATCTTCGTGCTTGACACCATGAAGGAACACATTGCTGTTACCGAAGCAAACAAGTTGAAGATTCCTGTTGTTGCAGTTGTCGACTCAAACGTTGACCCCGACAAGATTCAGTTCCCCATCCCAGGTAACGACGACGCAATCCGTGCAAACGACTTGCTCACTCGCGTTATCGCAGAAGCTGTCATCGAAGGCCGTTTCATCAACCAGAAGAAGCACCCACAGGCAGCAGCAGCTGCACCTGTAGAGCGCAGTGCTGAAGAAACTGCAGCATTCGAAGCACAGCAAGCAGATGCTCGTCGTCAGGCAGCAGAAGCACAGGCTGCACGCGAAGCTCGTCTTGCAGCTCCGAAGTCAACCGAACCCGCAGCGGAGTAACCCTCATGTCATACACAGCGAAGGACGTTCAGAGCCTGCGCCAGTCAACTGGTGCCGGCATGATGGACTGCAAGAAAGCACTCGAAGAAAACGGTGGTGAACTTGAGGCAGCGAAGCAGTGGCTTCGTGAAAAGGGACTCGCCGCAAGCGCAAAGCGCGACGATCGCGACAACGCCCAGGGCCTTGTTTCAATCATCGTGGAGCCAACGCGTGCAGCAATTGTGAAGTTGAAGTGCGAAACAGACTTCGTTGCATCCAGTGATGGTTTCAAAGCTGAAGGCGATGCTCTTGCACAGGCAGTTCTTGAGCAGGGCGAGGCAGGCGTTGCCTCTCGCTCAGCACAAGTTGACGACCTCAAGGTTCTCCTCAAGGAAAAGATTGAAGTGGGCGAAGTTGTTCGTTTTGAAGCAGCAGCTGGAAACGTTCTTGATTCGTACTCACACATTCAGGGTGGCCGTGGCGTGAATGGTGTCATCGTGGAAATGTCCGGTGCAACAGCCGAACTTGCTCACGACATCGCCGTGCACATTGCGTTTGCTCGTCCTCGTTACTTGACCATCGAAGATGTGCCAGCAGAAGAAGTTGCCAAAGAGCGTGAAACTCTTGAAACAATTACTCGTAACGAAGGCAAGCCAGAGCAGGCAGTCGCAAAAATTGTGGAAGGTCGCATCGGCGGATTCTTCAAAGACATCTGCCTTCTTGAGCAGCCCTACGCAAAAGACGACAAGGTGAGCATTAAGCAGCTCATCGGCGCAGCGAAAATTGTTCGCTTTGCACAGGTGGAGATCGGCTGAGATGACAAGGCCCAGTTGGTCCCGTGTAGTGCTGAAGCTTTCGGGTGAGGCACTCGCCGAATCAACTGGTTTTGGTCTTGACAACAACATCCTCACGCAAGTTGCTACCGAGGTGCGCGAAGCGCGTGAAGAGTTGGGCACTGACATCGCAATTGTGGTGGGCGGCGGCAACTTCTGGCGCGGCATCAAGGGTGCTGGCCAAGGCATGGACCAGGCACAAGCCGACTACATGGGCATGCTCGCCACCGTGATGAATGGTTTGGCATTGCAAGATGCACTCGAGCGTGTTGGTCAACCATCGCGTGTGATGAGCGCAATTGAAATGCCCAAGATTGCTGAGCCGTACATTCGTCGTCGCGCACAACGTCACATGGAGAAGGGCCGCGTTGTCATTCTTGCTGGCGGTACTGGTAACCCGTTCTTCACTACCGACACGGCCGCTGCGTTACGTGCTGCTGAAATTGAAGCGCAAGCCATTTTGAAGGGCACGCACTCTGGAGTTGACGGTGTCTACACCGCCGACCCAAAGGTTGATAAGCAAGCAACTCGCTATGACCGCATTAGTCATATGGATGTCATTACCAAGGGCCTCAAAGTGATGGATTCCACCGCAATTACCTTCTGTATGGAGAAAAATCTCCCGATTGTGGTGTTTGACCTCTTGGCCAGTGGAAACGTGAAGTCCATTCTCCAGGGCGGCGAAATAGGTACGCTGGTCGGGTGACCGAAGAAACCCTGCTCGAAGCTGTCGACAAGATGGAACGAGCAATTGAGCATTGCCAAGGGCAGTTCTCTTCTGTGCGTACCGGTCGTGCAAATCCTTCTCTGGTCGACAAGTTGATTGTTGACTACTACGGCTCGGCCGTCCCTCTGCAACAACTCGCTGGGTTCCAAGTGCCCGAAGCTCGAGTGCTGGTTGTGAAACCTCACGACAAAGGAGCTCTTGGCGCTATCGAAAAGAGCATCCGTGAAAGCGACCTTGGGCTCAACCCCTCCAACGATGGCGTGGTTATTCGTCTCACATTCCCCGT
>CANFIM010000107.1 GCA_947447175.1 Acidimicrobiaceae bacterium | reverse complement strand
GTTCCATTCGCCCGTGAATACGGTGGTCTTTTGGATAACCGTTCATTCGGTGGCGCACAGGTCAGCCGTACGTTCTATGCACGTGGTCAAACCGGTCAGCAGTTGTTGCTGGGTGCGTACCAGCAATTCTCACGCCAAGTTGGCTTGGGTGGCATTCGCTTGTTTAACCGCAGTGAACTTGTTGACATTGTTGTCATCGACGGTCGCGCCGCAGGTGTTGTTGTGCGTGACCTCATCACCGGTGAAATTCAGTCACACTCTGCGCATGCAGTGGTGTTGGCAACAGGTGGATACGGAAACGCATTCTTCTTGTCAACAAACGCAATGGCATGCAACGTGACTGCAGCGTGGCGTGCACACCGCAAGGGTGCATTGTTTGCGAACCCTTGTTACACGCAGATTCACCCCACCTGCATTCCACAGAGTGACGAGAGCCAGTCAAAGCTCACCCTCATGTCAGAGTCGTTGCGTAACGACGGTCGCGTATGGGTTCCCACGAATCCAAACGAGACTCGTGCCGCACACGAAATTCCTGAGAACGAACGTGACTACTACCTCGAGCGTTTGTACCCATCGTTCGGCAACTTGGCACCTCGTGACATTTCGTCACGTGCTGCAAAGCGTGCCGTTGACAAGGGACTTGGCGTAGGTGCAAAGAAGAACGGCGTTTATCTCGACTTCTCCGATGCAATCAACCGTCTTGGTCGCGACGTTGTTGAAGAGCGCTACGGCAACCTCTTCGAAATGTACGAGCGCATCGCCGGCGAAAACCCCTACGACATGCCAATGCGTATCTACCCAGCAAGCCACTACACAATGGGCGGCTTGTGGGTTGACTACGAACTCATGACAAACATTCCTGGTTTGTATGCAGCAGGTGAAGCCAACTTCTCCGACCACGGTGCAAACCGTCTCGGTGCATCGGCTCTCATGCAAGGTTTGTCCGATGGTTACTTCGTGTTGCCATACACAATTGGTAACTACTTGGCTCCAATGCTGGGCAAAGCAATTCCGGGCACAGATCACCCAGAGTTCAAGGCGGCAGAAGCAGAAGCGAAGAATCGTTTCAATGCATTCCTCAACGTTGGCGGCACCAAGTCGCCTGACCACTTCCACCGCGAATTGGGCAAGTTGATTTGGGAATACTGCGGCATGGAGCGCACCGAAGAGGGTCTCAAGAAAGCCCTCACCGACATTCCAGCGTTGTACGAAGAATTCAAGACAGACCTTCGTGTCACAGGTGACGGCGAAAGCACCAACCAGACACTCGAAAAGGCCGGTCGCGTTGACGACTTCTTCCAACTCGGAATGCTCATGTGTCAAGACGCACTCGATCGTAAGGAAAGCTGCGGCGGACACTTCCGTGCGGAATACCAAACCGACGAAGGTGAAGCACTTCGTGACGACGACAACTACTGCCACGTATCTGCTTGGCAGTGGGGCGGCGATCCGATGAAGCCAAACCTCAACGTTGAGAAACTCGAATTCGAAGAAGTACACCTCGCCACTAGGAGTTACAAGTGAGCAACTACATCAAGAACATCACGCTCAAAATCTGGCGTCAGGCCGGACCTGCAGCAAAGGGCAACTTCGAAACACACGTTGTTCCAGAGATCACCGACGAGGCATCGTTCCTCGAGATGCTCGACATCTTGAACGACAAGTTGGTCACCGAGGGCAAAGAAGCCATCGTGTTCGACCACGACTGCCGTGAAGGTATCTGTGGCACATGCTCACTCATGATCGACGGCCAGGCGCACGGTCCGCAGCGCGGCACCGCAACCTGTCAGTTGCACATGCGTAAGTTCAAAGACAACGACACCATCACCATCGAGCCATGGCGTGCCGGGGCTTTCCCGCTCATCAAAGACCTCATGGTTGATCGTTCAGCTTTTGACCGCATCATCGAATCTGGTGGTTACATCACCGCAGATACCGGTGGAGCGCCAGACGCAAACCTCATTCCGATTGCAAAGACTGTTGCCGATGCGGCAATGGACTCTGCAGAGTGCATTGGGTGCGGAGCGTGTGTTGCTGCATGCCCGAACGGTGCTGCCAACTTGTTTACAGCGGCCAAGGTGTCTCACCTCAACCGCTTGCCACAGGGTCAAGCAGAGCGTTACAGCCGCGTTGAAGCCATGGTGGAAACCATGGACGAGCACTTCGGTTCATGCACCAACCACGGTGAGTGTGAAGCTGCGTGCCCGAAGGAAATCAGCATCGATGTGATTGCACTCATGCACAAGGATTACCGCAAGGCCAAGTTTGCAAACCGCAAGGATCTTGCTCGCAAGTAATTGCTACTGATTATTGAAAAGGGCCGGGGTGAAAACCTCGGCCCTTTTTTATTTGGGTATGCGATAGAGCCTGCGATGGGGCAGGCAACTACTCTCACTTCATGAGCGAAATCCCTGCAGTTCCCGCCTCTCTTGCCACCACGTTGGGCGCCTTGAAGGCATCTGGTTGGAAATCCATTCCGGTGAAAGAAGAGTTGCGCAAAAACGCAGTGCACAACATCACCAACAACCTTCCGTTGTTTGAAGGTGTGATGGGATACGAAGACACAGTGATGCCTCAACTTGAGAACGCGTTGCTTGCTGGTCACGACGTTGTGTTCCTCGGTGAACGCGGTCAAGCAAAGACACGAATGATTCGTTCACTCACGTACTTGCTTGACGAATGGATGCCCATCATCGCTGGTTCCGAAATCAACGATGATCCGTACAACCCTGTGTCACGTCATGCGCGTGACCTTGTTGCTGCAGAAGGCGACAACGCACCAATTTCGTGGGTGCATCGCAGCGAACGATTCGGCGAGAAGTTGGCAACACCAGACACGTCGATCTCTGACCTCATTGGTGAAGTGGACCCCATCAAGGTGGCCGAAGGTCGTTACCTCAGCGATGAACTCACGTTGCACTACGGCATGGTGCCTCGCACCAACCGTGGCATCTTCGCCATTAACGAATTACCCGACCTTTCCGAGCGCATTCAGGTGGGATTGCTCAACGTGTTGGAAGAGCGCGATGTGCAGATTCGTGGCTACAAGATTCGTTTGCCGCTCGATGTGATGCTCGTTGCTTCAGCAAACCCCGAGGATTACACCAACCGTGGCCGCATCATTACGCCGTTGAAAGATCGTTTCGGTAGCCAGATTCGTACGCACTACCCACTTGATGTCGACACCGAAGTGGCCATCATGCGCCAAGAGGCTCGTGCTGCATCAATCGGCGATGTAAAGGTCACCATGCCTGCATTCATGGAGCGCATCATTGCGCAGTTCTCGCAGAACGCACGAAACAGTTCGCACGTCAATCAGCGCAGTGGTGTCAGTGTGCGTTTGTCAGTATCAAACTTCGAAATCATCAGCGCAAACGCAGTACGTCGCGCATTGCATGCCGGTGAGCGCGATGTAGCACCGCGTATTTCCGACATGGAATCCATTGCTGCATCCACTGGCGGCAAAGTGGAATTTGAAGTGTTCGAAGAAGGTGGCGAGTCACGCATTTTGCAAGACCTCATCAAGAAGTCGGTGATGGACGTCTATCGCGAACTCACCGCTGGTACTTCTATGCAAGAAGTGGTGACTGCTTTCGAGCAGGGTGCAGTTGCTCACACTGGTGAAGACATGTCGTCTGCCGACCTCATCAACTATTTGGCCACCATTCCGGCCTTGCGCACACCAATCATCGGGCTTGTAGGCGACAAGGCATCAGAGGCTGTTACAGCAAGTGCTGTTGAGTTCATCTTGGAAGGTCTGCACCTCACCAAGCGATTGAACAAAGACCGCTCACAAGGTCGCGCTACATACCGCGCGAAATAGCCGAGTTCTCAGGCGGTCCATTTCGTAATAGGCGATAGTAATTTGAAATTACATTTGTCAAAATCCCTTTCGATTAGATAGGAAATGTCGATCATGTTCGCAATTGACCCAGGCCTTTTTGGCTTCTTGGTGATGGTTCCGTCGGTATTGATTGGGTGGGCCATCGGAGCGGCTTTTGAAATTCCATTGGCGGGCGCATTGCTGGGTGCCATTGGGTTGCCTGGCTGGCTCATCACATTCGCGTACGGAATCACCAAGAAGAAGCGACGCTCC
>CANFIM010000106.1 GCA_947447175.1 Acidimicrobiaceae bacterium | reverse complement strand
TGCATTCGCTTACATGTGCGACTTGCGCAACTTTGCCGAATGGGATCGTGGCATCAAAAAAGTGGAGCAGGTGAAAGGTGATGGCCCAGGGCTAGGCGCTGTGTGCGACATCACTGTGCGCGGTGCTGGTGGTCGTGACGATGTTCTGCGATACGAAACTCTCGAGTTCGAATCTCCTCGCACCATTTTGGTGAAGGGTCGCAATAACAAATTCACATCAATTGACCGAGTCACGGTCACCCCAACCGATACCGGGTGCGATGTCACATACGACGCAACACTCACCGCCAACGGAATTTACTTTTTGATGAACTTTGCTCTTGCAAAGGTGTTCAACAAAGTGGGCGATGCAGCCGTTTCTGGTTTACGCAAGAAACTCGCCTAGCGACTACGGGCAGCCGAGCCCGTGAAGATTTGCGCACTCGCGGCACAACCACGCTTTGCCTTCTGTAGTGCTCCATGCAGTCGCAAATGGTGACTCACACGACATGCAGTTGTGCTGCTCCTTTTTAATAGGACCCACTTCAAACTGCGGTGGTTGTTGCTCGCTCATGCAAATGAGATGGTAGCCACCCATTAGGTTTGTTGATATGAGCTTTCGTTTTGCCTCTCTCAATGGTCGTGCCCAATTAGTGGTTGGCCCCAATAACAACGTTGTCGATTTGGCCGAAGCCAGCGGTGGCAAGTTCTCGTCTGAGCCCATTGAGGCATATCGCCGTTGGGACGAAGTGCGTGAATTCGCAGCCACTGTCACCAGCGAGGGCACTCCGGTTGATGTCACCACACTCGATGCACCATCACCGTGGCCACTGCAGTCGTTTGGCATCGGCCTGAACTACAAGTCGCATGCTGAAGAGAGTGGCATGGAGCCACCAAAGACTCCGCTCACCTTTGCAAAGTTTTCGTCTTCTATTGCCGGTGGCTACGCCGATGTTCCCGTGGTCGGCGGAGCCATTGACTGGGAAGTGGAACTCGTTGTCGTTATCTCGAGTGGTGGTCGCAACATTTCGAAAGACAAGGCGTGGGATCACATTGCTGGTGTTGCAGTGGGCCAAGACATTTCCGATCGCGCATTGCAATTCGCTGCGTCTCCCCCACACTTCGACCTCGGCAAGAGTCGAAAGAACTACTCGCCATTCGGTCCATGGCTGGTTGATGCGAAAGGACTCGCGAATCGCGATGCACTTCACATGACGTGCACGTTGAATGGCGAAGTTGTGCAGGATTCCCTCACTGATGACCTCATCTTCGATGTGGGCGACATTGTTGAATACCTCTCAGGAATTGTGCAGTTACTTCCGGGCGACGTGATCTTCACTGGTACACCAGGTGGCGTTGGCGTGAGTCGCAAGCCGCCAGTGTTCTTGAAGGCCGGCGACGTACTTGTTTCCACTATTGATGGAATTGGTACAACAACCAACCACTGCACGCAGGGTTAATTCATTCGCTGAATCAACATTGCTGCAAGCAGTACGCCGCTTGCGCTCCATGCAATGGTGCGTGGCCAATTTGTGAGCACCAATTCACGTCCGACCTTTTCGTCGGGGTGTGCAGCCATGCGCGCATGACGCGGAACCGACAGAAACACGGTGGAGGCCAGTGCAATACCCACGCATGCAGCGTTGCACCACGGCAACCACCACGAAACACCAACGGGAACCCAACGCAGAAGAGCAAGAGACGTGAAGCCCTGCACGGCCATTGGCAACATCACTACCCACGCAGTTCGCTGCTGGTGCTCTTCAGCTACAGATGACGCTGCCTGCAAGGGAACGATTGACAGAAGTGGATAGTGGACTATCTGCACGAACCAAATCAGTCCCACCATTGTCCACGAGGCACAAAGATCGAGCAGCAAGTTCACATCAACCATGTCCGAACCGTAATAGGGCTAAAGCCATGTTTTGTGGCCATTCAATTGACAACTAGTGTTCACTTCATCGTTTCGGGGGAAACGTTGTAACTAGGGGGAATTGCCATGGCAATTGTTGATCTCATCGAATCTGGGTTAGGTCTTATTAGGTCTGAATCCGACATCACATCACAGTGGGTAGAAGGCGTACTGCGCGGCAGTAAGTCTCTCGAAGACAACGTTTCAGTCACTTCAGTAAAAGTTGAGCGCATTGGTGAGGGTGTAGGAATCCTCAGCATCTTGCAGCGTGTGACCCCTTCGTACTCTGGCGATACCAAAGGTCCGAAATCGTTTGTAGTGAAGTACCCCACAGACGACGCAACGCAACGATTCACTGCAGATGCGCTTGCCTTCTACATTCGCGAAATTATTTTCTATCGCGACCTTGCATCTGATGCACCCTTCCGCACTGCAAAGTGCTTTGCACAGGCAATCGCTGGCGACAACACCGACTTCACTATTGCAATGGAAGACATCGGGGGCTTCCGCGCATTGAACCAACTTGAAGGAGTTGGTCTTGCAGAATCAAAGATTCTTCTCGAGACACTTGCTGACTTCCATGCCATGTGGTGGAACAGCCCCAAGTTGGCAGGCATGGGCGATGTTTTCCAGCCAGTATCAAACCCCACGTATCACGCTGTATTGCCTTCAATGTGGACAGGCGGTTGGCAAGTAATGGTTCCGCATGCCGGCCATCTCGTGCCTGAATCAATTGCAGATATCGAAACCTTGTGGGCCGAGAAGTGCTCGTGGATGCTCGACAACATGATGGCTCCCACAACATTTCTCCATGGAGACTTCCGCGCAGACAACATCATGTTTGATGGCGATGAACCAGCGGTTATCGACTTCCAAATTTCTGGCACTGGGTCTGGCATGTATGACGTTGGCTACTTCATTAGCCAGTCCATCACTACCGAAGTCCGCCGTGGACACGACAAGGAATTGGTAGACACCTACCTCAACAGAATTGAGAAGCACGGCATCGATATTGACCGTGCCGAAGCCTGGCGTCAGTACCTCGTTGCCATCACTTTCTGCGTGAATTACGGCATCACTTCTTTCGCTGGATACGAGGGGCAAAACGAGCGCGGCCAGACTCTCATTACAGAGATGATGCTCCGTGCCATGCATTGCGTCGTGGACAACGATGCCATTCAAGTTCTTCGGTAACTCTCGATCATCGGCACCAAATAGGTGCAGAATAAACACATGACAGATCATGCGCATGACCACGGCCGTGGTGTTTTACAAGACCTTGCTCCCTTGGGTCGAGAACTCAAAGCCCTCATTCCTGGCGTCTACGAAGGCTTTGGTCAACTGCACAATGCTGCATTCGCAGACGGCGCCGTTGACAGAAAAACAAAAGAACTTCTTGCGTTAGCGATTGCGATTTCAGTGCGATGCGATGGGTGCATTGCCAGTCATGCACGCGGCGCAGCAACAAATGGCGCAACAGAAGCTGAAGTAGCTGAAACTATTGGTGTTGCAATTGCAATGAGCGGTGGACCCGGCACGGTGTACGGCCCACGCGCACTTGCAGCGTTTCGTGAGTTTGCGCCAAAAAGCGCTGACTAATTAGTGACCGATTGTTTTGTTGAAGCGCACAGGAATGGTGCGAGGTCCACGAACCTGACCGCCAGCCCATGTGACCTCAGCATCGTCACGCAATTCAAAATCGGGAACGCGCGCAAGGAATTCTTCAATCGCTACGCGCATTTCCATACGAGCAAGGTTTGAACCTGCGCAACGGTGAATGCCAGCACCGAATGCAACGTGGCGGTTGTGTTCGCGATCGATAATCACTTCATCAGGACGATCAAATTGCTTGGGGTCGCGGTTAGCTGCGGGGAACGCCATAAGAATGCGATCTCCTTCATGCATCGGGCAACCGTTCACTTCAGTGTCTTCAGCAACGATGCGTGCCATGGTGACTGGTGAGTACGCGCGAAGGAATTCTTCTACTGCCGATGGAATGAGTTCTGGTTCTCGCACCAAACGCTCGCGGTCTTCTTTGTGTGTTGCAAGGTGCCACAACGATGAACCAATACCGCTCCACGTTGTATCGACGCCTGCAATCAACAACAAGCCACACATTCCAAGAATGAGACCGTCAGGAAAATGCTCGCCATCGTGCTGTGCATGGACAAGTTCGCCGATGAGGTCATCGGTGCTGCCCGTTGCACGGCGCTTGATGATT
>CANFIM010000105.1 GCA_947447175.1 Acidimicrobiaceae bacterium | reverse complement strand
TGCTTGCTGCCCAAGCTGCCGCTGCAGCACAACAACCGAAGTAAGTTCTCAGGCATGACAATGCCCGACCCCGAACGCTATGAAGTGTGGCGTTCATTCCTCACGGCGCATGCCGCACTCAGCAAGATGCTGTCGCATGCGTTGGAAGAGGAAGAAGGCTTGCAATTGCCATGGTTCGAAGTTCTTGATGCCTTGGCAAACAACGAGGGGTCGCTGCGCTTTAGCGAACTTGCTGAACGTGTGATGGCGAATCCTTCCAGCTTGTCACGGCAACTTGATCATCTTGAGAAGCGCAAATTGATTGCTCGCGAAAAATCAGTACTCGATGACGGACGTGCCATTGTGATTGCCCTCACGCCACGTGGACACGAGGCGTGGAAGACCGCCAGTATTAGTTATTACCGCATTGTTCGGCACTCTTTCACGAACACACTCACGGAAACTGATGTGGTGGCACTGCAGCGTGTGTTCAGCAAGGTTCTGGAAGCCGAGTAAACCGAATGTAATTCACGCGGTTCCGACTTTGGCTGGGTGAGCGCTATCGGTCAGACTTGACCCCTAATACGGACTCAAGGAGTTTCATATGCAGAACGCAGTCATCGTCGACATTCTTCGCACACCACTCGGCAAGCGCAATGGTCGCTTGAAGGAATGGCATCCCGTTGATCTCGCCGGCACGGTGTTGAAGGCTCTTGTTGAGCGCAACGACATCGATCCTGCGCTCATCGACGACGTCATCATGGGCTGCGTGATGCAAGTAGGTGAGCAGAGTCTCAACGTTGCGCGCAACGCAGTTCTTGCCGCTGGTCTTCCCGAAACAATTCCTGGCACCACCGTTGATCGTCAGTGTGGCTCAAGCCAGCAAGCAGCGCACTTTGCAGCGCAAGGCGTGATGGCCGGTGCATACGACGTAGTCATTGCAGCAGGCGTTGAAGTAATGACTCGCGTGCCAATGGGTTCCGCAGTTGCCGATGGCAAGTTCGGTTATCCGTTCGGCCCCATGGTGTCTGCTCGTTACGCACCAGATGGAGGCTTGGTACCGCAGGGCATCAGCGCTGAAATGATTGCTGACAAGTGGGGCATTACTCGCGAAAACATGGACCGTTTTGGTGCGCGTTCACAAACTCTTGCTGCTCAAGCAACTGCAGAGGGTCGCTTTGATCGCGAAATTCTTCCTGTGCTTGATGCAGAAGGAAACCTCATGACAACCGACGAAGGTATTCGCGAGTCTCCGTTCGAGAAGTTGCAAACACTGAAGCCTGCATTCCGCAGCGAAGAAGAAGGCGGCCGCGTGACTGCTGGTAACTCCAGTCAAATCACCGACGGTGCATCTGCTGCACTCATCATGAGCGAAGACATGTGCAACAAGTTGGGTCTCACTCCACGTGCACGATTCGTGAACTTTGGTCTTGCAGGTGACAACCCACAACTCATGCTCACCGCACCAATTCCTGCCACACAAAAGGCACTGGCAAAAGCCGGCCTCACCATGGGCGACATCGACATCACAGAAATCAACGAAGCATTTGCCTCCGTTGTTCTTGCATGGGAAAAGGAATTGCACCCCGACATGAACAAGGTGAACCCCAACGGTGGCGCCATTGCTTTGGGTCACCCCTTGGGCGCCAGCGGCACACGCCTCATGGCCACGTTGTTGAACGAACTCGAGCGCACCGGCGGCCGTTACGGCCTGCAGACCATGTGTGAAGGTGGCGGCATGGCCAATGCCACCATCATCGAGCGCCTCGGCTGATTTTCAGCCAGTACATTTCAGGCATGCTCGCATTTCCTGCATTCGGCACCTTTGTGTGGGTGGGCATGGGTCTCGTGATCATGCGCTTCACCTGGAAAATCGGTCTCGGCATGCTGGGGTCAATGACTTCTTCGATGCCGCCTCCGCCACCATCGGGTGAAATGCGCAAAATCAACGTGCGATATCGCTGCAGTGTGTGCGGCACCGAACTGCGCATGGTGATGGCCCCCGACGAAGATCCACCGCCGCCCAAGCACTGCTTGGAAGACATGGATTTCATGGCGCCCATCGACCTCTAGTCAGGCGATGCAGTCATCCACAGACTGTGGATAAACCTGCTGAAAACTACAGTCGTGTAACTCTGTTATACAGCCCCACATAAGGGGCTACCCATGAGTTAGTGGTATTTGGTGGCTGTGTATAAGCCACCCAAGATGGACACCAAACCGGCCGCGAGGTACCAGTTGCTGCGCCCGCCAGGCACGAAACCTAAGTAATAAAACAAGATGATGAGGGCGCCAAGACCCAGGCCGCCAAAGAGCACATAGAGCATCCATACAGGGCTCTGCTTCTTGTACACCGGCACAGGTGGGGTGTATCGGCTGCTGGCCTCGGGGGCTGAGCCCGTTCCGTGCGTATGAGCGGGGTTGATGTGCCCACCCTTTGGAGTTACGCGTCCACCAGACTTCTTCTTTGTTGCCACGGATGCCAGTGTAGAACGCCCATGCCGAATTGGTTTCACATTTCGCCCCGAAACACGGCAGGCTTGAGGGCATGACCCGGGTACTTGTGATCGATAGCTATGACAGCTTCGTCTACAACATCGTGCAATACCTCGGTGAACTCGGCGCTGAACCCATCGTTGTGCGTAACGACCAGCTCACGGTGGAAGAGGCAGTGGCGTTGAAGCCCGACGGCGTGTTGTTGTCGCCTGGGCCCGGTCGCCCTGAAGACGCCGGAATCATCTGCGATGCCATCGGCGCATTCGCCGGCAACACACCTCTATTCGGTGTGTGTCTCGGACATCAAGCAATTGGCCATGTGTATGGCGGCAATGTTGTGCGCGCACCGGCATTGATGCACGGGAAAACTTCGTTGATTACTCACACCAACACCGGCGTGTTCGAAGGATTATCGAACCCGTTGCAAGCAACTCGTTATCACTCGTTGGTGATTGATCGTGACACCATGCCCGATGAACTCATCATCACTGCAGAAGTTGATGGCATGGTGATGGGTGTTCGTCATCGTGATGTAGATGTGGAAGGTGTGCAGTTCCACCCCGAAAGCATTTTTACGTCAGCCGGACACGACATGCTGCGCAACTTCTTAAAACGCTGCGTATAACTAGCGGAGTTAGCCGGCGGGAGTGGCGCGACCAATGGTGAGAACCACCTTGGTACCTGGAGCCACAGAGGCGCCAGTAGCGGTTCCTTGTGAAATCACTTTGCCAATGTTTGCATCGCCGGCCGCAAGGTTCACGTAGTCAACCTCTGCACCAAGTCCCACCGCAGTGAGCTTTGCCATTGCATCTGCCTCTGCAAGGCCCTTCACAGACGGCATTGCAACAGGTTGTGGACCAGAAGAAACGAACACGCTGATAGGAGTGCCCGCACTCACCAAAGTACCTGCAACAGGATCTGTGCGAATCACAATGCCTTTGGCAACAGTGGCACTGGCTTCTTCAACAACGGTGACCACAAACTTGTATGGGTCGCCCTGCAAGAAGGTTTGTGCTGCGGAAGTTGTTTGCCCAGTGACAATTGAAGGAACAGCCAATTGTCCGGTACCACCCGACAAGTTCACGGTGACTGTGCCACCTTTTTCCAATTGTGTTTTACCTGCAGGGTTTTGCATGGCAACTTGGCCCGTTGCATATGTGGGGTTAATCACATCTGCACCCTTGACGAAAACAAATCCGGCAGCTTCCACTTGCGTGCGAGCTGCGTCTTCAGTGAGGCCCAGCAATGCAGGAACATCGAACTTTTGCGCAGCGAACACCAAAGTGATTGCTTCGCCCTCTTTGGCTGTATCGCCACTAGCTGGAGATTGGTTGACAACGATTTGCGTTGCATCACACACAGTTGTTGCGGGGTTGAGAGCAATGGTGAATTTGGCTGTTTCCAATGTTGTTTTGGCAACATCGCACGGTTGGCCCTTCACGTTGGGCACGGCAACACCGCTGGCGCCACCACCCATGCTGGCGATGAGGAAGATGATGCCAGCAAGAACAACAACTCCAGCCACTACTGCACCAATGATGTATCCACGCTTCGACGGAGCATCGTCGTAGTCGGGAAGTGTTTCCACTGGCTGCATGGTGGTGGGCATGACTGCAGTGCGAGGCGTGCCACCTGAAGGAGTGG
>CANFIM010000104.1 GCA_947447175.1 Acidimicrobiaceae bacterium | reverse complement strand
GCGCTTCTGGAATTGGCCGAACAGTTTCCCGGTGGCGAAGTGTTGTGCGTAGCTCATGCCGGTGTTATTCGTGTGATGCGTCGTGCACACGGAGTGGCAGATACACGCATTACCAATCTCGGTGGTTGTTACTACACCATTACTCCTGGCCGCTCTGCGCCCATTCAGATTCACGACGTTGTTGATCTTTTTGAATCAGACGAATTCCTGCGCTCTGATCTCAACACTCGTCCTGTGCTCACAGAGGGCGAAGAGCTCTAACAAATGTTCGCTCGCAACATTGATAGTTCTTACGCACCAGTAGTGCGCAGGAATCTTGACCGCTTGGTGTGGGGACGACTCATTTCCAATGCGTGTTATCGATTTGCACCACCCTTTATTGCAGTGATTGCTCGAGGGCTTCACGTCACAGTGGCGCAAATGGGTATTGCTTTCATGATTGGTGAATTTGCAGGTTTAAGTTCACCAATCCTTGGGCGCATCGTGGACAAGAACAACCGCATGGTCACCATGATGATTGGCATGACGGGCATCACCCTCGCGGTCATCACCGCTGCAACTTCAACAACACTTGTGCAATTTGCAATCGCAATGTGTGTTTTGTCCGGATCAAAAGTGTTATTCGATACTGCACTCATCGTGTGGGTGAATGATCATGTGCCCTACGAACGTCGTGGTCGCATTGTGGGCGTCATTGAAACATCATGGGCGCTGTCGCTCTTTATTGGTGTTGCAATCATGGGTGTTGCCACGGCTGTGTTCTCCTGGCGTGCTGGGTTTGCGGTGGGTGCCATTGGAATGATGATTTCAGGCGGACTCATTGTTGCCGCACTTCCTCGCCATGATGCACACGCTCCAGTGTCAGAGCAAGCGCGCGGCAAGGTGCCCCCCAATGGCTACCTAGTCTTTGCCTGTGCGTTCTTGTTGATGGGCGCTAGCCAATGCCTTGGCATCACATTTGGCCCGTGGTTTGAGGATGAATTCAACTTCTCCAGCGCAGCTCTCATTGCTGTGGTGATTGTTCTTGGTCTCTTCGAATTGGTCTCAAGCATTGGCAGTTCTCGCGTCACGGATACCTGGGGCAAAGAAAACAGCATCCGCCGCGGTTCAATTCTCATGGTTGTGTCGGCGTTACTGATGGGACTTGCCGCTCACACGTCATTTGTTGCAGTACCAATGCTTGTGCTGTTCATTCTTGGTTTTGAATTCGCACTGGTCAGCATGTTGCCGTTAGCCGCAAACATTGTGCCCACAGCAGGTGGTATCGGTCTTGGTCTCACCGTGGGTGCTGGCACATGTGGGCGCGCAGTGTTCAGCACAATTGCAACATCGCTCTATGACCATGTGGGCCCCATTGGCCCGGCCGTCACTGCGAGTGCGCTATCGGCACTCACTGTTGTGTTGATCTCTTCTTACAAACGATCAGTTCGATAGCCGTTAGTAATCGGCATACGTCGGTCTTTGCCGAACGCCTTTGTAGAAATACGTACACCCGGCGCACATTGACGCCGCTTGTATTCATTCACATCTACTAACCGCGCAATGCGAGCTACCACTGCTGCATCAAAACCGCGGGCAACAATCTCTGGCACAGTGAGATCATCGTCAATGTAATGACGCAAAATTGGATCAAGATCTTCATATGGCGGCAGGCTTTGGTCGTCGCGCTGATCGGGGCGCAACTCGGCCGACGGTGGCTTACTGATCACTGACTCTGGAATAATTTCTCGACCTGTTCGGTCATTGATGCGACGACACAAGGCAAACACATGTGTCTTCAATACGTCTTTGATGGGCGCATACCCACCAGCTGAGTCGCCGTAAATGGTGAAGTAACCCACAGCCATCTCGCTCTTGTTGCCCGTAGTGAGCACCATCCAGCCGAACTTGTTGGAGAGCGCCATCAATGTCATGCCGCGACAACGACTCTGCAAGTTCTCCTCAGTGAGGTCGGGGTTCTTGCCTTCAAACGACGGAGCCAACATTTCCAAATACGCAGTAAAAGCGGGCTCAATAGAAACAACTCGATAATCAATGCCCAAGGTGCGAGCCAACTGTTCAGCATCGTCTAATGAGCCCTGGCTGGAGTAGCGAGACGGCATAGCAACACCATGCACATTCTCAGCTCCCAATGCGTCAACAGCAATTGCAGCAATGATGCTGGAGTCAATTCCGCCCGACACACCAATCACAACACTGCTGAAACCGTTCTTGCGAACATAATCACGTGTGCCAACAACAAGAGCGTTGTACACACGGTCGAGATCAATATCAAACGGTTCTATACGCGAAGGTTGCACCGTGCCATCTGCGGCAATTTCGATAATCGCAAAGTCGCTCTCAAAAGATTTCAATCGGCATGCAATGTCACCAGTGGGTGTAATCACAACACTGGAGCCGTCAAAAATCAATTCATCTTGTGCACCCACTTGGTTTACATACACAATGGCGCTGCCAGTTTGCGTTGCGCGTTCTTTCAGCATCTCTTCGCGCGCAACGTGCTTGCCGTCGTGAAACGGAGAGCCATTCAGGTTCAACAAGATGCGTGCACCATTTGCTGCTTGTGCTGCAACAGGCCCGTGTGCAAACCAAATGTCTTCACACACAGATATACCTACTTGCACACCATTGATTTCAAACATGCCAGCCGGAACGCCATTTACAATTGCTGGTCCAGGTTCGAAGTAACGCACTTCGTCGAACACTGCATAGTTTGGCAACAACATCTTTTTGTAAATGCCGATGATCTCGCCATTGACACACACAGCGACAGCGTTAAATAACTTGTCATCTTCGTCATAGACAAAACCAACAACTGCTGCGCAATCTCTGGTGTTGACGGCAATACGATGCAACACCTCTTTGTTGTGACGAACAAATGCGTTCTTCAACAAAAGATCTTCTGGGGGGTAACCAGTGATGGTGAGTTCAGTAAACACCACAACGTTGCAGCCGGCCTCAGCTGCCTTGGCATAGTCAGCGAGAATTAACGCTTCATTGCCCACCAGGTCACCCACAGTGGGGTTCACCTGCGACAGTGCAATCTTCAGCCCCTGGCCAAATGTGGACGAGATTGCTGAGGTCACGCTCTGAGGCTAACCACCCCTACCCTGAAACCCTGATGCCATAAGGCTTCCAGACCCGAAACCGCTGCTGGGCTTGGGTTATCCACAGGGAACCGCCCTGTACCCCTCCGTGCCGTTTAACGCACCGTTCACATTTGAGAAAAGGAAGAGCAATCGCGACCTGACATCCTGTACCCATCGCAAACGGGACTTGTCCCTTAAATACAAGGAAGCCAACATGCCAATTCAGGCCGAATACATCTGGATCGACGGAACCGAACCAACACCATTGCTTCGTAACAAGACGAAGATCATCCCCGATTTCGCCGGCTCAGTAGCCGACATGCCGATGGATGAGTGGGGCTTTGACGGTTCCTCCACCAATCAGGCAGAAGGCGGCGCATCTGACTGCATCCTTCGCCCAGTGTTCCAGTGCCCAGACCCAATCCGTGGCGGCAAGAACGTTCTTGTGTTGTGCGACGTGTACAACGTAGACGGCACACCACACCCCACCAACACACGCGCAGCATGTGCAGCAGCATCAGCAAAGTTTGCTGATCAGGAAATGTGGTACGGCATCGAGCAGGAATACACCATGCTTCGCCTTGACGGCAGCCCATATGGTTTCCCCTTGGGCGGTTTCCCCAAGCCACAGGGTCCTTACTACTGCGGCGTTGGCGCAGGTCGCGTTGTTGGTCGTGAAATCATCGAAGAGCACACACAGGCTTGCATCGATGCAGGTCTCCTCATCTCCGGCACAAACGCCGAAGTGATGCCTGGCCAGTGGGAATTCCAAATCGGACCAGGAAGCGCACTTGACGTTTCTGACCACATGCACGTTGCACGTTGGTTGTTGCACCGCATCGCAGAGGACTACGACGTAGTGATCTCGTTCGACGCAAAGCCAATGAAGGGCGACTGGAACGGCGCAGGCGCGCACACCAACTTCTCCACCAAGGCAATGCGCGAGAGCTACCCAGCAATCATTGCTGCTTGTGAGAAGCTCGGAACTCGCGTGCTTGAGCACGTTGAGAACTACGGTGACGACATTCAGAGCCGCCTCACCGGCAAGCACGAAACCGCACCTTGGAACCAGTATTCATACGGTGTTTCAAACCGCGGCGCTTCAGTTCGTATCCCTTGGCAGGTT
>CANFIM010000103.1 GCA_947447175.1 Acidimicrobiaceae bacterium | reverse complement strand
CGGCATGTTCGAGTCGCCTCACTCGCGCTGAGCTCACATACATCATCAATGACTGTGCAGCGAAGGGTTTCATCACCTCGAAGTACAAGGCTGACCAAGCCTTAGAAATTGCAGGAGATATTCCGAACGCCAAATTGCGTCTCATGGTAGGTGGCACTGTTGACGGATACGACTCATTCGAAGACGTAGTCGATTCAGCCTCAAGCACTCCACTTGAAAACATGATCGACGGCACCGACATGCTGTACTCAAGCGGCACCACCGGAATGCCGAAGGGTATTGCACGCGCATTCCCTGGCTCGCCACTTGGTACTGCTGCCGGTTTAGCAACAACGCTCACCGTTGGTCTCTACAAGTTCCGTGAAGAGATGGTGTACCTCTCACCCGCACCGCTGTATCACGCAGCTCCTTTGCGCTTCAACATCTCAGTGCATGCAACCGGAGGAACCACCGTTGTCATGGAACACTTCGATGCTGAGTCGTATTTGAAGTTCGCAGAAAAATACAAGTGCACGCATACTCAAGTTGTGCCCACCATGTTTATTCGTATGTTGAAGCTTGAAGAATCGGTACGAAATAAATATGACGTTTCTTCACTCGAGGTTGCTATTCACGCAGCAGCACCATGTCCGAAAGAAACAAAGTTGGGAATGATCAAGTGGTGGGGGCCAATCATTCACGAGTATTACGCAGGTACCGAAGGCAACGGCTTTGTGTATTGCAATAGCGAAATGTGGCTTGCCCATCCGGGCACAGTGGGAACTGCGATCCAAGGAATCGTTCATATCTGTGACGAAAACGGCGAAGAAGTTCCACAAGGCGAATCAGGCACTGTCTTTTTCGAAGGAAGCGCCGCTTTTGAGTATCACAATGATCCAGAAAAGACCAAGGCATCACGCGATCCAAAAGGACGTGGCTGGTCAACTCTCGGTGATGTTGGTTACCTCGATGAAGACAATTTCTTGTACCTCACCGACCGTAAGGCCTTCATGATTATTTCGGGTGGCGTCAATATCTACCCACAGGAATCAGAGAACATTCTCGTCAACCATCCAAAGGTGGTCGACGTTGCCGTTTTTGGTATCCCCAATGATGATTTCGGCGAAGAGGTAAAGGCAGTCATTCAGCCGGTTGTCATGCCCGCATCCGCCGAAGAAGCTTCTGCATTGGAGAAAGAACTCATCGCATACTGCAAGTCTCAACTTGCTGACGTGAAGTGTCCACGCAGTGTTGATTTCCGCGAAGAACTTCCTCGTCATCCAACCGGCAAGCTGTACAAGCGTTTGTTGAAGGATGAGTACTGGGCTGCTGCTGGCCGTTCCATTTAATGAGCACTGCTCGCCACCCTTACCTTCAACACGATGGCCCCATTGCGTTCGCGCACCGTGGCGGCACCTCTGTAGCGCCTGAGAACTCGTTGCGCGCCTTTCAAGATGCGGTTGACCTTGGATATCAATATGTTGAGACCGACGTTCATGCAACATCTGATGGTGTGCTCGTTGCCTTCCATGACGATGACCTCAAGCGCACATGTGGAGAAGATCTGGCAATTGCC
The DNA here is from genome assembly GCA_947447175.1 of Acidimicrobiaceae bacterium. Classification (GTDB taxonomy): domain Bacteria; phylum Actinomycetota; class Acidimicrobiia; order Acidimicrobiales; family Ilumatobacteraceae; genus UBA2093. Next base: position 2,720 of record CANFIM010000103.1, on the reverse strand, counting down.
ACAAGCACATGGAGTCGTTTATCTTCGGCCCGCATCGACGGCACCGACCCCATTCCATTAATGGAGGACTTGCTTGGTAGCTGGCCAGATCTGCGCATCAATATTGACTGCAAGTCCGAGGGTGCCCTAGAACCCCTCGTGGCAACCATCAAGCGTACGAACAGCATTGACCGCGTTTGTATCGGCAGTTTTAGCGATTCTCGCCTTCAACGCATTCGCGATGCCCTTGGCGACAAGGCATGCACTTCCATGGGTCCACGAGAGGTGGCGAAGTTTGTGGCCGCCACGAACATACGCACCCCCTTCTCGCTTCCGCCAACGGTGTACGCAGCGCAAGTTCCTGTGAAGCAAGCCGGCCTGCCCATTGTTACCAAACGTGCGGTTCAGCTCGCCCGCAAAATGGGTGTGGCCATTCACGTATGGACAATTGACGATCCCCTTGAAATCGCCCAACTTCTCGATCTTGGAGTTGATGGCGTGATGTCGGACGACACCAGAGCCCTTCGCGATGTTTTTGCGGCTCGTGGATTCTGGCCCTAAACAATCGCTTAACAACTAGTTCACACATTCGTTGTGAATACCTCGGCGTGTCTGAACTACGGTCACTACATGCGCGTTGACTCGAACTTCTTCTGCACCGTTCCTATGCCGGATGCAGGAGACCCATCCGTCACTCCAACGTCACGCCGATATGGCAATGATGCAGTGATTGAGTGTTATCGAAATCTCCTTGAATGGGCTCACACAGCCGATTCTCTCGGATACGACACCATGTGGCTTACAGAGCACCACTTTCAATATGAGGGTTATGAAGTGCTCCCGAACCTCATTCAGTTTGGTCAACATCTTGCGATGCAAACGAAGAACTTGCGCTTGGGTCAAATGTTCAATGTTGTACCTCAATGGCATCCACTTCGACTTGCAGAAGATTTCGCAATCGCCGACATCATCACCGGTGGGCGTATGGAATTCGGCGTTGGTCGCGGCACAGTCCCTCGTGAAGCCTGGAGCCTGGGCACTGTTGTTGCTTCTGGCGACAATGCCATGTCTGCCGAGCACGACAGACAGAACCGTTTGATCTTTGAAGAATCAATGGAAGTCATCAAAAAGGCGTGGACCAACGAACGCTTCAGTTACCAGGGGCAACATTTCACATTTCCTCCTGACGACATTCCCGACCGCGGAAGCATGGTTGATGAAATCACATTGATTCCTCGTCCCGAACGCCACATCGACATCTATCAACCAGTTACATCGCCCGAGACAATTGAATACGTTCCCCGTGCTGGGCACAAGGCCGTGTACTGGTTGCAAAATGCCGACAGCCAAAAAGACAAATGGGATCGCTACGCAGAGATTCGCGAAGGCATGGGAGCACCAGTAGGCCCGGGAGAAGACCGTTGTTTCGTGCTGAACATGCATATTGGTAAAACACGTGAGCAAGCGATGAAGCGTGGCAAGCCAGGACACGATGAGTTCTGCTCTTTCCTGTCTCCATACGGGCGATTCTCCAGCTATCGGAATCCCGATGGATCAAAGGTGCCGTTTGATTTCTGCCCCACCATAGAAGATTCCGTGCAGCAGAAAATTCAAGCCATCGGATCCATCGATGATGTAGTCGACATTGTTGGTTTCTGGCGTGACCTCCTGGACCTCAAACACCTCATTATCTTTTTCGATCTCCCTGGTCTCACTCGTGAGGACATGAACGAGCAACTTCATCTTTTCGCTGAAGAAGTCATGCCACGTCTCGGTGAAACAATGGACCGTCGTCCTCTTCCCAATCTGCAACCGTTGATCTAGGTCCCTATGGCGCAATCACTCCTTCTCACGTCAGCCACACTGACTGACGGACGAGTGGTTGATATCAAAATTGAAAACGGCGTCGTTACTCACATAGAACTGTCGCCATCACAGTTGGTCGCCGACGAACAACACTCCCTCGTGGGCTACGTAATAGCCAACAGTTTTGTTGAACCCCATGCCCACCTCGACAAAGCCTTTCTTGCGGACAGAATTTCTAATCCTGCAGGCGACTTGATGGGTGCAATCCACGGACTTGATGCTGTGAGGGGGTCCATCACTCACAGCGACATCGTTGACCGTGCGACTCGCGCGGCTCACCTGATGTCGTTGAACGGTGTCACATCAGTGCGAACACATGCCGATACAACGGTGACGGCTCAACTGCAGAACGTGCTGGCCCTCATTGAAACAAAGCAGAAATGCTCGTCTTTCATCAACGTTCAAGTTGCCATGCTTCTTGAATGGCCGTTGTCGGGCGAAGGTAGTGCTGACAGACATGCTCTCGCCAAAGACGCCATCAACGCAGGAATCGACGTGGTGGGCGGTTGTCCCCATTTGGACTCAAATCCGCGAGCGGCAATTGACTACCTTCTCGAACTTGCAATCCACAACAACCTTCCTTTGGACCTACACGCAGACGAAAACCTTCGACCCGACTCCATTGATCTGGAGTATCTGGCAGACACCATGATCAAGCAAAACGTCACGCATCAGGTGAACGCAAGTCATTGCGTGTCTCTTTCCATTCGCGAAGCAGGCGATATTCGAAGAATTTCAGAAAAAGTTGCCGAGGCTGGAATCACTGTCACAGCCCTTCCCCAGACCAATCTGTTCCTCCAGGGTCGTGGACAAATAAGCCACATGCCACGTGCAATTGTTCCTATCGCTGAACTGCAATCAGCCGGAGTATGCGT
>CANFIM010000102.1 GCA_947447175.1 Acidimicrobiaceae bacterium | reverse complement strand
CTCATGCTCTATGTGAAGAACATGGTGTTCCTTGACGGTGCCATCTCTCGCTTGGCTCCCGATCTCGACATCATCGCCGAACTCACCAACATCACCATGACGTTCACTCAACGCCATGGTGAGAAGTTGTTCCGTGAACTTGGTATGGCCGCCGCCGAATTCCAGATGGACCTCAGCGGAGTAAAAGCCACCCTGGGTGTTGACGTGTCCACCGACTCGCTCACGTATCGCGAATTGCAACAACGTCGTGAACTCATTCAGAAGCGAATGAAGGACCACATCCTTCGTTAGGGCAACGCCACCTGCATTTGAAAGAATGACAGAGTGAGACTCATCGTTACCCGGTGCACTGTGGAATATGTCGGGCGCCTGGAAACCCGCCTCCCCGAAGCACTTCGCCTTGTCATGGTGAAGGCTGATGGCTGCGTGGCAATTCACTCCGATGGCGGCGCATACAAACCCCTTAACTGGATGAACTCGCCCAACATCATTGAAGACAACTCTGACCACTGGATTGTGCGCAATCCCAAGGGCGAGGCCATGACCATCACCTTCCACGAAGTGTTCAGCGATAGTGCGCATGAATTAGGCGAAGACCCGGGTCTTGAAAAAGACGGCGTGGAAAAGCAACTGCAAGAACTTCTTGCTGCTTCACCCGATGCCATGGAAGAAGGCCTGGTGCTGATTCGACGCGAGCATTACACGTCGCTTGGCCCCGTGGACATCTTGTGCAAGGATGCCGCGGGCAACACTGTGGTGATAGAGGTGAAACGCCGCGGCGAAATAGACGGTGTCGAGCAACTCACGCGTTACTTGGCTGACCTCGCCAACGATGCTTCGTTGGGCACGTTGCGCGGAATGTTTGTTGCACAAAGCATCAAGCCACAAGCCCGCACACTGGCCGAATCACGCGGTATCACATGCGTTGAAGTTGACTACGACCTTTTGCGCGGCAAGAAGTCCGAAGAGTGGACACTGTTCGAGTAGAACAATTAGTCCTTGTTGGCTAGTTGAAACTCTCTTTTGGCGGTGACGCGATGAAGTCGCGCACAACGCTTAACAAACGCCGCTTGCGCGGTGAAGGGGAACTACCCGACTGCGCGCCAACGAACATCAATGCGCCGATTGTTGCGTTTGTTACCGGGTCAACGGCAATGGCACTTCCACCAACGCGGTTAGTGCCATAGGAATCAACAACCAAAGGTGTGGTGAGCGTGATCTCGATACGAGCGATGTCATTCAATACCAGCTCTGTGGTAGCTGAGTTCTGCAGGGTGTCAAGGTCTAAACGATGCAAGATTCGCGTGACACGACCTTGTGATTCGCCCGACTGATGACGCACAACAAGTGTGTCCCCAACGTGCAGTTTCTCTTCTGAGAACCAACACACATCAGCGGTAACTGAGTTTGTATCAAGGGGCTGTACTGCCGATTGCGCAACAATCACATCGAACTTGCCGACATCGAGGTCGTCTGCAAGTTCAATGGCGATTGCATCACCAGGTACCGCGATGTCTGTAGGTGTACCGGCACGAGTGAGCCCCACCACAACACTGCTATTGCCCTTCGGATGCACCACTACGGCATCGCCAACACGCAATACGCCGCCTTCAAGTCGGCCGGCGTATCCGCGGTAATCACTGCCGCCATGCTCACGCAGTGTCCACTGCACCGCAAGTCGGGCACCAACGGTTGCCGACGGAGCCACATCAAGTGTTTCCAGCAAGTCGAGAACTGATGGTCCTTCATACCATGTGGCTGCATTGTCTTTCTCGACCACGTTCTGTCCATCGGTTGCACAGATGGGAATTGCATGCAATGGCACCGAGGATTCCAGTGTGGTCAAAATTGCAGCAACGTCGGTAACTACGCGATCAAACGCAGACTCACTCCAGTCAACAAGGTCCATCTTGTTCACAGCAAGAATGAGATGCGACACACCCAGTAAAGCCGCGATTGAAACGTGACGTCGTGTTTGCTCCACAACACCATGACGTGCATCAACCAACACAATGGCAATATCGCTCACAGAAGCACCCGTTACCATGTTGCGAGTGAACTGGGCGTGGCCGGGCGTGTCAGCAAGCACAAAACTGCGCTTTGGAGTAGCGAAGTAGCGGTATGCAACATCGATGGTGATGCCCTGCTCACGCTCTGCACGCAAACCATCAGTAAGAAGCGCCAGGTTGAAAGATCCGTCACCATAACGACGGCTTGCCTTGCTGACAGCGTTCAACTGGTCTTCAAAAATGCCCTTTGAGTCGTGAAGCAAGCGACCAATCAGCGTGCTCTTGCCATCATCAACAGACCCAATGGTGGCAATACGAACCTGAGTGTTTGATTCTGTAGCTAATGCAGACATCAGAAGTACCCCTCACGCTTACGATCTTCCATTGCAGATTCAGAGAAGTTGTCATCGGCGCGAGTAGCACCGCGCTCTGTAATGCGTGCAGTTTTCACTTCAGCCAAAATTTGTTCATATGAACTTGCATCAGAGCGAATAGCGCCGGTACAGCTCATGTCACCCACTGTGCGGTAACGAACAACTTCCGTGAACGGAACTTCATCGTCTTCAACCACTACTGGGCCACCCACCGACAGCAACATGCCATCACGTTCAATCACGACGCGTGAGTGAGAGAAGTAAATGGTGGGCAACGGAATTTCTTCACGAGCGATGTATTCCCAGATATCAAGTTCTGTCCAGTTCGAGATAGGGAATGCACGTAAATGCTCACCCTTCACAATGCGTGGATTCAAAATGTTCCATGGCTCTGGGCGCTGCTGACGAGGCTCCCATCCGCCCTTCTTGTCGCGGAAGCTCAAGATGCGTTCTTTGGCACGAGCCTTATCTTCATCACGACGGCCGCCCCCAAATGCGGCGTCAAACTTGTTGGCACGAATAGCACTCAACAATGTGACTGCCTGTTGGCGGTTACGACTACCGGTAGGGCCTGGGTCGGGAATGTCTCCCTTATCAATGCTCTCTTGCACTGACGCCACAATGAGTTCAATGTTGTTTGAGCGCACGAAATGATCGCGGTAGTCAATCACTTCAGCGAAGTTGTGACCAGTATCAACGTGCATCACTGGGAACGGAAGACGTGCAGGTGCAAAAGCTTTAATAGCCAACTGCAACAACACTGCCGAATCTTTTCCGCCAGAAAACAACAGCACAGGTGATTCACAGCCTGCTACTACTTCGCGAATAATGGTGATGGCTTCTGCTTCCAAGCGATCAAGGTGTGACCGGCTTTGCAGGATTGCAAGTTCTTCTTGTGATGTATCGATGCTCATAATTCCTTCTCCTTAGTTCTTCAATTCAGACGTGCAGTCCACATTCGGTTTTTTCTTGACCCGCCCAACGACCAGCGCGCTTGTCTTCGCCTGGTGCAACGGGCTTTGTGCATGGCCAGCAACCAATTGATGGGTAACCACGATCTTTCAATGGGTTGCGTGGCAACTCATACAAGTACTCGTATGACTCCATCTCTTCATCGCTATACAACGCAAGTGGATTCACCTTCAGAACACTGCGAGCTGCATCAAATGACAAGACAGGTGTTTCTGCACGAGTTGGTCCGTCGACACGACGCACACCAGTCACCCAGCCAACGTTGTCTTCCAACAACGCATTCAGAGGCTGCACCTTGCGCACGTTGCAACACGCTTCAGTGTCGCGCTGCCACAAATTGTCGGGTGTGACGTTCAACGGATTCACCACGCGAAGATTGATGCCGTTGTTGTTCTTCAATTCATTTGCAAGCCAATGTGTTTCTGCAAACACATATTGTGTATCGATCATCACAATCTCGATACCCGGAACTGCTTCAGCAGCAACGTGCGCAAGAACTGCATCTTCAAAACTGCAGGTCACGGTGATTGAAGTGCCAACACGTTCTGCGGCCCAGCGAACAATGTCGAGTGGGTGCGCCTTCTCCAACTCAACAGCAGCAGCCGAGATTTCTTCGGCATGCAGGTGTAGGTTCGATTTTGTCCAAAGCTCAGCGGGCATTCGCCCAAGATACCGCAATACCTGACTAAACCAGTCGGAATTGTCGTGTTTACGGAGACCCTTATTTTGTATGGGCTATACGACTCAGGGACCAATACAAAAGGGCCGCCCCGAAGGACGGCCCTTTCTCGAAATCTCGTTGCCCTTAGGAGAAGCGCACGAGTCCTTGGTCGATGACTTTGCGGTCGCCAACATAGGTTTCGAACAATGCTTCGCCTGCACCGGTGTTCCAGATCTTCACGGTGAGTGCTTCACCAGGGAACACGGGGGACGCGAATCGACCTTCAATGTGCT
>CANFIM010000101.1 GCA_947447175.1 Acidimicrobiaceae bacterium | reverse complement strand
GGCATGCCTTCTGCAAGTACGTCGTATGCACGCTGCAATAATGCAGCCTCTTCTTGGTTGCCCTTGTCAACGCGAGCCGTTTTCTTCACACGGTTCAAACGTGTTTCCACAGTTTCTAAGTCGGCGAGCGCAAGTTCGAGTTCCACCACGCGCAAGTGCTCAAGCGGATCATCGGGACCTGGCACGTCGTCGTCTTTGAAAGCTCGCAACACGTAGACAATGGCGTCTACTTCACGAATGTTGGCAAGGAACTTGTTGCCAAGGCCTTCACCTTTGCTGGCACCTTCCACCAGACCGCCAATGTCGACCACTTCGACTGCGGCATGCACGATGCTTTTCGTCTTCGACATTTCGGCGAGCGCAAGTAAGCGATTATCGGGCACCTTGGCGCGCCCAATGTTGGGGTCCTTCGTGGCAAAGGCATAAGGGGCAGCCAGCGCTCCGCCGCCGGTGAGGGCATTGAAGAGCGAGGACTTGCCTGCATTGGGAAGACCGACCAGACCAAAACGTTCCATGAGGGGTCTCAGGCTATCTGCCCCATATATATGGTCTCTTGATACTGCCAAGCCCATGTCGGATATGGAGTTCTGAATTGTTACTATGGCGGTAGTGCAAATAGCCCCGCCTCCCGTTGGGCCCCGTACGCAAAGGATTCCCCGTGACTTCGTTTGACCTCGACCTCAGTAAATACAGCCTCGGATGGAGCGACGAAGTCGAATACGCCTTTGCCCCCGAAAAGGGTTTGAGCAACCGCGTTGTTGAGCAAATTTCTTGGTGGAAGGGTGAACCCAAGTGGATGACCGACTACCGCCTGCGCAGCCTTGGCGTTTTTGATCGCAAACCAATGGCGCCATGGTTCGGCGACAACATGCCTGACCTCGATTTCCAAGACATCTTCTATTACTTGAAGCCAGCAACGGCTCAGGTTGATGAATGGGATCAATTGCCCGAGCAAATGAAACTCACATACGAGAAGTTGGGCATTCCTGAAGCTGAGCGCAAGTACCTCGCTGGCGTTACTGCTCAATACGAATCAGAAGTGGTGTTCCACCGCAACCGCGAAGACTTGGAAGCACAAGGCATCTTGTTCTGCGACATGGACACCGCCTTGCGTGAATACCCAGATCTTGTGAAGCAGTACTTCGGAACTGTTATTCCACCTGCTGACAACAAGTTCTCTGCGCTGAACACCGCAGTGTGGTCTGGTGGGTCATTCATTTATGTTCCACCTGGCGTGGAATGTGAAATGCCATTGCAGGCGTACTTCCGTATTAACTCGGAAAACGCTGGTCAGTTCGAGCGCACACTCATTATCGCCGACGAAGGTTCAAAGGTTCACTACATCGAAGGTTGCTCTGCACCGGTGTACACCAGCGACTCATTGCACTCCGCTGTGGTGGAAATTGTTGTGAAGCCATCGGCTCGCGTTACCTACACCACCATTCAGAACTGGTCACCTAACGTGTACAACTTGGTTACCAAGCGTGCACGCGTTGAAGCTGAAGGTCACATGGAATGGATTGACGGCAACATCGGTTCGAAGCTCACTATGAAGTACCCATCGGTGTACTTGGTAGGCCCGAAGGCAACAGGTGAAGTTCTTTCTGTTGCATATGCAGGCGCAGGTCAGCATCAAGATGCAGGCGCAAAGATGGTGCACGCAGCTCCTGAAACAAGCTCGAAGATTGTGTCGAAGTCAATTTCAAAAGATGGCGGCATCACCACATACCGCGGACTTGTTCGCATTGATGAAGGTGCACATGGCTGTAAGAGCCACGTGCAGTGCGACGCACTTATTCTTGACGGCGAAAGTGAAAGCCGCACATTCCCATATATGGAAGTGGGCGAGAAAGACGCTGAAATCGGCCACGAAGCAACAGTTTCAAAGATTGCCGATGAGCAGTTGTTCTACCTCATGAGCCGTGGCCTCACACAAGAAGCAGCTATGGGCATGGTGGTGAACGGATTCATCGAACCAGTAACGCGCACATTGCCTATGGAATACGCCGTTGAGTGGAGCCGTTTGATCGAACTGCAGATGGAGGGTTCGGTCGGCTGATTCCAGTCACCGAATTTTTCGCCATGCCAATGCGCGTTGAGTGCAAGCACTACGAAACACGCACGTATGCCAATGGCGATGCCGTGCGTCGTTGCGGTCTTGACCTTGCTCCCGATGCACCATGGCGTTGTCCTGACGACTGTTCTGGTTACGAGCGCCGGCTTGCTGATGCTGGTTGGGTGCGCGGTTCGGCAATTGCGCCACCAACGCCCGCAGAAGTTCCTGGCCTCGACGACGGTTCTGCAGCTGCAGTTCTTGACGAAGCCGAAAACATTATTAATGCGATTAGCGCATCGGTGATGAAAGACATTGAAAACGAACAGAAGACGCGCCGTTGGTGGCGCCGCAAGAAATAACAAAGATCTATGACAACCACCCCCACACTCCCCAGCACCGAAGAAGAGATTTGGCGTTATAGCCGCATCGGCGAACTCAATCTCTCTGACTTCACCCTTGGCACAGCTCGCACTGAAACAGTTGGTGTCGATGCATGGCGTTCATCAAAGTCGCTCGCCGGTATTGCAATGACAACTCCTGCCGATGTGTTTGCTGAATTGAACGCAGAGAACGGCACTGAGATTGCTCTCACTATTCCAAAGGGAAAGATTGCCGAGCAGGTCATTGAAGTAGTGCACCACATTGATGCCGACGGCATCGTGGCGTACCCACGTTTGGTGATTGATGCCGAAGAGAACAGTGAAGTCACTGTGATTGAGCGATTCGTTTCCAACGACTCCATTCGTTCGCTAGTGGTTCCGGTTCTTGAAGTGCGTGCGGCAAAGTCGGCGCGTGTGAACTACATCGCCATCAATGAACTTGGTGCAAAGACCTGGCAAATTGGTCACCAACAAGCAGTGGGGCATCGTGATTCCACCACTCGCCTCAACACTGTTGCCCTCGGTGGCGATTACGCACGTATGCGCGCCGAAGTACGCCTCGTTGAACAGGGTGCAAATGCGCAGCAGTTGGCGTTGTACTTCGCATCGCAAACTCAAATGCACGACTTCCGCACCTTGCAGATTCACGAAGCTCCACGCACCCACAGTGACCTCTTGTTCAAGGGAGCAGTTGGTGGCACTGCACGCAGTGTGTACACCGGCCTCATCAAGATTGGCAAGAACGCCGCACACGCAGAAGCGTTCCAAACAAACCGCAACCTCACCCTTGGTGATGGCGCATGGGCAGAGTCAGTACCCAACCTTGAAATCGAAACCAATGAAGTGAAATGCAGCCATGCATCCACCGTTGGTTCTATTGACGAAGAGCAGCGCTTCTATTTGGAAAGCCGCGGCATCGCCCCCGATGTTGCCGAGCGCCTCATTGTGTTTGGGTTCTTCAACGATGTTCTTGATCGTTTGCCACGCGGCATCGACACCGCACCATTGCGTGCAGCAGTTGCAGCCAAGCTTGATGCAGAGGGTGTGAAATGAGCACCATTTGTAAACTTGATGAACTCACCTCTGGTGAAGCGAAGAAGTTCACGGTGGACGGAACACCAGTTGCTGTTGTTCGCGTTGAAGACAAGGTGTACGCCATTGCAGATACCTGCAGCCACGCCAACATTTCGTTGAGTGAAGGTCTTGTGTGGTGTGATTCGTTACAGATCGAGTGCTTTAAGCACGGCAGCGCATTCAGTCTTGTCACGGGTAAGCCCGATACTTTTCCTGCAACGCAACCAGTGGAAGTGTTCAACGCAAGCGTTGTGAATGGTGATGTTGTAATTACTCGCGGAGGTGCGCAATGAGCACATTAGAAATCAAGGGTCTGCACGCAACAGTGGGCGACAAAGAAATCTTGAAAGGCATCGACCTCGTTGTCAACAGCGGGGAAGTGCATGCCATCATGGGCCCAAATGGCGCCGGCAAGTCCACCTTGTCTGCAGTGATCATGGGCAAGCCTGGCTACACAGTGACCGCAGGTTCCATCACGCTCGATGGCGTTGACATGCTTGCTTTGCCAACATGGCAGCGCGCCACAGCAGGTCTTCACTTGGTGATGCAGTACCCCACGGAAGTTCCCGGTGTGCATGTTGATGCAATGTTGCAAGAAGCATTGAAGGCTCGTGGACGCGACGGCAAAGAACTCGCTACAGCAATTTCGAAAGAGGCTGGTCGCATCAACTTTGATGCCGCTCTCGTTTCTCGTGCGCTCAACGTTGACCTCTCTGGCGGCGAGAAGAAGCGCAACGAAACATTGCAACTCGGCGTGCTTGAACCAAAGATCGCAATTCTCGACGAGCTCGACTCTGGTCTCGACAT
>CANFIM010000100.1 GCA_947447175.1 Acidimicrobiaceae bacterium | reverse complement strand
TCGGTTTCTTTCACGGTTGTAGGGCCCGGATCATCGAGGCAATAGATGGCATTAAACGCCTCTAATTCATTGCCGTATTTTCCATCAGGGGTGCGCTGATAGTAAGCGTCGTATAGAGCAAGCAGGCCGGCACCATCACCCTTTTGCGCGTTAGAGAGCGCGCTTTGAAGCTCTGGCCAAATTGATGATGAATACATCGCTTGAGAGACGGCGGTGTACGCCACTGCTTGATTGACTTTCGCACGCTTTGCTGAGACTGTGAGTGGTTTCTTATCAAGCTGAATCATGAGCGCATCGAATGCTTCCTCAGATTTTCCTTGATTATGAAACGAGCACTCAGGGTCAGCAGAGCAACGTGCGAGGAAAATAGTGAGCTCTTTTTCAAACCCAGCTGCCTGCTGCAGGCCACCTTCCATGTAATCGGCATTGGGGTCAGCAGCACCATCGAGCACCGCGGCGCGAACAGTGGAGGGGTACATGGTTGCCCACGTTGCGCCAAGCTCGCTGCCGTAAGAGAAACCGAAGTATGTGATTCTTTGTTCACCTAAAGCGGCACGAATCATGTCCATGTCGCGCACTGTGTTGTTTGTAGAGATGTACGGAAGAATCTTTCCGCTCTTTTCGCCACATGCTTCGCCAAACCTCTTTGATGCGTCAATGAGTTCCTGACGCTGCACATCGTTCTCAGGAGTGGGATCAACGGTGAAGTATTCGTCGTAGTTGTCAACGCAATCCACGAAGGGCGTTGACTCACCCGTTCCGCGCGGATCCCAACCGATGATGTCGAATCGTTCAATGAGGTCAGTGCTGAAATATGACGTTGCGTTTTCAGGAAGGTATGAACCTCCGAAGCCTGGTCCGCCAGGGTTCACCAACATGGATCCAATACGACGTTTGGGGTCTGTAGCGGGGCGCTTCACCAATTTGAGAGAGAAGTGCCCAATTGAGGGGTTCTTGTAGTCGTATGGCACTGAGAATCGGGCGCATTGAAGGTCGTCAATAGCTTCGGGGCACTTCTTCCACTTGATGGCGCCACCGACTGCAGGGGCAACTGCAGGAGAAGTAGTGGATGTGGTGGTGTCGGCAACCTTGCCCGCACCACAGGCGGCAACTACGACTAAAAGAAACCCGACAATTGCTGAACGACGAAGCACGGTCACGACACTAGGCGCAGGTTCGCCCGTAGCCTCAACTGCGTGCGAATGGGTCCACATATGATGCTGCCAGGCGATGCGCATGCCGTAAAAGGTGCGCGCATCAAACGTGAGTCGCTGCGCCGAGTATGGACATTTGCCCAGCCTTATCGATGGGCCATCCTTGGGTTTCTTGGCGCAATTGTGGGTGCCGCGTTGTTGGGCCTTGCTCCACCACTTCTCTTTCGTTCAATTCTTGACCGTGCGATTCCACAGCACAACGGCAGCCTCATCACCAAACTCGCAGTTGTTCTTGTTCTTGCTGCCATCGGCGACGCGGTACTCGCAATTGTTCAGCGTTGGCTGAGTTCGAGTATCGGTGAGGGTCTTATCTTTGACTTGCGCGTCGCTCTCTTCGACAAAGTGCAACAAATGCCGATTGCGTTTTTTACTCGCACGCAAACTGGTGCACTCACTAGTCGATTAAACAACGATGTGATAGGTGCGCAAAATGCGGTGACCTCAACGCTTGGCAGTGTTGTTTCAAACATTGTTGTACTCATCACCACGTTGTCAGTAATGGTTGCGCTTGAATGGCGACTCACAGTGTTGGCCCTGCTGGTGTTGCCGCTCTTTATTGCTCCAGCTAAACGAGTAGGTAGCAAACTCGGCGGACTCGCAATGCGTCAAATGGAATACAACGCAGAGATGAACACGCAAATGAGTGAGCGTTTCAATGTTGCAGGCGCCATGATTGTGAAGCTCTTCGGTCGACGAGATCGTGAAGTGGAAGTGTTCGCTAGCCGTGCAGCCGGTGTTCGAGATATGGGCATAAAAGCTGCGCTCTATGGCCGCGTGTTCTTCGTTGCGCTCGGTCTCGTAGGCGCAATGAGTGCCGCTGCAATTTATGGCATTGGTGCACATCTCGTTTTGTCAAACACCATCACGCCCGGCACGTTGGTTGCAATGGCCACACTGGTGCAGCGTATTTATCAACCGCTCACTGGTCTTACGAATGCGCGCGTGGAAGTGATGACTGCGCTCGTGTCTTTTGATCGTGTGTTCGAAGTTCTCGATGCGCCAGTTTCAATTTTCGACCGACCCGGCGCAGTAGACCTCGTTGACCCGCGCGGTGAAGTGCAGTTCGACAACGTGGTGTTCCATTATCCGGCAGCAGAAACGGTGTCCATAGCATCACTGGAGACGCCGGGCTCTCTCAAGAGCAATCCCGATGTCGACGTGTTGAAGGGTGTTTCGTTGCACATTGCATCTGGCGAAACTGTTGCCGTGGTGGGCACCAGCGGTTCGGGCAAGAGCACCATGGCCGCGTTGGTGTCACGTTTGTACGACGTGAGTTCCGGTGCAATTCGCATTGATGGCATCGACGTTCGTGACCTCACGGGTGATTCATTACGTTCCGCTATCGGCGTGGTGTCGCAAGACCCACATTTGTTCCATGAATCAATTGAGTCGAACCTTTTGTATGCACGACCAGATGCCACACACGAGGAAGTGGTTGCAGCGTGCGAAGCTGCGCGCATTCACGACACTATTGCTGCATTGCCCGATGGCTACAAAACAATGGTGGGCGAGCGTGGCTACCGCTTGTCGGGTGGAGAAAAGCAACGAGTTGCGATTGCGCGCATGTTGTTGAAGAACCCGTCGATCATGATTCTCGACGAAGCAACCAGCCACCTCGACAATGAGAATGAGGCAATGGTGCAAGAGGCCCTTGATGCCGCTTTGCACAACCGCACCGCATTGGTGATTGCGCACCGTCTTTCCACCATTCGTGATGCCGATCGCATTGTGGTTCTCGATTCGGGCCTCATTGCCGAGCAGGGCACGCACGATGAACTCATGGCACTTGACGGTATGTACGCATCACAGGTGCGCGCCGGTGGGTCGTTCGGCCTTGACTCACCAACTATCTAGAGTTGTAGAAATGCCAGCAGACATCGAACTCATCGACGGCGTTCCGTCATTCACCGTGACCCAGTTTTCCGCTGTGCTGAATGAGGTGATGAAAGTTTCTTTTGACGGTGGTGTGTGGATCGAAGGTGAAATTGAAGGCCTGAAGCGCCCAAATCCTCATGCGTATTTCACCATCGTGGAAAAAGCAGAAAAGGGTAAAGCCCAAGTCAACGTCAACATCTGGGCCGGATCTCTCAAAGGTATTCAAGCGAAACTTCGCAACAGTGGCATCGAACTAAAAGATGGTCTCAAAGTTCGTCTGTATGGCCGCCCTGATTACTACGCGCCGTTCGGGAAGCTTTCACTTGTCGCAACTGATGTTGATACGCAGTTCTCTGCAGGTGATCTTGCAGCCAAGCGCGAAGAGCTCATTCGCAAGTTGTTGGAGCTTGGCGTAGATCGAGTGAACAAACGTCTGCAAGTTCCTCTAGTGCCCCTTCGCCTCGGCATCATTTCTTCCAGCACTGCTGCAGGTTGGGCCGATGCCCAACAACACCTCATCGAATCTGGCATCGGCTTTTCAGTTTCATTCATCGATGTTCGAGTTCAAGGCGAACAGGCTGCATCTCAAATCGTCAATGCCATCAATGCATTTTCGCGTCGAAGCGATATCGACATTGTGATGGTGATGCGTGGTGGCGGATCAAAAGGCGACTTGGCCGCATTTGATGACGAGGGAATTGCAATGGCAATCTCACGGTGTTCACATCCGGTGTTCACAGGAATTGGCCACGAAATTGATACAAGCATCGCCGACCTTGTTGCGCATACGGCGAACAAAACTCCTACCGCATGTGCCCAAGCAGTCATTGCTCTAGTGGAGGAGTTCTTAGGTGAACTCAACTATTCAGCGAACCGTCTTCGTCAACTCACAGAGAATTCATTAGTGCGTGCTCGCAGTCGTATCTCACTCGCAGTTGAGAGACTGCGCACTCGACCCCGCACCGCATTAGATCGACAAACGCAACGTCTTACCATGCACGCCGCATCTCTTCGCTTGCTTGACCCCGTCACCACCATGGCGCGTGGTTGGAGCATTACGCGCGATGGCAACGGCAATGTGGTGCGATCAACAACTGATGTGAAGCAAGGCGACACACTGGTCACATTGGTGGCCGACGGAAGTATTTCAAGCACAGTAGAAGGTGTGAACTAATGGCAACAAAGAAGGCACAAGCAGGCGAACCAGCAGGTTATGCAGAAGCAATGCGTGAGGTAGAAAGCATTCTTTCCGAACTTGATTCAAACTCTGT
>CANFIM010000099.1 GCA_947447175.1 Acidimicrobiaceae bacterium | reverse complement strand
TCGGTTTCTTTCACGGTTGTAGGGCCCGGATCATCGAGGCAATAGATGGCATTAAACGCCTCTAATTCATTGCCGTATTTTCCATCAGGGGTGCGCTGATAGTAAGCGTCGTATAGAGCAAGCAGGCCGGCACCATCACCCTTTTGCGCATTAGAGAGCGCGCTTTGAAGCTCTGGCCAAATTGATGATGAATACATCGCTTGAGAGACGGCGGTGTACGCCACTGCTTGATTGACTTTCGCACGCTTTGCTGAGACTGTGAGTGGTTTCTTATCAAGCTGAATCATGAGTGCATCAAATGCTTCTTCTGATTTGCCTGCGTTGTGGAAGTCACAATTGGGGTCAGCCGAACAGCGTGCGAGAAAGACTGTGAGTTCTTTTTCAAATCCGGCTGCTTGCTGTAAGCCACCTTCCATGTAGTCAGCGTTCGGGTCTGCAGCACCATCCAGCACCGCGGCTCGAACAGTTGACGGATACATGGTTGCCCACGTTGCGCCAAGCTCGCTGCCATATGAGAAGCCGAAATATGTAATTTTCTGCTCACCTAAAGCGGCGCGGATCATGTCCATGTCTCGCGCAGTGTTGTTCGTAGAGATGTACGGAAGAATCTTGCCGCTCTTTGCCCCGCATGCTTCGTCGAATTTCTTTGAGGCATCAATGAGTGCTTGACGTTGTGCATCGTTCTCAGGAGTGGGGTCAACGGTGAAGTAGTCGTCGTAGTTGTCAACGCAATCCACGAAGGGTGTGGACTCACCTGTGCCACGTGGGTCCCAACCCACAATGTCGAATCGGTCAATCAGATCACTACTGAAGAACGAGGGCGCACTCTCAGGAAGGTATGAACCTCCGAAGCCAGGGCCGCCAGGGTTCACCAACATTGAGCCGATTCGGCGCTTTGGGTCACTGGCAGGACGCTTCACCAATTTGAGAGAGAAATGCCCAATTGACGGATTCTTATAGTCAAAGGGAACTGAGAAACGAGCGCATTGCAGCCCGTCGGAAGGCGCGTCGGGGCAGGGCTTCCATGCAATCGTTCCTCCTGTTGCTGGAACCACGGCAGGAGAGGAAGTGGAAGTAGTAGTGCGGGTTACCTTCCCTGAACCGCACGCAGCGATGGCCAAGAGGAGAAAACCAATAATTGCTGAACGACGAAGCACGGTCACGACACTAGGCGCAGGTTCGCCCGTAGCCTCAACTGCGTGCGAATGGGTCCACATATGATGCTGCCAGGCGATGCGCATGCCGTAAAAGGTGCACGCATCAAGAGTGAGTCTCTTCGCCGTGTATGGACCTTTGCTCAGCCTTACCGCTGGTCGATTATCGGCTTTCTTGCTGCCATCGTCGGTGCCGCGCTCTTGGGCCTCGCCCCGCCACTGTTGTTCCGTTCCATTCTTGACCGCGCCATTCCGCAACACAACGGAAGCCTCATTACAAAACTGGCCGTCATTCTGGTGCTCTCAGCCATCGGTGATGCGGTACTGGCAATTGTTCAGCGATGGTTGAGTTCAAGTATCGGTGAAGGTCTCATTTATGACTTGCGTGTTGCCCTCTTCGACAAAGTGCAACAGATGCCGATTGCATTTTTTACTCGCACGCAAACTGGTGCACTCACAAGCCGTTTAAACAACGACGTCATCGGTGCGCAAAATGCGGTTACCTCAACGCTTGGCAGTGTTGTTTCCAACATTGTTGTTCTTATCACCACGTTGTCGGTGATGGTTGCATTGGAATGGCGCTTAACTTTGTTGGCACTTCTTGTGTTGCCGCTCTTTATTGCTCCGGCAAAACGCGTAGGAAGCAAGCTGGGCGGACTTGCGATGCGTCAAATGGAATACAACGCCGAAATGAACACGCAAATGAGTGAACGCTTCAATGTTGCGGGCGCCATGATTGTGAAACTGTTTGGTCGTCGTGATCGAGAAGTGGAAACGTTTGCTGGTCGTGCAGCTGGTGTGCGTGACATGGGAATCAAGGCTGCGCTGTATGGTCGCGTGTTCTTCGTTGCGCTCGGTCTCGTAGGTGCAATGAGCGCCGCAGCAATTTATGGCATTGGTGCACACCTTGTGCTCTCAAACACCATCACCCCTGGCACTTTGGTTGCAATGGCCACATTGGTGCAACGTATTTACCAACCACTCACTGGCCTTACGAATGCACGCGTTGAAGTAATGACTGCGCTTGTGTCGTTTGATCGAGTGTTCGAAGTACTGGATGCTCCTGTGTCGATTTTTGACCGACCTGGTGCAGTAGATCTTGTTGACCCTCGCGGTGATGTGCAGTTCGACAATGTTGTGTTCCATTACCCAGCAGCGGAAACAGTGTCAATTGCGTCTCTGGAAACGCCGGGTTCTCTCAAGAGCAATCCCGATGTTGATGTGTTGAAGGGTGTGTCGTTACACATTTCATCGGGCGAAACAGTTGCGGTGGTGGGCACCAGTGGTTCAGGAAAGAGCACTATGGCTGCTTTGGTGTCGCGTTTGTATGACGTCAGTTCTGGTGCAATTCGCATTGATGGCATCGATGTTCGAGATCTCACAGGTGATTCTTTGCGTGCAGCAATAGGAGTGGTGTCGCAAGACCCGCACTTATTCCATGAGTCAATCGAGTCAAACCTTTTGTACGCGCGCCCTGAAGCCACTACAGATGAAGTGATTGCTGCATGCCAAGCAGCACGCATTCACGACACCATTGCCGCATTGCCAGATGGCTACAAAACAATGGTGGGCGAGCGCGGATATCGATTGTCGGGTGGAGAAAAGCAACGTGTGGCAATTGCGCGCATGTTGTTGAAGAACCCTTCCATCATGATTCTTGATGAGGCAACAAGCCATCTTGACAACGAAAATGAGGCCATGGTGCAAGAGGCCCTTGATGCTGCTTTGCATAATCGCACTGCATTGGTGATTGCGCACCGTCTTTCCACCATTCGTGATGCCGATCGCATTGTGGTTCTCGATTCGGGCCTCATTGCCGAGCAGGGCACGCATGACGAACTCATGGCACTCGACGGCATGTACGCATCGCAGGTGCGCGCCGGTGGGTCGTTCGGCCTTGACTCACCAACTATCTAGAGTTGTAGCAATGCCATCAGACATCGAACTCATCGACGGCGTTCCGTCATTCACTGTCACCCAGTTTTCCGCTGTGCTGAATGAGGTGATGAAAGTCTCTTTTGACGAGGGTGTGTGGATCGAAGGCGAAATTGAAGGCCTGAAGCGCCCTAATCCTCATGCGTATTTCACCATCGTGGAAAAAGCAGAAAAGGGGAAAGCCCAAGTCAACGTCAACATCTGGGCCGGACCTCTCAAAGGCATCCAGGCGAAACTTCGCAACAGTGGCATCGAACTAAAGGATGGTCTCAAAGTTCGTCTGTATGGCCGGCCTGATTATTACGCGCCGTTCGGAAAGCTTTCACTTGTTGCAACCGATGTTGATACGCAGTTCTCCGCAGGTGATCTTGCTGCAAAGCGCGAAGAACTCATTCGCAAGTTGCTTGAACTAGGCGTTGACCGAGTGAACAAGCGTCTGCCAGTTCCTCTTGTGCCCCTTCGCCTCGGAATCATCTCTTCCAGTAACGCAGCGGGTTGGGCCGATGCTGAGAGACATCTAGTCGAATCAGGCATTGGCTTTTCTATCTCATTTATTGACGTGCGTGTACAGGGTGAACAAGCAGCTCCACAAATCATCAAAGCCATCAATTCATTTTCACGGCGTACTGATATTGACATTGTGATGTTGATGCGAGGGGGCGGTTCAAAAGGTGACCTCGCCGCATTTGATGACGAGGGAATTGCAATGGCAATTTCGAAATGTGCGCACCCGGTCTTCACTGGCATTGGGCATCAAATTGATACCAGCATCGCCGACATGGTGGCGCATACAGCTGTCAAAACTCCTACAGCGTGTGCTGAAGCGGTGATTGCTTTGGTGGAAGAGTTCTTAGGGGAACTCAGTTATTCAGCGAACCGCCTTCGCCAAGTCACAGAGAATTCATTAGTGCGTGCTCGCAGTCGTATTTCACTTGCAGTGGAACGTTTGCGCACCCGACCCCGCACCGCATTAGATCGACAAACACAACGTCTCACCATGCATGCCGCTTCTCTTCGCTTGCTCGACCCCGTTACCACCATGGCTCGTGGTTGGAGCATTACGCGAGATAGCAACGGCAATGTGGTGCGATCAACAAGCGATGTGAAGCAAGGCGACTCACTGGGCACATTGGTGGCCGACGGAAGTATTTCAAGCACAGTAGAAGGTGTGAACTAATGGCAACAAAGAAGGCACAAGCAGGCGAACCAGCAGGTTATGCAGAAGCAATGCGTGAGGTAGAAAGCATTCTTTCCGAACTTGATTCAAACTCTGT
>CANFIM010000098.1 GCA_947447175.1 Acidimicrobiaceae bacterium | reverse complement strand
TGCGTTGGTTGATGAACGAAGACCAAATCACACACCTTGGTCGCGAGTACTACGACGAGACCGATTGATGAATCGCTCCGCATTGCGGGCGCTTGCCTACGACATCGTTTGCGTTCTCGTATTCGTTGTTATTGGCACTAGAAATCACAAGACGGACACCGGTATCACCGGTGTCCTTTTTGTTGCAGCGCCTTTCTTAATTTCTGTCATCGGGTCACGCGTGTTTATGCGATTGCAAAAGCGCGACGTGATGTCGGTGGAAAACGGCGTCACCGTTGTGTTGTTCACCACGGCCATTGGTCTCATTCTGCGACGATTCGTCTTCGACCGCGGCACCGCCACGGCATTTGTGATCGTGGCAACGGTGTTCTTGTTCGCCACCATGTTGGGCTGGCGCGCAATCGTTGCTCGCCGCACCACCGCAAAATAACTCGTCGCACAGCGTCTTATGGCGAGGTTCGCCTAAGTCCACGCTCTCCCCTGTGAGATATTCTCGGCACAGTCCATCGAGGGGGAAATGATGAGCGAAAAGCCACGTACTGGTGTCACGATGAAAGAAGTGGCGCCCCATTATCCGGGCGAGCCCACCGCAGCGCAAGGCACACCCAACGTTGTTGTCATTGTTTTTGACGATGCCGGATTTGCCGATTTCGGTTGTTACGGCAGCGAAGTGAGCACTCCGAACATCGACCGCTTGGCAGCCAACGGATTGCGATTCACCAACTTCCACACAACGTCTCTGTGCTCGCCTACTCGTGCATCGTTGCTTACTGGTCGTCATCATCATGCAGTCGGCATGGGTTCTCTTGCGAACTACGACTACGGCTTCGATGGTTACCGCGGCAAAGTAACAAAAGACGCCGCCATGTTGCCCGAGATGCTTCGCCCACTTGGGTTCAACAACTTCGCATTGGGTAAGTGGCATCTCACCCCCATGCACCACCTTGGCCCAACGGGCCCATTCGATTTGTGGCCAACACAACGTGGCTTTGACCGTTACTACGGGTTCATGGACGGCGCAATGAATCAGTGGGATCCTTTCCTCACTGAAGACAACCGCCATGTGCCAAAGCCAGACAAAGAGGGGTACCACCTCACAGACGACATTGTTGATCACGCCGTGGAATGGGTGTCATCACAAAAGAGCATTGGCCCCGAGAAGCCATTCTTCATGTACATGGCATTCGGTGCATTGCACTCTCCACACCATGTCACCAAGGATCGCATTGATGCGTATGTTCCACTGTTTGAACAAGGGTGGGATGTTGCCCGCGAGAAGAGACTCGCCAAGCAAAAAGAACTGGGCATTGTTCCGCAGAACACCGTGTTGCCTCCGCGCAACCCTGGCATCAAACCATGGGACGAACTCACTGCAGATGAAAAGAAGGTCTTCATTCGTTTCAATGCTGCGTATGCCGCAATGCTCACGCACACAGATGAGCAAATCGGACGGTTCCTGGAAACTCTCGAGCGCATCGGACAACTCGACAACACGATCATCGTGTTGATGAGCGACAACGGTGCGAGCCAAGAAGGCGGCTTGAACGGCACCATGAATCAAGGTCGTTATTTCGAGCGCGTTGAAATGACTTTGGAAGAGACCCTTTCTCACCTCGATGAAATGGGCGAAACACAATGGTTCAACAACATTCCCATGGGATGGGCAATGGCAAGCAATACACCATGCAAGTTCTACAAACAGAACACACATGGCGGCGGCGTGCGCGACCCGTTCATCATTAGTTGGCCGCAAGGCATCGACAAAGCACAACGTGGAACCTTGCGTCACCAGTTCCACCATTGCACTGACGTGACTCCCACACTGTTGGAATTGTTGAATGCTTCCATGCCACCGGTTTTGAATGGTGTTCAACAGATGCCTCTTCACGGCACATCAATGAAGTACGCAATCGAACACCCAGACGCGCCAACGCAGAAGAAGATTCAGCACTTTGAAATGTTGGGGCATCGCGGCATCGTGCAAGACGGCTGGAAAGCTGTCGCGCGTCACAAATACCGCACCGAGATGACCGACGACGTGTGGGAGTTGTACAACCTCTACGAAGATTTCTCAGAATCAAACGACCTGGCTGGGCAGTTCCCCGAAAAGCTCGATGAATTAATCGAGCTGTGGTGGGAAGAAGCAGCAAAGTACAAAGTGCTGCCCATTGAAGATGGTCTTGCAGCACCAAACAAGCGACCCATCCGTCGTTCATATCGCTTGTGGCCAGGTGTTCAGCGTGTACCCAGCGACAACTCACCACAACTCATGAACACCAGTCACCGAGTATCCGCCAACTTCACAGTGGGCGCTAACGGTTGTGAAGGCGTCTTATATAAAGACGGCGACGCATGGGCCGGCTATTCGATGTATATCCAAGACGGAATGGCGTGTTACCACTACCACTTCCCCATGGAGCCACATGAAATTCGCGCACACGTTGCACTCACGCCAGGCGACCATGAGCTGACATGGGAATTCACCAAGACCACCAAAACTGGTGGAGTCGGTGAATTGCGCTTCGATGGCAACGTTGTGGGCACTATTGAAATTCCACGCATGCTTCGCGGCTGGATGCCATTCAACGGAATGGACGTGGGTCGTGACAACGGTGCACCCGTGAGCCCTCGCTATTCATCGCCGTTTGCATTTACTGGTGCCATCAATTGGGTTGATGTTGATCTACTCGACAAGAAGCCAGGGCCTGATGCCAAGATTCACCATGATTCCGAAATGGGCAAGCAGTAACTAGAAGTCGTAGCCCTCGCCGGCGCCACTGAACAACGGAAGAATTTCGTAGGCCTGACCTATTTGCTCGATTGCTTTCACGAAAGCCGCCATTGTTTTGGCGAGATCAAGCTCATCGGTCAGTGGGAAATCACACACCACACGCACATCGTCATCGCGCATCACCACCGACGCGCCAGCAATAGCGGAGTTCAGCGTGTTTAACTTCTCAAACATTGCAATGGTGGATTCCACGTTACGCGCCACAACATATGTGAGACGCCCAAACTCCGTAAGCCCATCTGGTGACACATGCAGCGATGCAAAGCACTGATGCCCCTGAATGTCAAAGGGAAGGTAATCAGACATGCGCTCTGAATCGCTCAGTTCAACATCGGCGTCTTCCTCGCCCAACGCAATTGCCAACTTGTAGTACCAACGTGCATTGAGTTCGGAATCGTTCACCACACGAATGCCCCAGTTGTCGCCAGCGAAATAGACGTAGTCGGCATCTTCAGCACCCACATATATCTTCACGCCGTCTTCAATGTCATGTGCTTTCAACAACTTGGCAACGGGGTATGGATAGAACTGCGTGGTGATTGTGCCGGAGGTTTCGGCAGGCACACCGCCTGTAGTGCGGAACATGCCGTGACGGCGCCAGTCCATTGTCCAAGCAAATTGGCTATTGCCAATTTCTACTGACACGAACGGATAGACATTGCCCTGCACCTCTTGACGAGGGTGCCAATTCAACACCAAGTCGGCGAACAGTTGCATATCTGATGCATCGACCGTGGCCATGGTGGCGTTGTTCTGCGTGCCATGCGGCAATGCGCGATACGGCAGGTTTGCCTGTGTGAAAGTGACACCTTCTGGAAGGTCAACGACTGCGTAACGAGACCCGCAGCGACCGATGATGGTGCCGTCTTGGTCATTGCAGAAAATATCGACGCCGTTGTCATCATGCGCCAAATCAATGAGACATGAAATGAACGAATCGGGAATTGGTAACGCAAAATCTGGCTCAGCTGGGTGGGCATCTGACGTGATCCACGTGGTGATCATGCGGTCGCTCAGAATCCATGCACGAGTGGTGGGGTTCACCTTTGTGAGCCACACCACATTGCGCTTGTTCGGATTGCGATTCACGCCCACAAGCATCATGTGCACGCGGAACAGTTCATGCAGTGCAACACGAATTTCCCACTGGCTGCGGTTGTGTTCGAAAGCGATGCTCATTGGTTACCTCGCTGCACACGTACGTGTGTGCGCGGAACAAACTGCAGAGTTGCGATATCGCCCACAATTGCTGGTCCAAGATCGATGTCGGCTTCGGGTTCGGCTCCGGCAAGTTTGGGTGCATCTTCCACAAGAGAAGCCACTTGACCCAACACGTAGATCACCTTGCTGAAGTCAGAGATCTTCAGATCTTCCAACGCAATGAAGTACGTGCCATCTTCGGACTTGGCCAAGTAGAACCATGCGCCGGTGGGGCTGCTGGGGTGTGCGCCAAGGGCATCTTTCATCTTGCGGTTCAGTTCGCGAACCTTTGGTTCGTAGTCACCCACCACCATTTCGATTTCCGCAAGGGATGTGTTGAGTTCTTCCAGTTCTGGAAATTCGGCGTTGTTGTAATCGGACATGATGTTGCTCCCTTGTTGGTGGTTATTTGTGTTGGTTGATGTGACTAAAGATCTGAAATTCC
>CANFIM010000097.1 GCA_947447175.1 Acidimicrobiaceae bacterium | reverse complement strand
GGTGTGGCCACCACAATCGCCCATGTGATGTAGGTGAGTAATTTGTCGAGTGATGCCTGAATCTCCGACGAGGTACGCGAGAACACTTTTGCCTCGGCAGCAATGCGGTTTGCATACGCACGCTCACCAACAGCTTCTGCAATAAAGAGTCCGGAACCTGCAGTCACTACGGTTCCTGACTTCATTGCGTCACCCACTGATTTTGCAATCGCATCAGATTCACCAGTGAGATTGGCCTCGTTGACTTCGAGAGTGTCAACCGCAACAACGTGCCCATCAGCCGGAACTTGGTCACCGGCGTGCACTTCCACCAAGTCGTCTTGCACAACATCGCGTGTGGCGACCGTGACACGTTGGCCGTCGCGAATCACCACCGAATGTGGAGAGTGCATCAGCGTGAGGCGATCAAGTTTTCTCTTTGCAATCAATTCTTGAACGATGCCGATTAATGAGTTCGCAATCAGCAAGAGACCAAATAGTCCGTCGGCGAATGACCCGGCAATCACAACCACTACGAAGAGCGCTCCGAGCACTGCATTGAAGCGAGTGAGAATATTCGACTTCAGGATTTCCTGAATTGAACGCGAACTTGAGGAATCGGTGTGGTTGGTGAGGCCTTGCGCAATGCGTTCCCGCACTTCTTCTGTCGTTAGTCCGGTTTGTGCAGGCACATCACCACCGTACTTCGGGCTACGACTGGGGTTCCCCCACCCTGAATGCAACTTCAATGTTTAGTAGTTTGGGGACATGGCGGAAACCCCGAATATTCGGTCTCGCATTATTGATGTTGCAATCGAGATGATCGAGGCAGGCGGTGAAGCATCCATTCGTGTCACGCAAATTGCTGAACGCATCGGGGTGTCCCAACCAGCGCTGTATCACCATTTCAAAGATCGCTCTGAACTAGTGACAGTTGCCTATCTCGAATGGTACAAACGCAATCTCCTGCTCGATGTGCCGCCAGATTCGATGATCTCTGAAGTGACATCTAGCGATGAATTTTTTCGGGTGTTTCGGCGTTCTCTGGAATGGAGTTATGTGCCTGAGCGTGCGAAGGCGCGATCAATTCGCGTATCCGTGCTTGGTGCTGCCCAAACGAATCCAGAACTGAAAGCCGCGATTAATGACCTGAACCGTGCCTTCCTTCAGTCGGTCGCGACCAACATCAAGGTGGGCCAGGAAAATGGCTGGGTTCGAAACGACTTAGATGCCACAGCATTGGCCTACTGGCTGAACGGCCAGATCACCGGTCGTCTGATTGCCGAAATGATGGATGGTGAAGTGGATATGAATGCCTGGGATGAGGTTTCATATGAGGCCATTTGGGGAATGCTGGGCGCTAACTAACTCATCTGCCAGATTGCCTAACTTACTTTGGCTAAGAAAAATAGTCCTTATAAGTTATAAATATACGCATATTGTTCATACGAGATGTCTCGTATCAGTAATCAACCAACAGTGGCGGTGGCGCTTCGAGCTTTCCGCAAAAAGTTGCGGCTTGGCATCGTGTTGCTTCTTGCATTCGGCATGGTCACTTCGTCAATGGAAGTTCCGCCTGCGAGTGCACTCACCGGTCTTGATCTAGTTGTTGACTACACGCCCGACTCGGCAACTGTTGCAACGTCGGCATTGCGCGGCACAAAAATTGATCTCACAGCAAGCACACCTGTTGCAGTTGCCGGAACAACACAACAAGAAATTGTGCAACAGATTGACCCAGAGCTTGACCTTCGAAGCGCGAGCGACATCACGGCACCCGCTGGTTGGAACATCTATTACTCAACAGATGGCAATACGTGGAGTGCAAACGCACCAACAACACTCGCGGGTTGGGAAGCACTTCGCTATGTAAAGGCAAATGGTCCGCTTGTTAGCGAAGGGGCAGACGCAAACGGTCGACAGATCTCTTCATCAACCGCTAGTGGTCTCCAACCAGACAGTGGACAGTTCTCAACTGCGAATGATTCATCAGGCGACGGTTGGGACGTCATTTTTGACGATATGAAGCACGTGTACAACGTTTGGCACCACAGAGAGTCAACAGGTATCGATTGTCACCTACGCACAGGTGCACGTTGTGGTAGTACGTGGCCATTTCTCCTTTCGAGCGCTGGAAATTACAACGTAAATATTGCTGGCACTTTTAAAATGTCGAGCAGCAATAACTCCACTGCTTGGTACGACTCCGTACAAAAAGAAATCTGGATTCCTACTGTGTACACGCGTCCCATCTCGACTGTCGAGACCAACACAGTCGGGTTCGCTTGTCTATCTGTGTCCGATATTGCTGCTATCACAAAATGGTGTGGTGGATCTGTCGCTGCTGGCGGATTTGTATCCCCTGGATCTGGTGCCGATTTCTCGGTTAAGTGCTACGACTCGTTATACGACTGTCAACAAGGACTTGCCGAGTCTGGAGGGCGCATCTTCACGTGGGCGACCAAGACCGGAGACCTCGTTTGTGTCGATATACGCCTGAATAGTGGCGCGGGCGGTCCATGTGCAAGTGGCGGTGTCATTGATTTTGGCGCAAGTTTGCCAGATGCCAATGCGTTCGTGAATTACACCCACTTGGGTGCTTGGAACGGACGAATATACGGAAACGTGAACGAGGACTGGACCTCGGGAAATGGTGTTTGTATTGTTGCAAGTACTGGTGCAGCGTGTCCTGGTTGGACAAACCCACGTGCGACAAACGGTGGCCAAGGACGCTTCACCACACTGCCCGGACTCGTCTCAGGAGACCCCATGCGCGCGGCGTGTTTTATGGGGACAGGGGGAACCCTTTCAACTCGTATCAACTGTTACGACGCGACGGGGACTGATATTTCGGGAACCTTGACATCGCAATTTTTGAGTGCCTACGGAAATTCAGTAGGAAATGGCGCGTACAGCAACTACAACCCGGCGTACGGCACTCGTATGTATTGGGGTGCTGGTAGCGCAAGCGGTACTAGTCCAGGAATTCACTGTTGGGATTTTTCTTTGAACAATTGGTGTGTGAATTGGACCGCAGCAGGAATCCCAGATACCAATTATCAAATCACGCTAGACCCGATGAAGCCAACCTGTATATGGTCCAATGCTGACGACACCATCATTCAGACCTATAACGCAATCACTGGTACCGCAGGCAACTGTGCAATGCCTGCGCCCACTGTGAATTTTGATGGTGGTATGCAATTGCCGCGCATGGCGTGTTCTAGTCAAAATGCAATTCAATCGTGGAAATCATTCACGCTTGTGACTGCGGTGACCTATACATCGGCAACATTTACTGCAAAAAATTCCGCTGGGACAGCGATTGCCTCGTGGACGAATGTGACAGTTCCGGCTAACAAGATCATTGATCTATCAACTTTGTCGGTCGCAAGTACAGGGCAAACACCAACGTTTTCGGTCACCTTCACGGGGCGTAATGATGAAGGCGATGTGTCAGCAAAGATCAGTGCGATTGGTGGTTCGCCTGAATTGTGTTTACGACCAAGAATTGCATGCCCCGCGCCGATTGTGCACCCCAATCAATTGCTCGCTAACAGCGTGGCAGTGACAGCAAGTGGCAGTACCACGTCAAACAACGTTGTATCCCAATTTGACTCTGTCTCCCGCACAGTCAACATTGCACAGTCTCCATCAAGTAGTTGTGCCACAAGTTTGTCAGGCAATCTCAGCACAGGCGGTGGTGCTGCGGTCCCAGGTGTACTCGTAACGCTGACGGACAACACGGGCACGGTCCTTACTTACCCAGCGGACTATCCCGAAGTTGCTTTACGCGGACAAAATGTCACTGCCACCAGTGACGCGAGCGGCAACTATTCCTTTCCGCTTGTTGCAGCTGGCGATTACAAACTGAAGTTTGTTGATGCTTCGGGCACTGTGCCTGTGAACCAGGCAATTGTGACTGCAAGTGGAAGTGGGATGACCACTGATTACACATCTGCCACATCGTTGCTTTCGCCAGCATTCACACTGGTCACTGGTACGCCGGGTGTTGTTGATGCCAAATACAATTCAAGCCAATCCTTGAGTAAAGAATTTTGGCCAACAAAAGTTGATGTGGGACAAGTTTCCACTCTCACCTTCAAAATCTCCAATACGTCACTTGCAGCAAAATCAGGTATCGGGTGGGTCGACTCTCTTCCTGCAGGACTAGTAGTTGACGACAATCCCAATAGGCGTACAACCTGTGCGGGAGGATCATCTGAATCATTGAACCCTGCGGCTATGACGGCAGTGGCAGGGGCAACGAGCATCACGGTCACAAACGCTTCAATTAACGCGAACGTTGCAAGTTGCACGTACAGCGTGAATGTGAAAGCAACAGCTGCAGGTGATTATCGCAACGGCCCTTCAAATGTCACCACCACTGCAATTGACAAAAACACAGATGCAACTGTGTCGGCGTTGGCGCCGACAGTTGCTGGTGAAACCTTGTGCGATAACAACGTCTTCTACCT
>CANFIM010000096.1 GCA_947447175.1 Acidimicrobiaceae bacterium | reverse complement strand
CCCACCACCAATACAAGCGCCATGTACAGCACCCACTTGGGAAAATATGTTTTGATAAGGCGCGCGAGACCCTTCCCGGAAAAAAGTCCTAACCGCGCCGTGGCCTCTTGCACCGCCGCCGCCATTGGCAAGGCAGCCATCGTGGTCCATAGAAGTCCGAAACCAAAGGCTGCGCCCACTTGTGAATACGTACCGATGCCAGAAGGATCATCATCTGCTGCGCCAGTAATCAGCCCTGGACCAACGCGTTGAAAATAGCCGCGACCACCAAAGTGATGTCTGTGCGGATGATGTTCGCGCTTCATTTCACCATCGTCTCACGGTCGGAAGTCAATCCTCTGCATACGGAACGGATATCTGTACCCGCAAAAAGAGGCAACGATAAAGAGTGCATTTCGTTTTGAAATGGTAGGACTGAAGCGTGACATTTTCGCTGACACTCATTCAGAAGAACTCAGCGAATGAGTAACGACCGGTGGAAGTCAATTTCCGATGCCATGAACCACGGCTCCCCTGGTTCCCTACTTGGCGATCGCATTGCCCATGCAGCTGCTGGCCTCTTCCATTCCGAATCTGTATCTGTCACTGTGTGGTCAGTGCCATCGTTTCTCACACTTGCCGCCACCAACGCTCAGGCTCATGCGCTTGACCAACATCAACTAGTCACCGGTGAGGGCCCCATTTTTGATGTTGCAGAAACTGATACACCTTCCTACACACCCGACATTCATGGCGACGACTGCACCAATCGTTGGCCGTTACTGAGCAAAGAACTCTCAAGCAACAACGTTGCCTCCATGTTCTGCTTCCCTCTCCGCGTTGGCTCTGCACATCTTGGAGCCATCACTGCATATAGAGACACTCTTGGTGCGCCATCACCCGAGATGTATCGCGATGGCTTGATCTTGTCATCACTTGCGACGGAGGCAATTCTTCATATGAAGGCCGGCGCAATGGACGACAACCTCATTATTGATTTTCAACAGGCCCTTGAAAGCGACGCTTTTTTGCAACAAGCGGCAGGTGTTGTATCTGAACATTTCAAAATTCCCATCACCGATGCGATGGTGATGATTCGTAGCAAGGCTTTTAGCGGCAATTACAGTTTGAGCGAATTGTCACGAGTCATCGTCCGTCGGGAACTATCTCTGGAAGACTGGTAACAACATGACAATTCCCACAAATTTCAAAGAGTTACAGCAGCAACTCGGTATTTCCGATCTTGCTGCAACCTTTGCCGACATCGTGCACATGAGTGCCCTGGGGGCAAACACGGTTGACGTGTTCTCCATGTTGACCCAGCGAATTGTTGAAATTCTCCCTGTGAAGGCATGCGGCATTTTGCTGATTGACGTGAACCACACTTTGCAAGTGGTTGGTTCGTCAGAGCAC
Source organism: Acidimicrobiaceae bacterium (assembly GCA_947447175.1). Lineage (GTDB taxonomy): Bacteria > Actinomycetota > Acidimicrobiia > Acidimicrobiales > Ilumatobacteraceae > UBA2093. The sequence goes on along the minus strand of CANFIM010000096.1, from coordinate 3,111 downwards.
AGTGCTCACCTGCTCGACCTGTATCAATTACAGAACAACAGTGGCCCATGCATGGAGGCTTACCAAACCGGCAATGTTGTGTCGGATACTCTGTTGTCCGAAACAGGATCTTGGCCAGCCTTTGCACAACTTGCGCGCAGCCTCAACTTCTCTGCGGTGTACGCAATTCCACTTTCCGGACGCAGCCAAGTACTTGGTGCATTGAACCTCTTTTGCGAGTCAGAACTCACACCACGCAACCTCACACTTGCTCAGGTTCTTGCCGATGCCGCAACAGTTGCACTGCTACAAGCAGACCCAAAGAATGACGAAATTGTGGTGGTTCGCAACACCGCTTCCACCATTAGTTCACGTAATGCGATCGAACAAGCAAAAGGCGTTATCAGCCAGCGGTTCTCCGTTGACATGAATGAGGCATACCGCCGCATTCAACGGGTAGCGGCACAACATCAAATGGGCATTGTGGAATTGGCCGCCCACATTTCCAATCGAACACTCAGCGACTCGTTGTCAATCGCTCTCGACAATACGAATTAGTCACGCAGTGTGACACGATGTCACCATGAAAGCTGCTGTGTATTACGAGACTGGTGGACCTGAGGTCCTTCGCTACGAGGATGTGGCAGACCCCGTTCTGCGCAAAGGTGGCATTCTCATCGATGTTGTCGCTATCGGTATTCAAGGTGGCGACACGTTGAACCGTGGAGGTGGAGCGCTTGCCACCAACCCACACATTGTGGGCTACCAAGCGTCGGGCACCGTGCGAGAACTCGGTGAAGGAGTTACGTCATTTACTGTTGGTCAACCGGTAGTTGCAACCATGGCCTTCGGATCGCACGCAGCAATGGTCAGCGTTCCTGGAACATCAGCTTGGGCAATTCCTGAAGGCATGTCGTTTGAAACCGCGGCTGGCATTCCCATTGAATTCGGAACCGCCCACGATTGCCTTTTCGAATTCGGCAAATTGAAGGCTGGCGAAACTGTTCTCATTCAAGCCGGCGCAAGTGGCGTTGGACTTGCTGGCATTCAATTAGCCGTTGCTGCTGGTGCCACCGTGATTGCAACAGCATCAAGTGATGACCGTCTTGCTCGTTTGAAAGAATTCGGCTTGCATCACGGCATCAACTACGCATCAAAGAATGTGGCTGCTGAAGTGATGGCTCTCACCAATAACCGTGGTGTCGATCTTGTTGTTGACTCCGTTGGTGGACCAACACTTGAAGGAAGCATCGCCTCACTCGCCTACCGCGGTCGTGTGAGTTGGGTGGGTAACGCTGGTCGCGACGCCAACCCACCAGCTATCAACGGCCTCATGGGCAAGAACGCATCTATTAACGGCGTGTTCCTTGGTGCCGAAATGGCAATGAACCCGCAGCGAACTCACCCAATGATTAGCGATCTCATTCAACGCATCGCCAAGGGTGAGCTCAGCGTGCAGATTGATAAGTCATTCCCGCTCAGCGATGCTGCCGGCGCGCATGAATACATCGAAAGCCGCAAAGCTTTCGGACGCGTAGTTTTGCTTCCGTAAATTACGGACGAGGCGAAATTTTGTCGATACCTGGCTTCACCAACACGGTGTAGCCATCGGTCTTCGCATTATCAAACAACATTGCGCATGCAGGGTCTGACTGCATTGCCTTCAATGCAGCATGGAAATCTGCTGGCTCTGCGTATTGGTTGTAGCAGTTGATGTCGTAGCGACGACCATCACCAATGATGGTGCCTTCAACATCAAACCAAGCACCCACTCGCCCACCGACTGCTTCAATGTGTGCAACTCCGGCAAGTAGTGCAGCCTTCAACTCAGCAACACTGCTGGTTTCCAATGCACGCCATGCTGACACGGACACGAATGGCTTTGTGCCTTGCAACTTGGCGCTTGCTGCACCAGTGCTCACGTCAGTCATTGGCAATCCACACGTAATGAACGTTTCCGCCATGCCAGCAGCCTTGTGCACGTGCTTTTCTTGGAAGTCTTTGCGTGATTCCATCTCAATGAATGACTTGCGTGTGGGGTAACACACAGTGCCGATGCGATCCCATGCTGGCAACTGTGCACCAATTTGTTCGATGACATCGCCAAAGAAAACAGGGTCAGCACCAAACTTGTGCAGCACTTCAGTGGGGTTGTACAAATCGTCGGCTTCTTTTCCAGAGATTGCCTTGCCATCACCATCGGTGTATTCGGCAACTTCCTTGTAACGCATGTAGTTCAACATGTAGATAGGGCCATCTTCTTCTGCTGGCGTCATAAACATGCGTGCGCCGTAATCAGTATCGATACGACCGTACTTATGCTTCACGCCCGATTTTGGTGCGCCTTTTTCCATATTGCTCATTGTGTTTCCTTTGTTCGATTATTTATTGACGAGACATTTCGCTGCGCGCTTCCGCATCACGGGAACGTTGTGATGCTTCAATCACAATTTCGTGCAACACGCCGGTGTAGGGATATGGCGATTGATAGCGAGTTGATACAGCAGAACCATGGTCGTACCCAACGCTTGGCCCAATTGACGACATCATGCCCATATAGAACGGCACTTCTACGTGAGCAACAGCCACACCATCAATGGAAAGATCAATAGTGCCGCGCCGTTTGTCGCCGCGCTTCAGCTCCACCATCACTTGCAAGTCTCCGTTGGGCAATTCGCCCTCTGACTCAACCACGGTGTGATCACCAAATGCGTTGTAGTCATACATCAACTTGTTGTTCTGAATAAAGAACGACACACCAGAGTTCTGTGTACCTGTTGCGTACAACACGCCTTCGTTCCCTGCAGCATGAGTGATGCTTGCGGTCATGATTGAATGTCGGCCACCCAGTGGTGCTGACGCTTGTCCGGGCATCGGCGACATTGGCGGGCGATACACATAACGACGATCCTCGGGGTGCGGCGAGTGCTTGCGGAATCGCGCGCCAAACAACTCGATACCGCGGTCATCGAGTGGCAACACTCCGTGCTTCTCTGCCTGTTCCCACCAGTGACCAATCATTTCGGCCAACTTCTCGGGGTCTGACTCTGCGCGATCATTCAACTCAGAACGATCATTCGCCAAGTGGTACAGCTCCCACTTTTCGTCTTCGTAGTTCACGCCGGCCTGATG
>CANFIM010000095.1 GCA_947447175.1 Acidimicrobiaceae bacterium | reverse complement strand
TTCGTTCATCAACCAACGCAATGTGTTCTTCAACTTTGCAAGCTGAATAAACAAGTCGTGTTCTGGGTACAAGCCAGGTGCAACCTGTGGGCTCTTGTAATAGAACGACAACCATTCCTGAATACCACCCAAGCCTGCGCGAGCTGCGAGGTCTGAGTAGAGAATGAGGTCGAGTGCAAGAGGTGCAGCGAGAATTGAGTCGCGACACAAGAAGTCAACTTTGATCTGCATGGGGTAACCCATCCAGCCGAAGATGTCGATGTTGTCCCAACCCTCTTTGTTGTCGCCACGTGGTGGGTAGTAGTTGATGCTGACCTTGTGGAACACATTGCCGTAGAGCTCTGGGTTTTTGCCTGGCTCAAGAATGTCCTCGAGAACGCCAAGCTTTGACTCTTCCTTGGTCTTGAAGTTTTCAGGAGCGTCAAGAACTTCACCGTCGCGGTTGCCAAGAATGTTGGTGCTGTACCAACCAGCAAGACCTAATTGACGAGCCTTCAACATTGGCGCAAGCACTGTTTTCATGAGTGTCTGGCCGGTCTTGAAGTCTTTGCCCGAGATGGGAATGTTGTTTGCGGTTGCGTATTCACGCAAGCACGGCATGTCAACGGCAAGGTTGGGTGAGCCGTTCGCAAAGGGAACACCTTCGAGCAACGCTGCGTATGCGTACAACATTGATGGTGCAACCTGGTCAGAGTTGGCATCAATTGCCTTCTCGAATGATTCGATTGTTTGGTGGTCAGGGCCCGGCTCAATGAAGATCTCGGTGCTTGCACACCAGATCATGACCAAGCGGTCAACCTTGTGCTCATCTTTGAAGCGGTTGATGTCGGCACGAAGACCGTTCAACATTTCACGCTTGCTGGTGGTGTCCATTACGTGTTCGCCAGTGAGGTTGCGTGCGTACTTGCGCTCGAACGCTGCCTTCATGGGACGAATGTCGCGGAGAACTTCGGAGATGGCCTCAATGTGCTTGCCCTGCTCGAGCACGCCGGCGCGAGTTGCTGCGACATAGGCATCATCCGGGAAAACGTCCCAGGCGCCCCACACGATGTCATCGAGCTTGGCGAGGGGTACGAAGTCCTTAATAAGAGGTGAGCGATCGTCGGTGCGCTTGCCAAGACGAATGGTGCCCATCTGGGTCATAGAGCCAATAGGGGTTCCCTGGCCACGCTTGGCGAGTTCAACGCCAGCGATGAGGGTGGACGCCACGGCGCCGAGGCCAACGGTGAGGACACCGAGCTTGCCTTCGGCAGGGGCGATTGTGCGGGTTTCAGACATGGCTCCCACGCTACTTGGGCGTGGCAGCCATGAAGTCGTTTATGACTCCGGCGAGTTCCTCTCCCTTGTCTTCCTGCACGAAATGGCCCCCACCCTTGATGATGGTGTGGGGCTGACCGGCAGTACCAGGCACCTTGCCAATAAAGGCTCTGTCTCCACCGGCGGAAATGGGGTCGCCATCGGAGAATGCGCACAGGAATGGCTTCGAGAATCCGAGAAGGATTTCCCATGCCTTTCCGTTGGCGATGTTTGAGGGGTCGGTTTCGCCGTCGGGGTACAACGTGGGGAAGATGCGCGCAGCCGATTTGAAAGTTTCATCGGGGAAGGGTGCGTCGTACGCGGCAATCTCTGCATCGCTCAGTGTTGAGAGTGCGCCGCCCTGGCACAACTTGCCCACGTCAAAAACTGGAACTTCTTGCGAAAACTTCTGCCATGCGCGGAATGCTGCACTCGGTTCTTTGCCGTACATCGGCAAGCCTGTGTTCGAAACAACAACGCGATCGAAGCGATCAACGTTTGCAGTTACCAGACGCAAACCAATGAGTCCGCCCCAGTCTTGGCACATCATGGTGAGGCCACTGAAGTTGTTGATGTTCAACCACTGATTCATCCAATCAACATGACGCTCGTACGTGTAGTCGGTCTTCAGTGTTGGCTTATCGCTGCGACCAAAACCAATGAGGTCTGGTGCAATCACGCGATGCCCTGCATCAAGGAAGGTCTTCATCATTTTGCGATACAGGAATGACCACGTGGGCTCACCGTGCATCATGATCACGGTCTCTTTCGCATCGGCTGGGCCAGCTTCGTAATGAGCAACACGCATCACGGTGTCAGTGCCATCGTTTGCTTTTACGTCGGTGTACGCAGGGGCATATGGCCAGTCGGGAATGTTGGCGAATCGTTCATCGGGTGTGCGTACAAAATCCATGGAATTACCTGCCTTGTGTTGGCTCAATCTTGGTCACCGTAGGTCACAAACATGGTGCCGTCAGCGAGTACGGTTCATTTCATGACCGAAGATTCAAACTGGGCTCCACCACCACCGCCAAACACACCACCACCAATTTCTGGTGGAGGTTTTGCGGGTGTTCCTTCATTCAGTGCAGGTGCGCCAACGCCCGTGAACAACGGTGCACGTTTTTGGGCCGCCATTCTTGATGGTGTGCTGATGGTGGTCACGCTCTTCATTGGCTGGATCATTTGGTCAGTGGTGCTCTACTCACAGTCCACGTCGCCTGCGAAGAAGATTCTCGGTTTGCAGATTGTTGATGCCAAAACCGGCGTACCAGCATCGATGCAGCAAATGTTGTTGCGTGAAGTCTTGGGCAAAATGATCCTTGGTCCCGTTTCTCGGGGAATCACAGGGCTGATTAGTGCCATCATGATTTTGGTGATGCCCAACCGCCAGGGCATCCACGACTACATCGCCAAAACGGTCGTTATTCGCAAGCCGTAGGTCATTTCGGCTCAAAATAGGGGTTGCGGTAGGGCTGAACCTGGTGCAAAACTGGCTGAGAAGGCAAAAAACCACCCCATTTCGGGTGGTTTTTCTCATTTTTTAGCGCCAACTTGGCACAATGAGAGGCTTAACGGCCCGGAAAAGCAGGAAACCTCTGATGTCCAGCAAAGAAGTGATCACAGGAGCGGAAGCTCTCATCCGTGCGCTCGAGATGGAGAACGTGGAAACCATGTTTGGCCTGCCCGGTGGCTGCATTCTTCCCGCATACGACCCGTTATTGAAGTCCAGCATTCGCCACATTTTGGTTCGTCACGAACAAGGTGCTGGTCACATGGCTCAGGGGTATGCGCAAGTTACGGGTCGCCCCGGCGTTGCCATGGTCACCAGTGGCCCTGCTGCAACAAACATGGTGACGCCTTTGTGCGACGCATTCATGGACAGCATTCCCATGGTGTGCATCACTGGCCAGGTTGCAACTACTGCAATTGGCACCGATGCATTCCAAGAGTGCGACACCATTGGCATCACACGCAGTGTCACCAAGCACAACGAAATCATCATGCGCGCCGAAGACATTCCGATGGCCGTGCGTCAAGCGTTCTACATCGCAACTACTGGTCGTCCCGGCCCCGTGTTGCTCGATGTGCCGAAAGACATTCTTGTGAACACCATGGAATGGCATTGGCCCACAGACGAACAAGTTCTTGAAGCGCTTCCTGGTTACCGCCCCATTACTCAGGGCGATGCAAAGCAAATCAAAGCTGCTGCAAAGTTGTTGCTCTCTTCCGAGCGCCCTGTTCTGTATTTGGGCGGCGGCGTTTTGAAAGCACACGCTGCAGAAGCAGTGCGCGAACTTGCTGAGTTGTTGCAAGCACCTGTTGTTACAACGTTGATGGCACGTGGCGCATTCCCCGACAATCACCCGTTGTGTTACGGAATGCCTGGCATGCACGGCACTGCAACGGCAGTAACCGCAATGCAGAAGGCTGATTTGCTGTGCGCACTCGGTGCGCGCTTCGACGACCGAGTCACAGGCAAGGTTTCTGGCTTTGCTCCGGAAGCAAAGATCATTCACGTTGATATCGACCCTGCAGAGCAGGGCAAAGTGCGCAAGCCCGATGTGCCCATCGTGGGCGACTGCCGCTTGGTGGTGGAAGAAATCAATAAAGCCATTAAGGAATTGCAGGCTTCAGGCACTGCACAAGTCGACATCACTCCATGGCGTAGTCGTGTAAACGGATGGCGCGAACAGTTCCCACTTGTGTACGAACCATCTGAACCTGGCGCACGATTGAAGCCACAGTTTTGCTTGGAAAAGTTGCGCGATGCTGCACCAGCCGGAACCATCGTGTGCGCCGGCGTTGGTCAGCACCAAATGTGGACAAGCTTGTTCTGGAACTTCACTGAGCCATATACATGGGTGAACTCTGGCGGTCTCGGCACCATGGGCTTCTCCGTTCCTGCGGCAATTGGTGCAAAAGCTGGTCAACCAGAAAAAACTGTGTGGGCTATCGACGGTGACGGTTGTTTCCAAATGACTGCACAAGAACTTGTGACTGCAACCACTGAAGGCATTCACGTGAAGATTGCAATCTTGAACAACACGTATCTCGGCATGGTGCGTCAGTGGCAAGAAATGTTCTACGGCGAGCGTTATTCCGAAGTTGATCTTTCTGGTTGCCCCGACTTCGTGAAGTGGGCAGAAGCAATGGGTTGCGTTGGTATTCGCGTTGAATCACCAGATGAAATTGACGATGCAATTGCACTTGCCAACAGCATTAA
>CANFIM010000094.1 GCA_947447175.1 Acidimicrobiaceae bacterium | reverse complement strand
GAACCGTCGAGTGGTTCCCACCACTGCACCACTCGCCTGCACCATGCGTGCAACCACACTTGGTTATTGATGTAGGTGTCAACAGAAATGGAACGACCCAATTCGCGCATCAGCAAGTTGTCGGGCTCCATGTCGCCTTCGCCAATGGTACGGCCCATCAGTTGTTCGAACGATGACACATCAGCATGAGTTGCGGCGCCAACAATCGCGGTGAACTTGCCCGATACTTCTACTTCTTCCATTGCCTTTGGCCACGTGATTTCTACTTCGTGACCTAATGCCGTGAGCACATCAACTGTTCGTTTCACTGACTCGCGAGATTCTGCATCGTCTTTCTGATGCGAGTACACCGGATGATCAAGCACACCAATGCGCAACTTCCCGGGGTTCACTCCCAGTTCCTGCGTGAGTGGTCGTGCGAACGGCGGCGCAATATACGGATCGCCTGGTTCGTACCCACAAATCACATCAAGCACCGCTGCGGTGTCGCGCACAGTGCGAGTGACGCAACCGTCAATGGTGGAGCCCATCCAGCTTTCACCAATGTCAGGGCCTTTACTCACACGACCACGAGATGGTTTCAGACCCACCAAGCCACACTCACTGGCCGGAACACGAATGGAACCGCCACCATCGTTTGCATGACCAACAGAAACGATGTGTGCAGCAACGCTTGCTGCAGATCCACCACTGGAACCACCAGTTGAGTGATCAAGGTTCCACGGGTTGCGCGATGGGCCGTACGACAGCGGCTCAGTGGTAATTGTGTTGCCAAACTCCGGCGTGTTGGTGCGACCAATAATCACAAAACCTGCGTTGCGAAAACGTCGCGTGAGATAACTGTCGTATGGCGCGATGTAGTTCGCGTTCTTCAAAAAGCGCGTGCCCATGTGGTGCGGCTCGCCGCCTATTGCGGCACCAAGATCTTTGATCACCAACGGCACACCAGTGAATGGACCGCTTGGTAATCCACCTTCAATCTCGTCTCGCGCGCGATCAAATCGCGGATGAATAATTGCGTTGATATCGCCGTTTACTTTTTCGGCCTGCGCAATTGCAGCGTCAACCATTTCGCGCGGCGACACCTCGCCCTTCGCAATCAGTGCAGCCTGGGCTGTGGCATCGAGTGCGTTCATGTTTTCGCTCATGAGTGTGAACTCTAGGCACGCCGTAGGGTGGCTCTGTGCAGGTACTCGCCGCAGCAGACAAGTTCAAGGGAACAGCCAGCGCAGCGCAAGTATGCGCCGCCATTGGCCACGCCTGCTGGGACCTTGGGCTCGACTGCGTTGAGATGCCTTTGGCCGACGGCGGAGAAGGAACTCTCGCGGTTCTTGGTGGCGCAAACCGCACAGCCACTGTCACCGGACCATTGGGCACCATGGTGCAAGCGCAGTGGGGCATGCACAAAGGCGTGGCCATTATCGAAATGGCACAAGCCTCGGGTCTCACGCTTGCCGGCGGTGCGAAAAACAACGACCCCATGGGTGCCACTACTCGCGGTACAGGAGAACTCATTGATCGCGCACTCAACGAAGGTGCGAAAAAGATCATCGTGTGTCTCGGTGGTTCTGCAACAACCGATGGTGGCCTTGGTGCGTTAGCCGCCATCAGCACACCTGCACGTTTGCGCGCCGTTGAATTCCTCGTGGCATGTGATGTGGACACGTTGTTCACCGATGCAGCGAAGGTATTCGCACCACAAAAAGGTGCATCACGCGCACAGGTTGCATTGCTCACAAATCGACTGGAACAACTTGCGCAGCGTTACGAAAATGACTACGACATCAACGTGCGCAACATCAATGGCTCAGGGGCTGCAGGTGGTTTGGCCGGCGCACTCGCAGCACTCGGTGCAACGTTGATGCCAGGTTTCGACATTGTGGCCGAAGAAGTGGGCTTCGATGATGCCGTACGCAACGCCGACATTGTGATTACCGGTGAAGGGTCACTTGACGACACCAGCTTCACGGGCAAAGTGGTGGGCAGTGTGATTGATTACGCCAACGATGCAAACGTTCCAGTGCAAGCAATTGTGGGCGATATCGACAACGACATGCTTCCCGAATTGCGATCACTAGTGACAGCAACAAGCCTCACGGAAAAATACGGTGCAGACATGAGCATGCAACAAGTGCTGCGTTGTATTGAAGACGCCGCTCGCGACATCTTGAAGCGCTAGGAGCGATTAACCCGCAACTGTGGAAGTAGTGGTGGCTGCAGCTCCGCTACCGGCACCAACAACACCAGCGAGTGGTTTGTTCGCAAGATCGGTACCCAGCAACACAAGAATGCCTGCTTCGCCGATAGTTCCAGTTTCAACAGGAATGGGTTGAGGCATTACAGCCACTTCCACGTTGCCGCCGAGAACACCAGCAACGTTCTGTGCTGCGGATTCGTAACCAGCTAAGTAAAACACTGCGGTCTTTGCGCGCTTAGCGGTTCCTGGTGGAACGTTGAGCGCGGCCTGCACCACGTAGCCCTGGTTCTGCAAAAGAACTGTCATAGCGCCGGCACTGCCCGCAAGACCCGATGCATTTGCCACCTGAATCTTGAAGCCATTGATGGAGAACGGCAAGGTGGTGGTGACAGCCACGGTGCCACCATCGGGCGTGGTGACTGCAGGAGCATTGGTGCCTGCAGGAGATGCGGTTCCACTGTCTTTCACATCACGAAGAATGAGGAAGCCGAGAATGAGGGCCACCACAGCAACCACGGCGCCCAGGGTGCCGGTGGAAGGAGATGGAAGTGAGGGGCGTTGGCGTTGTTGGCTCATGTGAAAAGGTCCTCCGCTAGAAAAATAGGAGACGCCCAAACCGTAGTGGCTGGGTGTGGACAGGGGTAGGACACCCCCGAAAGCCTTACAAAATAAGGACTTCAGGCTCTTTCGAGCAAGAATTCGAATGGAGCCGGATCTCGGGATTGAACCGAGGACCTACGCATTACAAGTGCGTTGCTCTACCACTGAGCTAATCCGGCGAGACCGCTAAGCCTAGGCGTTATTCGCCATTCGCACACGGGTGACTTCGTACGTAGCCAAGGCCGCTGCAGCCGAAACGTTGAGCGAGCTCACCTGGCCAAGCATGGGGATACCCACGATGGTGTCGCAACGATCGCGCACCAGGCGGGAAAGGCCGGTGCCCTCTGCGCCCAGAACAATGCAGATGCCTTCGTTGGCCAACTTGCCGATGTCGAACAGGGTGTCGCGGCTGGAGTCATCAAGGCCCACTACCCAGATGCCCTTGTCTTTCATTTGCTGAATGGCGGTGGGCAGACCCGACACCAATGTCATGGGCACATGCTCCACTGCACCAGCAGACGACTTCGCAACGGTGGGGGTGACATGAACAGCACGGTGCTTTGGCAACACAACACCAGTCACGCCGGCGCCATCACAGCAGCGCAACAACGCACCCAAGTTGCCGGGGTCGGTGACACCATCAACGGCAACAAGGAATGGCGGAACACCATTTCGTGTCTTCAACATTTCTGCAAACGATGCTTCTTCAAGTTCTTGTGCAAACGCGATGATGCCTTGTGGTGCTTCGCTACGTGCAGTTTCTTCTAACGTGCGTCGTGGCACTTCCATCACAACAACGTTTTGTGCGTGCGCAATTTCTTCGATGTCTTCAATGATTGGTGCTGGATCAATATCGGCTGCAATCCAAATTTCACGCACTTTGCGTCGCTGACCAATCAACAACTCGCGAACTGCTTGACGTCCTTCAATTTGTTCTCCGCCAAGACCTTTTGCAACGGGAGCCTTGCGACGATCGTCGCCACGTCCACCTGCACCGCCACGAGACACGGGGCCACGTCCGCCACCAGTACGCGAAACAACTCCACGCTTTGGTGCGGCGCCGCCACGTGAACTACTGCCAGAACCTTCCGACTTCTTCGCGGCTGCCTTACGAGAGCCAACACCACTATTTGTATTGCGACCGCCAGCAGGGCGGCCTGGCTTACCAGTGTTGACCTTTGGCGCTTTAGCGGATTTGCGTGGTGCCATTTCAGGACTCCTTGATGATGACTGCAGACGCGAAACAAGCAATGCCTTCGCGACGACCAATTGCGCCAAGACCTTCAGCGCGACGGCCCTTTACGGTAACGGGCGCACCCGCCGCTGCACTGAGAAGTTGCATCATTTCATCGCGAACTGCAGCAATCTTTGGTGCTTCGCACACCACGCTGCAGTCGATATTGCCAATTCGCCAGCCACCAGCAGTGACTTTGCTTGCAACATCGCGAAGAATTGCCAATGAATCGGCACCCTTCCATGCAGGGTCTGTGTCGGGATAATGCTGCCCAATGTCGCCGAGACCTGCAGCACCTAACAATGCATCAGCTGCTGCGTGTGCAATCACATCGGCATCGCTATGACCAATGAGCACCGGTTCACCAGGGAAAGACACACCACCCAAAATCAACACGCGACCGTCAATGGGTGCATCAGCGAATTTGTGAATGTCAAAACCTTGTCCGACGCGAATATCAACCATCACACTTCACCATTCAGTTGACGATGCGCATGCGCGACAGCCCAT
>CANFIM010000093.1 GCA_947447175.1 Acidimicrobiaceae bacterium | reverse complement strand
GTGCTGGATTCTGAAGCAATGATTGCACCAGACGTTGTGGTGAGCGGACTATTTGTGACTGGCAAAGCAATCACGATTGGTCGCAGTCGAAGACTCTTTGCTGCGTAGCCACTCGGACACGATTTACTCGACCTCCACATCACTTGTCGCGTTGAAGACTTTGCACAGATGCTGAGCCCTGTGGATTGAATTTTGGTTTCGGCAGACGTGGTACTGGTTGGACACACGCCACTGGATGCAAACTTCATTGACTTCAACCTGGTGATGCACAGTGTGTTCGGTGCCAGAACGGACAGCACAAATTTCTTCTCAGTCTTTGCACAACTGTTTGCTGTATTGGTAGCCAGCACCACGCCAGCGCGACTGATGCAGATGGCAGATGGTGAGGCCCCAAGTGCGGGAGATGGCGAACAATTGAGGGAGGCAAGGAGGGCAAGGATGCCCACTCCGGCACAGCCCAGAATGCGTGGCACGAGCTTCGCCAAATGTGGGCTCGCCAGGATGGTTGCCATAAGGCCACCGTATCCCTAATTAGATGAAACATACAAGTAGATGTTTTGTCTAATTAAGGCTATTTCGAAGGTCTTATCGCCATTCTGAGAGTCATCAGGGCGGCGTCTTCCCATTGTTTGTCTAGTTCTGGGTCGTCAGAGATGTCCACCAGAATTCGACCCACCAACATGGACTGGATCACGTATGCCAAGCCCAGCAATGGCTCCACCGGATCGGCCAACCCGCGCCCGCGAACTTTTTCGAGGAGGCGAGCAAGGTGTTCCGAGCCCCATTCCTGGTCTTTGGCGAGTACCTCTCGAATGGCGGACGCACTATGTGCAGCCGCAAGAGATGAGATTCGTCGACCGCGCAGTTGTCGATTTTCGGGTGATCCAAAAACACGCATTCCAAGCTCAATGAGTTGAAAAGCTTCTTCTCCCGACGACATGTTGTCGAGAGCTCTTTCGAAGTCAGACATTCCACGGTCCAGTGAGCGCATGGTGCGGGAAGTTTCAACAGCAGCGATGACTGCGTCGCGACCACCGAAGTGGTGATACACGGAACTTCGGGCAACTCCCGATTGTTCAATCATGCGATCGAGATTGAAATTGGCTAATCCGTGCTCAGACATTTCAGCGTCTGCAGCGTGCAAAATCTTCTCAATGGTTCGAAGACCATCTGCCCGCTTGCGGCGCACCGGAGAATCTGTAGAAGGTGTGGGACTCTTCGGGGCCATGCGGCAATGCTAACGAGTCGTCTACTGATAAGAAGCCCCTCAAGCCTCATCTAGTCTCCTGACAGAACTCGGGGGACTTCAATGACTGCAACAGAGACCAAACAATTCAATCCGTGGAGCACGTTTATCGTGTGTGCGATTGCGTCGTACATCTCCACGCTCGACATGTCGATTGTGAATGTGGCGTTCTACGAAATCGGAAAGAGCTTTCCTGAAGATTCAAAGGCGACCATCGCGTGGGTTGTCACCGCGTATTCCATTCTGTTTGGTTCGTTGTTGGTGGTGTCGGGTCGTCTTGCCGACCGTGTGGGTCGCAAGAAGTTCTTCTTGTACGGCACGTCGCTGTTCCTTGCTGGTTCGCTCTTGTGTGCACTCGCATCCACCATGTCGTTGCTGATTGCTGGTCGCGCAATTCAGGGTGTTGGTGGCGCAATGATGACACCAGCCTCGATGGGCTTGCTTCTTGCCGCATTCCCCCCAGAAAAACGTGGTCAAGCAGTTGCGTGGACAGGAAGTATCGGAGCCTTGGGTGTGGCTTCGGGCCCAACGCTCGGTGCGTTCTTTGTGTCGTCGTTCGGTTGGCGAAGCGCGTTCTGGATCAATGTGCCCATTTGTGCTCTCACCATTGTGTTGGCAATCAAGATGACACGCGAATCAGAAAAGCAAGACACGGCACGCCCCGACCTTGTTGCAGCAGTTCTCTTTACGGCTGCAGTGGCGTCATTGGTGTACGGAATTTCCGAAGCACAGGCATTCGGTTGGACAGATACAAAAGTGCTTGTGTTGTTCGGCGCAACCGTTCTGCTTGGTCTGGGTGTTGCGCAACGATCTGTCACTCACCACAATCCGTTGTTGCCACCTGCGCTTTTCAAAGAACGCACGTTTACGGCAGCAAACATTTCGACCTTCCTCTTTGGTGCAGCGTTCAGTGGAAATATTTTGAACAATGTGCTGTTCCAACGCACCATCTGGGGCTTTAGCGCAACGAAGGCCGGTTGGTTCTCCGTGCTCTCGCCGGTGACCGTTGCATTGGTGTCGATGTACACGGGAAAGAAGATGGCTTCTATTGGATACCGCAAGTTGTTGTTGGGTGGGCCAATGTTGGTAGCACTCACCATTTTTGGTTCCACCGTGTTGCTACACCCCAACCCCACGCCATGGTTCCCGTGGTTGCCACTGATGGTGATTCTCGGAGTCGGACTTGGCGGAACGTTCCCTGCGTTGTCTGCTTCGACAGTTTTGCGATTGCCTCAAACACAATTCGCATTGGGTGGCGCAATCAACAACACATTCCGTCAGGTGGGTGCTGCAGTGGGTGTGGCCCTTGTTGTCACCGTGCAAACAAGCACAAAGGGAATTGATGGCTTCCGAAATGGGTGGCGAGTTGCAATTGTGTTTGCATTGCTTGCTGCGGCCGTGTCACTTCTGCAACCAAAACACGTTGCGCCGAAGTAGTTAACCCTTGTGGTCGAGGTCGTACTCGGCCATGAAATACGGGTAATTCGGGTCGTATTCAGTGAGTGGTTTTGGGTTCGCAACTCGACCGATGGGTCGGGTGCCTGTGCCTTCGATCTTCAGACGAGCATCACCCAGATCATGACGCCACACGTTTGCTGCTTCCGTTAGGCGAGCAACGATGTCGGGGTGCGCATCAAACACGTTGTGTGACTCGGAAACGTCGTTCACTAGGTCGTACAACTCGTTTGTTTCTTTGCCGAATTTGGAGAAGTGCAGCTTCCATTGCTGATCACGAATGGCTTCCAACGAATTGCCTTGGTAGTAGGCAAATGTTTCGTGTGGGCTTTCATGCGATTCGCCAAACCAAATGTTGCTGACATCTTTCCCGTCGATGATGCGGTCAGTGGGAATTTCCGCGCCACACACCTTGGCAATGGTGGGGTACAAGTCCATTGAGGTGAGAAGTGTGTCGTTGACTTGCGCCGGTTGTACTTTTCGAGGCCAGCGAAGAATGGCCGGTACTCGTAAACCGCCTTCCCATGTTTGTGTTTTGCTGCCACGGAGTGGGGCGTTGCTACCACCACCAGGAACATCTGTGCCGTAGATGGCGCGTTCGCCAAGTGAGCCATTGTCGCTAGTGAAAATAACAATGGTGTTGTCATCGAGACCTAGAGCATTCAATTCACGCAAGATGACTTTCGTAGCCCAATCAATTGATTCAACTGCCGCGCCATATGGGCCATTCTGTGAATTGGCGAGGTATTCCTCTTTCACATAAATGGGTACGTGTACGTACATATGCGCGAGGTACAAAAAGAACGGCTCGCCTTTTGCATCTCGCATGAACTTCACGGCTTCTTGCACAT
Source organism: Acidimicrobiaceae bacterium (assembly GCA_947447175.1). Classification (GTDB taxonomy): domain Bacteria; phylum Actinomycetota; class Acidimicrobiia; order Acidimicrobiales; family Ilumatobacteraceae; genus UBA2093. Next base: position 1,005 of record CANFIM010000093.1, on the reverse strand, counting down.
AACGTTCTGTGAGAGAACTTTGATCTGGTTGTTGTTCAACTACCTCGCCATCCATCAACAGTGGAAGAGGTGGAGGCATCGGAATCACATCGGGATGATTTGTTTGACGCCCCATGTCATTGCTGTACGGCAAACCGAAGTAGTGCTCAAACCCATGGTTGACGGGCAAGAACTCGTCTTGGTCGCCGCAATGCCACTTGCCCACCATTTGTGTGCGGTAGCCGGCATCGCGCAAGACGCGAGCAATACTGATTTCCGTTGGTGGCAAACCCACTGCTTGCCCCGGGAACAACACAGGCATTCCTTCGAACAAACCAAAACCGATTCGCGGTGGATAACAACCAGTGAGAAGCGCGCCGCGTGAAGGTGAGCAAACAGGTGACCCTTGATAAAAAGTTGTGAAGCGAATTCCTTCTGCGGCTAATTGATCAAGCGCAGGAGTTTTGTTGAGTGTTGAGCCGTAACAGCCAAGATCGCCGTAGCCCAAGTCATCACAATTAATGAGAATGACATTGGGGCGGTTCACTAGCACGCCTTTTCGCGGAAGGTGACTTTTGTAGTGATGAGGTAATTGTCAACAGACGAAGTGACGCAGTTATTTTCGCCATATCCGGTGTGTCGGTCGGCGGTCACCACAATGAGGCGTCCGTCTTCCAACGCTTCTTGCATCTTGCGTGAACTCGCCAATGGCGTTGCAGCGTCACCAGTGGTGCCAACCACAACAATGGGGCCAGCTCCTTTGCCGGTGATTTTGATTCGCATGTCAGGCTTTGCAGGCCAGAACACGCATCCATATCCGCCAGTGAATCCGGCCCATAAACGAGGTGCAGCTTTTTGGAAGGCTGGCACAAATGAATCGGTTTCTTTCACGGTTGTAGGGCCCGGATCATCGAGGCAATAGATGGCATTAAACGCCTCTAATTCATTGCCGTATTTTCCATCAGGGGTGCGCTGATAGTAAGCGTCGTATAGAGCAAGCAGGCCGGCACCATCACCCTTTTGCGC
>CANFIM010000092.1 GCA_947447175.1 Acidimicrobiaceae bacterium | reverse complement strand
TTCATTTCGTGTACTTCCACTTTCATGCCGCCAGCTGCACGTAGGTCGTCATGGTGCTCAAGGCGGTAGCCCTCATCTTGCGACAACATGCCAATAAGTCCATCGACCATTTTCTTGGTACCCACGGGTCCGTAGATGGGAAGTGGTGTTGCGGCGGGAGTTGAGATCCAACGAGTAGTAATCACATCGTTGAGATCGGAAATGTGGTCACTGTGTAAGTGAGTGAGCAACACTGCATTCACCATTGGTGGGGGCACCATGGCCCCAACGAGACGCATAATGACGCCACGTCCGGTATCAACCAAAAGGTTGAGGCCACCAGCTTGTACAAGTGAGGATGGTCCGGCACATGTGGCGCTAGGAAGTGGGCTTCCGGTTCCGAGCAGGGTGACTTTCATAGGTTTCTCCGTCTAAGTGATGCGACGCAGAAAACTTACTGCGGATGCTGTTCGTGGTTTTGAACACAAACCATTCGGTGTTGTGATTCAGCGACCCTTTGGCTTAAAGGCGTCACGAATTAGGGGTTCGTAGTGTGCCAAATCAAAGCTCTCATATTCAGTGTCGAATGCAGGTGAGTCATACAGCGCACAGAATTCCTCGGTGTAGGTGTAGTGCGGAGAGTCGGCGTACTTGTCACGCGTGTTGCGATCAAGGCCGATGTAATGCCAGAAGTAGTAACCCTGGAAGATGCCGTGATGTTGCACCATGAAGTGGTTCTTCTCGGAAACAATCGGCTTCAAGATGCCGGCAGCAATGTCGGGGTGGTTGAACGGTGCAAGGTTGTCACCAATGTCGTGAAGCAACGCGCACAAAATGTATTCATCATCACGCCCATCGCGTTCTGCGCGTGATGCCGTTTGCAAACAATGCTCAAGGCGATTTACGGGGAAGCCGCCGTGATCATCTCCAAGGTGCTTCAGTTGTTCGATCACGCGATTGGCAACCATGGCTTGTGTGTCTTGTAGACACACCATGATGTTTTGCCATTCTTCCTTGGTGGATTCTTGGAAAGATTTGAACTTTGCGCGCTCGACCATGTGATGCCCCCTGTTTGCGTTGCAAGTGAACTTACTACCGCATGGCGACTAGGTCTAGCGGCGGGTGCGGAGAACCGAGACGGTGGTACCCAGTTTCATGTTGTCAAATATCCACTTGGCATCAGTGACGCGTACCCGAATGCAACCGTGAGAAACGGGGTATTGGCCCAGTGGGGTGAAAATGGGTACTTCTCCATTTTTGGTGACTCGAAAGGGAATGCCGTGGAAACCAATGGCGGCACCTTCGCGACCCTTGGTGAACCGGGTCATCCAGCGCATTCGTTCGGTGGGGTCAGGAGAAAAATATGTCTGTGCTGATTTTGAATACACCTTGAAAGTGCCCACCGGAGTTTGATCGTCTGTTCCAGTTGAGACAGGCAAGGTGGCAATAAGACGTCGGCGTGTATTGAAAATATATGCGCGTTGTTCATCGAGAATGATGCGGGCAAATCCGATTTCTGCACGTCCGCGCTGGGGTGGTGATATCGGTGGCAACGTTGTTGTAGTTGAAGTGGCTGTGGTTGACGGCGCGCTATCAATACTTGTGGTGCTGGACGAATCCGGAATGGTGTCGTCAGTTGCGCTCGCGTGAGATGCACCGAAAGGCACAGCCAATAATGCTGCAGCTAAGACAGTTGCGATGCGACGTGGACGATTCATTGTTTCATCACACTAATTCGGCACATTCGGCGCAGGAGGGCAATGCCCACAAGCGTTATTCAGCTGCAATATCAAGTGCTTCAGCAAGAGTGTTCCAGCTAAGAACTGCACACTTGATGCGCACGGGGAACTTCACAACGCCAGTGAGTGCTTCAAGGTCGCCCAGAGCAATGCTTGTGTCTGGTTCGCCTTCTTCATCGATGGACAACATGTGCTTGATACGAGCAATGAACGCACGAGCGTTCTCTACTGTTTTGCCTTTGACAGCCACGCCCATCATTGATGCAGAACTTTGGCTGATGGAACAGCCTTGGCCTGCAATTTTGATGTCTTCAACAATGCCATCTTTGACAATGAGGAATACTTCGATTTCATCACCGCACAAGGGGTTGTGTCCTTCGCCGCGCACTGCAGGCGGTTCAAGGGTGCCGCGGTTACGAGGGTTCTTGTAATGATCGAGGATGATTTCGCGATAGAGGTCTTCTAATCCAGGCATTGTGAGTCTCTCAGTGAAGGTGTTGGGAACAGGCTAGAGGGTGAAGAAGTCGCCCGCCTCGGCAAGCGCATCGGCAAGTGCATCGACTTCATCGTTGGTGTTGTACAGGTAGAAACTGGCGCGAACGGTGGCGTTGGCGCCGAGCAATCGCATGAGGGGCTTGGCGCAATGGTGACCGGCACGCACGCACACATTGTGTTGGTCGAGCACTTGGCTCACGTCGTGAGGGTGAACATCGCGGTAGGCGAAACTGAGGGTGGCGCCACGCTGATTGATGTCGCGACTGCCATGAATCACAATGTCGTCGCCAAAACGGTTGGTGAGTGTTTCGAGTGCGTATGCCGTGATTTCACGCTCGTGCTGGCGCACGTTGTGCATGCCGATTGCAGTGAGGTAATCAACGGCAGCAGCAAGACCAACAGCTTCAGTAATGGGCTGTGTGCCTGCTTCAAACTTTGCAGGAAGATCTGCGCATGTAAAGCCCTCAAGCTTCACATCGGAAATCATGTTGCCGCCACCTAAGAAAGGGGGCATTGCATCAAGAAGATTTTCGCGACCCCACAACAGACCAATGCCCGAAGGGCCCACCATTTTGTGACTGCTGAATGCAACAAAGTCTGCATCCCAGTCTTGAACATCGGTTGGCATGTGTGGCACAGATTGGCAACCGTCAACAATTGCGATGGCGCCGTGCTGATGAGCAAGTGCACAGAGTTCTTTCACGGGGTTGATAGTGCCCAACACATTTGACATGGCGGTGAAGGAGAATGCACTTGCTCCGGTGAGCAATTCGTTGATGTTGGTGAGATCTAACAATCCGTCGCTGGTGAGTGGCACCCAACGAATAGTGAAGCCTTTTTCTGCTGCCAACATTTGCCACGGCACGATGTTGGCGTGATGTTCCATGTGTGTGAGAACAATGGAATCACCCTCGGAAAGATTGGCTGAACCCCAGGAATGTGCCACGAGGTTGAGGGCTTCAGTTGCGTTCTTTGTGAACACCACTTCTTCTGCACGCGGTGCATTGATGAAGCGCGCAACTTTTGTGCGGGCACCCTCGTATAAATCAGTTGCATGCGCTGCCATTGTGTAGGCGCTGCGATTGGTGGGGCTGTAGTCGTGTTGCAAGAACGATGTCATTGCATCGATAACGGCGTTCGGCTTTTGTGATGAGTTAGCGGAGTCGAGATACACCAACGGTTTGCCATTGATGACTTCTGCCAAAACGGGGAAGTCGGCACGCACGCGCTGAAGATCAAAACTCATTGCAGTTACGACCTGTATGCCTCGTAGCCGTTCTTTTCCAACTCTGCTGCAACTTCCATGCCGCCAGATTTCACGATGCGGCCATCAATCATGATGTGCACGTGATCAGGCTGCAGTTCGTCGAGGAGACGTTGGTAGTGCGTAATAAGCAAAATGCCCAACTCGGGGCGATCGACGCGCACTTCACGAATTCCTTTCGCAACAATGCGCAAAGCGTCAATGTCGAGACCGGAGTCTGTTTCGTCGAGAACGGCGAATTCTGGCTCAAGCAATGCCATCTGCATGATTTCGTTGCGCTTCTTTTCGCCACCAGAGAAACCTTCGTTGAGGTAACGGTCAACGAAAGAGGAATCCATGCCGAGGCGCTTCATCCAATCCATTGCTGACAAACGCAATTCAAGAACTGACAAGTCGATTCCCTTACGGGCAGACAATGCCTGACGCAAGAACTGAATGACAGACACGCCAGCAATTTCCTGCGGGTATTGGAATGCAAGGAACATGCCTGATTTGGCACGGACGTCGGTGGTCCACTCGGTGATGTCTTCACCCTTTAAGTACATGTGGCCCTCGGTGACCTCATATTCGGGGGAAGCAAGCAAGGTGCTGGCAAGTGTTGACTTGCCACAACCGTTGGGGCCCATGATGGCGTGCACTTCGCCGGCACCAATGGAAAGAGAGAGGCCGCGCAGGATGTCGACAGGCGTCTCATCGTCGTCAGTGACGGGGCGGGCGTGGAGGTTTTCGATGCGGAACAGTTCGCTCACGCCCATCAGTCTAAGGGCGGAATGGGATTACCACTATGGGCGTAGGAGAAACTATTGGCACGTTTGGAGCTCAGGCTGAGGCGCTGGAGACGGCCTTCCAGAGTGCCCGATATGAGGGGTACTCATAGATGTTGTCGACATAGTTCGCCTCACGCAACATGGCGTGATATTTCGGCAGGTTGCGAAAGGGCACGCCGGCATCCACGTGATGCGCAAGGTGGTAGCCAATTTTGTACGGCACGAGATAAAAGTTGGTGATGAAGTGCTGCGTGACCGAATGAGTGGTGATGCGACGGTCATCATCTGCACGTAAGCCACCATGTTCTGCAATGGAACGT
>CANFIM010000091.1 GCA_947447175.1 Acidimicrobiaceae bacterium | reverse complement strand
AGGCCTTCGCCTGCGCCGCCAAGGGGTTCAACAGTGAGTTGGACACGTGGTTCTGCATCGTCATAGTCGTCGCTGATTGCAACGGTCCATGACACAGGTTCTGCGTCTTCTAGTGGAATCTCAGTGGCATCCACTTGTACAACATCAATCGAACGACGCATTACGAACCTGCCACCGCAGAGTCGATATGTACGCCATCAATGAATTCATATGCAGCAACTGCGCCAATCACGATGGTGCTGGGCGCCTTCAATGCGGCGGTGCCCAACTCACCCAACGTGGTGCGAGTGGTGTGTTGCTCGGCGCGAGTGCCCCAACGCACTGCAGCCACAGGTGTTTCAGCACTGAGGCCACCAGCCATGAGACGCGATGCGATCACGGCGCGTTCGGCAACACCCATGAGAACAACGATGGTGCCGCCCACTTTTGCAAGTGATTCCCATTCAATGTTCGATGATCCGCCAGATTCACGATGTCCGGTGACAACAGTGAAAGCGGGGGACACATTGCGATGAGTAACAGGTATTCCCGCAGCCGCTGGCACACCAATTGCCGATGTAATGCCAGGAACAACGGTGAAGGGAATGCGTGCTTCCATGAGTGCTTGCGCTTCTTCGCCACCGCGACCGAACACAAATGGGTCACCGCCCTTCAAGCGCACAACGGTGAGCCCCTGCGATCCAAGATGCACCAAGAGTGAATTGATCAACTCTTGTGGAGTGGGGTTACCAGGCTTCTTGCCAACATCAATGAATTCAATGCCGGGTTTCGCCATTTCAAGAATTGATTCGTTCGACAAATAGTCGTGAACAATCACATCGGCTTCGGCAATTAAGCGCGCAGCTTTCATGGTGAGAAGTTCGGGGTCTCCGGGGCCAGCACCAACAAGATGAACGGTCATGCTGTTGCCTCTACTGGTGTGAGCGATTGCATGAGGTGAGGGCATTCAACAGCTGCCTGTTGCAATGCTTCGCGAATGATGGGCTTCCAGTCGACATCTTCAGTGGAAACTCCGTTGGCATGAAACTGCGCGCGTTCTGCCGCAAGTGATGCTGCAACCTCGGCAAACTCAGGCCCCACGAGTTGTTCCAATTCTGAACGCAAGAATGAAGCAAGCGCAGGGCTTGCGCCACCAGTTGAAACGGTGATCATCACGGGGCCACGACGAAATGCAGCAGGCAGTGTGAATGAGCAACGTTGCGGATCATCTGCACTGTTCACCCAGATGCCGAGTTCTTCGCACTCGTCGTAAATCTCTTGGTCAACGTCGATGTTGCCTGTGGCGGTAATCACAAGTCGAAAGGCAGCAACGTCACCTTTTGTATATGCACGCGCAATTTGTTGCACAGGAAGATCGTTGAAGTCACTCAAAATCTCTGGCGCCAACACCGTTACTTCGCCACCGGCGGCAAGAATCTGTTGCACCTTGCGATACGCGATGCGGCCGCCACCCACCACCAAAACGGGGCGACCCACGAGGTTCAAATTGATGGGGAACTGCATAGGGAGAAAAGGCTAGAGCAATTCCCGACAATTCCAGTCATGTTTTAGGGGTTTAGGCCAAAAGCCTTATTTATAAGGGGTCAGGGCCAATTGGGCCCTCTATTTTCAGCCCTTCAGGGTGAGAGAACTGGCGTCGGCCCAGGTGGCGTGGGTGCCGCTGCAAATGCGCTCGGGCAGACGAATGCGGGCGATAGCGCCTGCACTGAGATCTTTCGCGTCGAAGATTTCGCAGTGGCTCTGGTCGTTCGGAACATCCATGGTGAAGGTGATGAGGTAGCCGTCGTCTTCGCTGGTGGCGTTTGGGCGCGGTGCAAACACTGTTTCGCTGGCATACACACCGTCGGGAAGTCGGAAGTGTTCTTCGCTTCCGGTTTGCACGTTGTGCTTGATAAGCCCTTCAAATCCGAACCAACCATCCGCAGGAATCACGCTGTAGACCCATTCGTATTTTTGGCCTGCAATAAACGCGTTGATCATGCCGAACTCGGTGATGGTGTCAGAGAGTGGGCCCTCTTTCACTGTTCCGTTCTTCATGTTCAAACGCCAGCGGTATGGCTTTGATTGCATCGCAAACAAATCGAGGAAACGGAACATGCGCTGTTCAAGAGTTGCGTCTGGCGGTGAAGCAGGTGACGGATCAAATTCGAAATATCCATCCACCACAATTTCGTCGCCATCTTCGTATGCGTTGATCCAATGCAACACATACGTTGCATCACACTCGAACCACTTGATGTCTTTCTCCGTACCAAAACGAGGAATCACGCCAAGACGGGTGGGCATGTCTTTGTGGAACTGTGTGGCGTAAATGCCGCGCGGAATTAACTCTTCATTCCAGAACAACGGGCAGTCATTCAAAATGGAATAGTTCTTCGTGAAAGTCATGTCATGTGGCAAACGTGGCCCGGGCAACGGCACTGGTGTGTAATGCGCCAGTTCGCCTTCTTTGTTCACCACGCCGTAGTGCATGTACGGATACGTGGTTTGGTAGTTGAAGAACAACAAATCACCGGTGGCTTCGTCAACTTTGTTGTGTGCAGAAACTCCGGCGGCAGGGAACTCGCCATTCCAGGTTGCACGACCTTCGTCGCTCAATGTGAACGGATCTAATTGATACAACTCACCACACTGGTAGAAGCTGGTGAGTGCACGACCGTTATGCACCACAACATCGGTGCTTGACGCATCTTTCATGCGGGTACGTGCGCCCCAGCCGTCTTCACGCGCGGCTTTCAATGGGGATTCGGCAAGACCAGACCATTGCGCAGATCCGGCAGCAAGTTCGGTGAGCAAGCCTTCTGTACGAATCACTCGGTTGCGATATTCGGCGACGCCTTCGCGAAATGAAATGGCATGAATCATGCCGTCACCATCGAATGGGTGGTAGCGGTCGTTCGCAGGCACCAGAGGGTTCTCGGTATTGCGCAAATACACACCGTTCAAGTCAGCAGGAATTTCACCTTCCACTTGCATATCGGTGGCGGTCCATTCGCGTGTCTGTGGGCGCCATGCACCTGTGCGATACGGGTGGGTATCACCAGCAGGTAGTAGCGAAGTCCATTCGTGTTCAAGATGTGCAGTCACAATCGCCCCCTTTGCGAATGCTTTGACTCTATTCGCTCCACTGCACCCATGAATCAGGCAAGTACCCTCTTATCGATGTCTGAGTACGTGCCTCTTGGTGAAATTTCTCCCGCGTTTGCTTGGGCGGCAGCCGAATTAAGTTTGGTGCGCAACGGCATGGTGAGCCGTGAACATCTGCGCACCTTGGGAGAATTCCTGGCTCGGGCTGGCGTTGCAACGCCTGCGCCTGCGTTGCGGGCCAAGAGAACGCCTGGACCAACGAAGAAGCAGGTGCGTAGTGCGCTCACCACAACTATTGGTGATTACCTCATGCAGTTTCCAGGGTCCACAGTGGGGGAAGTGTCGGCCGCGTTGCATTTGCCGATTGCCGAAGTAACGGCAGCTTCTCTTCCGGTGAATTGGCTGATCTTGCAAGAAGATGAATTGGTGCAGCCAGCACAACGTGTGGAATCTGATGCCATTGCCGCCACGCGTGATCGCGCACGTGCCGCGCTGCAGGCAGCAAGCCTGATGGCAAAACCATTAAGTCACCAGGCGTACACAGAACTCATCAAGAGTGGGCGAGTGAAGGGTCCGAGCGTTGCGCGCATTGTGCAGTTGTTTGGATCTTGGACAGACGCATGCAATTTGGTGGGAGTAGAGAGTGGTCAGCCATTGCGCAATAACTATTCGCGCACATGGAACAACGAACAGTTGTTGGGATTTGTTGAACGCTTCCTACGTGAGCCTGCTTACCGGGGCGCTAGCCATCAGTTTGACGAGTGGCGCAAAACAGCCGTCAGCGTGCAAAAAGTGCCGTCATTAGGCACCGTGCGCAACATGATGGGTGGTACCTGGAATGACATTCGCACCACAACATTGCGCTACATGCGTGCTCAGTGGAAACATACGTGAGATGAGCGCAATGAAGTGGTGGGCCGATCCAGAGTTGGTATCGAATAATCGCCTGCCCATGCGCGCCACTCACACCTCATATCGCACTGCAGATGATGCACGCACTGCGTCACAATCACCATGGCGTGTATCGCTGAACGGTGAATGGCACATCAAACGATTCGCGCATCCTGAAAGTGTTCCGTCATCGGCTCTCACTGGTGCAACGTCGAAATGGAAAACCATTGAGATTCCCGGCAACTGGACTCTTGCGGGCCTTGGAGATCTACCGCATTACACAAACGTGACAATGCCATGGGAAGGTCGCCCACCACATCTTCCTGACGAATTAGCAACCGCTGTCCATCGTCGAACATTCACCGTGCCTGCACAGTGGAAGAAGCGACGCACCATCGTGCATGTGGGTGGTGCCGAGAGCATGCACGCGGTGTATGTGAATGGTGAGTACGTGGGTTTCGGAAGTGATAGCCGTTTGCCCAGCGAATATGACATTTCTTCGTATCTGGTGAGCGGTGCTAACGACATTGCAATTGTGGTGTGTCGCTATACCGCGCAGAGTTATGTGGAAGACCAAGACCAATGGTGGATGGCCGGTTTGCATCGTGAGGTGTATCTGGAATCGCGAGATCATGTTGGCTTCGGCGACATTCGTGTTGATGCTGGCGT
>CANFIM010000090.1 GCA_947447175.1 Acidimicrobiaceae bacterium | reverse complement strand
TGGAACAAGCCAGTTGCGAAACCCCGCGCAAAGAAAACCAAATAGGAAACTATTAGTGCGCCCTCTGGGGCTCGAACCCAGGACCTGCGGATTAAAAGTCCGTTGCTCTACCGACTGAGCTAAAGGCGCATTTCGGAGTTCTTCACCTCGGTGCGAATCTCGCCCCTTGTGGTCAAAACAACCTCTTGCAGGATAGTTCCTCAGACCCGAGAACGCTCATCCCCGCCATTGACATCCTTACGATGGTGCAATGCCACGCATTTCCCGCGCAAAGAACGGCCACGAACCGAAGATTTGTGCAACGTGCGGCCGCCCTTTTGAGTGGCGCCGCAAATGGGCACGCGACTGGGAAAACGTGAAGTACTGCAGTGACCGGTGCCGCGATGGTCGCAACACAGTGAAAAGTTAACGAGCGCTACGTTGATTTACTTGGCGTAGATCCAGCGACTACGCCAGATACCAGATTTCGGAGTACCCGTAACACCTTTCACCACACTTCGAATCTCAAGTGCAATAGCGCCATAGGCCGCGCTCATAGTGAACCTCAATTTGCTTCCGGCTGCGTACGACTTCTTCTTACCAACAATGATGAGCTTCGTGTTTTTAGACTGACACTTCACTTTCACTGAATACTTGGCCACAGTCTTCGACTTGTTGGTGAACGAAACTGTGCACGAACGTCCGAGTGGCATCTGGTCACCAAGAACAGTGACCTTATGCACGATTGACTTCGCGGCTCGCTGCGGTAGTCGTATACCGAATTCGAGAGTGGGCACCTTCCCAACAACAGTGATCGTGTCGACCAAATTGAACTCACTCACTTCTGGTTCCGATGGTGAATCAACATTTGTCTTCCCTGAAGAATCCGGCGACTTAGTCTGCGGTATCTGCGGGTCAGGAACCCAATCTGCAAATTTCTGCGGACTCACCTCTGGCACTGACGGTGGCTCAATGTTTGCGCGCACTGCATTCGGCACGCTTGATGAAGTTGTGGAAGCCACAGTGGTAGACGGTGCACTTGTAACTATTGGTGCTTCCGTAGTAGCGGTAATCGTGGTAGTGGTAGTGGAAGTTGTTGTGGTGGACGTTGTGGTGGTGGGCATGGACAACGAACTGGAGTCTCCGTATTGGAACAAGCGAATGCCTGCTGCGCAACGCTGCGCGTATTTACCGATTGGATACTGACTTGAATTATCAAGTCTGTACATCTTGGCTTCATTTACATTCACTTGATTTGATGACCACAGATACCCGAAGGCGCAACTAAATGGTCGCCAATAAAGCCATGAATAGTCGTTTGTATCTTTCGCTTGTGAAGCAGCATATTCTCGTTGGAAGAACCACGACATCAATGTGAGTTCCATAGTGTTCGGCAAATACCAGTCAGTCTTTTCACCCCAAGTGGCGTCGTTCATCTTGTTCGCGGCGCCCGAAGAACACACCTTCACAATTTCATCAGTGTTTACTTTGCCCCCACCAATGGTGCCGTCTGTTGCGCGCCCTGCGTTTACAAACCCCTGATCACACCAAGACATACTTTGCACATCTTCAGTCGATACTTCTAAATATGGTCCAGAGTCTGCTCCGTTCCACGGGCTTGTGGCGTTGTAGAACACCGTGCCGCCACCTGGGCCGATATCACCCACTACGCATGGACCGCCCCATCGACATGGCATTACTGCTGGAGGTTGAGTAGTGGTAGTAGGAGGAAGAGTTGGCTGGGGTGCTGCTGATGGATCGAAATAGGTAAACGTGACGGCACCGTCGCCACTTCGAACGCCTGTTGTGAATACCACTTCGCCTATGAATGCATCAGTCTTTGCCCAACTGCTGCCGCCGCCACCAGATCTTGCATAAAACACCGCGCTACCAGCGCCTCCACCGAAATAGCCGCCGCCACCGCCCGAGCCAGCAACGTCTGCGTCACCACCGCGTAATGCAACTCCTGGATTTGCGCACACTTTGTTTCCATCGAAGTCAATGAATGTGCATCCTGCATTGCCACCAGCCTCTTGTGTCGCACCACCACCAGCGCCGAAGTTCGAACCATTTCCACCTTCGCCGCCGGTGACTCCACCATCGCCACCATTTGACTGTTCGCCCGCACCGCCGCCACCACCGGCAATAGCTAGAAGTGTCTCTCCTCGCAAGATTCGCGATGACCCGCCGCCGCCAGACCCGTTGAGCCGCCATACGTAGAACCAATTGTTGTAGTTGGTCGGATCAAAAACCTGACCTGAATATCCACCAGCACCACCGTCGGGATATGCACCCCACATACTTTGGTCAGCACCCTTCTCCCCCACTTGCACAGTGAGTGTTTCCCCCGGAGTGACCGTGATTTGACCCGCGACACGTCCGCCCTTTCCACCAGTACCAGGACTAATGGCTTCGTCACGCGAACGCGCACCACCTTGTGCACCGGACACACTTACATCAATCGAAGTGACACCATCGGGCACTACAAAAGTCCTGTCTTCGCCAGTTTCAAATGTCTGCGACACCGTTGCCCCCAACGATGCATTACGCACTCGCGTTGCATCGCTCGAACTGCATGAGGTTGCAAACAACGCCAACGCACCCACTACCACCGCCACGCGGGACACCTTTGATTTACGTGCAGAATCAGGTTGGACAGGCACTTCTTCACTATATCTATAACTGAATAGTCATTCAATCTTATTCTGAAGCGATCTCGAGAATCTCATCAAATGCACTGAGAGCGACTTACTGCAAAAGGACAATAATCAGGCTGCGTCTCCGAAATTTTCCATCTGTCACGAATAGCGTCGCCCTTTCTAGCCAATCTGCTGGGACCAACAGTTCACAGGAGTGAAACTATGAAAAAAACAATCATTGCAATTACGGCAGTATCAGCGTTGTTGCTGTCTGCTTGCGGATCAGACGCCTCAAGTTCTGACACCACTGTCGTTGCGGCAGAAACCACAACAATCCCTTCTCAGCCAGGCACCATTGTTGAAGTTGCTCAGGGCAACAAAGACTTCTCCACACTTGTGGCGGCCTTAACAGCAGCTGATCTTGTCAGCACGCTTTCAGGCACGGGACCGTTCACCGTTTTCGCTCCAACAAATGCGGCGTTTGCGGCGCTTCCTGCCGGAGTACTCGACAAACTTCTTCTTGCAAAGAACAAAGACATCCTTATTCAAATTCTCACCTACCATGTCGTTGGATCAGAAGTGATGGCTGCAGATGTCACTGCAGGCAACGTGACCACGCTTGAAGGATCTTCAATTGCTGTCACAACAATGGACGGCGTCAAAGTCAACAAAGCAAATGTGACTACCACCGACGTAATGGCATCTAACGGAGTCATCCATGTAATTGACGCAGTCCTTGTACCTGCATCAATTGATGTTTCATCACTGTAAATACCTATAAACAAATGGGGTGGTAAGGGATTCTCTTGCCACCCCATTTTTTTCTTCGTGAAAAACGAAAGTGAATCTGCGGTGATACATACAACCGCCGTCGGAGGTTTCTATCGAAAGCTTGAAGGCTTCTTTATGCGCGGGGCGCCGATGCGCACGTGCACGCCGGGTGAATACAGCACATGGGGTTCGCCTTGAGGTAAGGGTAAGCCGGCGGCTTCAAACAAATCGCTCTCCACATGAACCACTTCTGCTTTATGCAATGGCCAGGGTTCGTGGTCAACAGGTGCATACACAAGGCGGCCGAGTGGGCCACGTGAATACAGACCCCATCGTGCGGAGAGAAACACAGAAAGCGCATCGGGTTGTTCGATACGTTCGCCGATTTTCACTTCGATACGAGCATGCGCCTTCGATGGCCAACGACGATTCACCGAGGTGGTGAGCGTGTTGCCCGTGAGAGTGTTACTTGCACTGCCCCAGCAATACGGAAGCAAATATGTGGTGCGCGCAACAACGGCAGGAAGCAAACGATTCACATCGAGCGAGAAAAACCACACACCGGGAATTCCGTTCCGTTTCACATAAGTGCGCACATTTACTTCAGGAAACGAGCCGAAGTACGGAACTGCAGGAAGCTTGGGTAATCCAATGTTGCGCATGGAGAATGGAATAAGGCCCACCCAAGCAGAGCCATCGAACGTGTCAACCTCGAGACCTGGTGGCAACAACGCCTGCACCACTGCGGGGTCGTATCGCCAATGCAAATAGGCAAGTTCTTGCCATTGCTGCACCATCACTGCGCGCTTCACGGGCGCTGGGCATACAGGACTCATGCGGTCACTCTAAGGGCGCGGTAATGAGATCTGATTGTTACTTCAGTAACGGCAACACATCGCGAGCGAAGCGTTGGCATTCGTCGAGATGCGGATAGCCCGACAAGATGAACGACTCAATACCCATGGCGCGATAGCGATTGATTTTCTCGGCAACTTGTTGCGGTGTGCCCACAATTGCAGCGCCACACCCACTGCGCGCACGACCAATGCCTGTCCATAAATATTGCTCTGCAAATCCGTCGTTAGATGCTGACTCGCGAAGTTCGGCTTGGCGGCGAACGCCAGTACTTTGTGAGTCGAGACTCATGGCGCGAATGCGTGCGCCTTCTTCTGCGTCAACAGCTGCGATCAGTGTGTCCGCAGCAGCCCGCGCTGCTTCTTCGGTGTCGCGCACGATCACGTGGCAGCGGTACCCGAATCGCAAGGTTCTGCCGTGATTAGTGGTGCGCGATTGCAGATCGTGCATTGTTTGGCG
>CANFIM010000089.1 GCA_947447175.1 Acidimicrobiaceae bacterium | reverse complement strand
GGTAACTATTTCATCAAGCCACAGGGGTACAGCGGACAGGCTGTGCAGTTGTGGTGCGACTTCTCGCACTTCGGCGGAGGTTGGGTTCTCATTGGTAAGGGCCGTCAATCAAGTGATTACAACGGCGGTTGGTTCGGAACCGAAGCCGCTATTGACACAAGCGGTTTGTTGCAAGCGAACGCAGCGAACGCTGGAATTTCAAAAGTGAGTTCAGAATTTGTGAACTACCTCATGAACGGCACCACCAACGGATGGATGAACTCCAACCCGAACAACTTCATGATTGCAAACCGCATCAACAACGCAAACGATGGTTATGGCGGTGTTGGTGACAGTTGGAAGATCAAGATCACGAACGAGACCGCATTCAAGTGGATTGCCCAGTTCGGAGACACAGGCATGAATGCACAGGCGAGCACTGGCTATGGGCAGGTTCAACGTTGGGACAACTCATGGCTGTCAGGATCCCAGACCTATAGTTGGGACAACATTCGATTGAACGATATGGGTGACAATGATTCTCGCCGAATGTTCAACTGGCACTGGGACGGCCACGGTAACTACCACGGTTGGTCTGCAGGAAATAGCGAGAATCGCGGCTTCATGAACGGCGGAGAAAATCATCCTCTGCAATTCGTGCAACTCTGGGCCCGATAGCCATATGGGCTTTGCCCTTCTGCCAATAGCCTAAGCAGGGTGAGTTTTCCCGTTTCACGTCCTCGTCGACTTCGCTCCACCCAGGCCATGCGCGAACTGGTGGCCGAAACACGACTCAATGTCACAGACCTTGTGGCGCCTTTATTCGTGCGCGAAGGAATCACTGAGCCTCAGCCCATCGCTTCTCTACCTGGAGTGTCGCAACACACCGTTGCGTCACTCGTGCAAGAAGTGCAAGAACTTCGTGCGCTGGGCGTGAAGGCAATCATTCTGTTTGGCGTGCCCGCCACAAAAGATGAAATTGGCTCCGGAGCATTTGACCCAAATGGCATCGCACAAGTTGCTCTGCGTTCATTGCGTGAAGCAGTGGGCGATGACATGGTGATTATGGCCGACTTGTGTGTTGACGAATACACCAGCCACGGCCATTGCGGAATTGTTGGTGCCAACGGTGAAGTGGACAACGACGCAACGTTGGACATTTATTGCAAGGCAGCGATTGCGCAAGCAGATGCCGGTGCGCATGTTGTAGCACCTAGCGGAATGATGGACGGTCAAGTCGGTGCAATTCGCCAGGCACTTGATGATGCTGGTCACGAAAACATTGCAATTATGGCCTATTCAGCGAAATATGCCTCTGCACTTTATGGTCCGTTCCGCGATGCAGTTGATGTACAAATTGTTGGTGGTGGGCACCGCAAGGGTTATCAACAAGATTGGCGCAACGCACGGGAATCGATGCGCGAAGTGTTTGAAGATATCGAACAAGGTGCAGACATCGTGATGGTAAAGCCTGCACTTTCGTATCTTGATGTCATTGGTCAAGTGCGTGCATCTATTGATCACCCTGTTGCTGCGTACCACGTGAGTGGCGAGTACTCAATGATTAAGGCCGCTGCAGAGCGTGGATGGATTGATCATGACGCAGTCGCACTTGAGCAACTCACAGCTATCAAGCGTGCAGGCGCCGACATTATTCTCACGTATCTCACGCGTTGGTTCGCTGAGTTTTCATCGAAGTAAGGGGTCACTATGACCACGCCAATTCCATTGTGTGATCCAGTTGCATGTGTTGCAGCCAAGTGCACTGCCACCGTGTGTCGCGGAGCTGGTATTGCCTCAAATCAGTCAATGTTTACAAGGTCATCTCTCGCAATTCCTGGCGGAGTGAATTCATCAATCCGTGCCTTCAAATCGGTTGGTGGCACCCCGTATTCCGTATCTCGCGCAGAGGGTGCACGAGTGTGGGATGTGGAAGGTACAGAACTCATTGACTTGGTGCAGAGTTATGGCGCAATCATTCTTGGCCACGCACATCCGAAAGTAACCGAAGCAATTCGAAATGCTGCAGGCGATGGCACGTCGTATGGTGCACCAACACCACGAGAAATGAAACTCGCCGAAGCAATCGCCGAGCGAGTGCCATCGTGCGAACGTGTTCGCTTCATGAACAGCGGCACTGAAGCAACAAGTACGGCGGTTCGTCTTGCGCGAGGTGCAACGGGCCGCAAGCGTATTGTTACCTTCCACGGAAACTTCCACGGTGCAACCGATGCTCTCTTGGCAGCAGGCGGCAGCGGTCTTGCAACACTCGGATTACCTGGCACTGCGGGTGTGCCCGAAGAAGCTGTCGCAAACACTTGGGTATTGCCTTACAACGTTGTGCCGAAACTTGATAACGACGTTGCAGCAGTATTTGTTGAACCAGTGGCTGCAAACATGGGCCTTGTTGCCCCTTTGCCTGGTTTCCTTGAAGGACTGCGAGCAGAGTGTGATCGTGTTGGTGCACTTCTTGTATTCGATGAAGTCATCACTGGGTTCCGTTTAGGTTCCGGAGGCGCGCAAGCAAAGTACGACGTGCGTCCAGATCTCACATGTTTTGGAAAAGTGATTGGCGGCGGTCTTCCTATTGGTGCAGTGGGTGGACGAAAAGACATCATGGAAAATCTCACGCCCCTTGGCACTGTGTTCCATGCAGGAACGCTTGCCGGTAATCCGCTTGCAACTGCAGCCGGTCTTGCAGCTCTCAACGAACTCACCGACGATGTGTATATGGAGTTATTGGCTCGCGCTCGGAAAGCATCTGCAATTCTTCGCGATGCATGTGCTGATGCTGGCGTTGCTGCACAATTCCCAGTTGTGGGCACCTTGGTGGGCATGTATTTCGGCGATGCAATGGGCTCACGTCAGCCCATCAATTTCGATGAAGCGAAAACTACCGATGAAACGTTGTACGCACAGGTGTTCCACGCAATGCTGAATGCGGGCGTGGCCCTTGCACCTGGTGCATACGAAGCAGTGTTTGTGGGCTTGGGTCATACCGATGATGTGATGGACGAATTAGCAACACGCACCAATGCTGCGCTGCGTAGTTTGTCAGTGTGAATCGGCGCATTCTTTTTGTTGCACTAGCTGGACTAGTGATTGCGTGTATCGCTGTGGTTACTCGCGGCGGTTCTGCAGTTATCGCACCAAAAGTAAATCAACGCAAGGTGGATCTTGTTGCAAGTGTGAACCGCATCAATGTTGATTCTCAATGGTCAGAATCTGGTGCAACAACAAGTGGTGGTTCAATTCGTTTGGCCCTTGATGATTTACGCGAACTTGTCATTCCCGAAGGAACGATGGTGGGAAACTATTCACTCATTCCAGCGTGCACTGATTTCATCACACCACATGCATGCGTCCTACTTGCTGACATGTTGGGTGACGCCGTGGTGTGGTTTGCTCTTGTTCCTGCGGACAAAACACTTGGTCAAGAATTTCTTACGTTGCCAGGACTTGTTGACATGCAAGCCAATGGCAATGAAGGAATATTAAAAAACAACTGGGTTGTTCAACTTGCAACTCCGGTGAAACGTGAGTGCGGCGATATCGACACTTCGTCGTTGCGAGACTTCATTACGCGCTTCCCTGCCGACGCAAGTACAGCAACAGTCAATCTCACAACTGACAATGTTGTTGCAGTTTCGTGCGTTAAATAACGTTGTATTTACTTCATTATTGAAGCGCGAGGTGTTGTTCCCACAGCGCCGGGCTTCTTAGGAAGCATTGCGAAATCTTTTTCAATCGTGTCGAAGCTTGTACTTCCAGCTTCCAGCGCCTTGAAGATTTCAGAGTCTGGCGAACACCAAGTTTCGTATTCGTCTTTGTACTTCTCTGAGGTGGGGTCGGCACCACTAATGGTGTAACGCTCGTGACATACAACGCCGAGAATTTGTGCTTCGGTGAGTGCGCCGCCAGCCTTTTCGCCTTGCATTGGCATTGGGTTTCCGTTGTAAGAAAGGGGAGCGTGTGCGCCGCCTTCACGGTTTGGATCGCCGTACTGCTTGATTCCAGCTGCAACGTACTTTTGGCTGCCGTTGTAAACGAAGTTCAACATGTCTTCAATGCGAGGGAATGTCTTCAGAACTTCGCCTTGGTACAACACGCGACCTGCGCCGCCTGCACCTTCTGCTCCGTGGCAACCAGCACATGTTGCATATTGAGTTGCGCCAATAGACATTGGTCCTTCAACAATTTTTTCAGCAGGTTTGATTGCAATGAGATAGAGAGCAGCCCACACGGGCAACAAAGCAAGACCAGACATGGCCCAGAACGGAATCTTGTGGCGAGTTTTTGCAGCCTTGACGTACACAGGATCTGGTGCAGGTGCATTTGGCTTCGGTGCTTCCGCTGCCTTGGCAGGCGCAGTTGATGCCGTAGTTGCTGGTGAGGCGGCAGCGGGTGCGCTGTCGCCTGATGTTGCGCCTGACGCTTCTGCACGTCGTGCCTTGGAGCGATTCAGAAGGTGCTCGGGGATCTCGGTCACTGCTTTTACCTCTCGGGAGACCAATCAGGCCCAGACAGTGAGCGGAATGCCCACCGAATTGGAAACTGACTACTCCACGATAGACAACCGGCGGTGCCTCGAGGCAATTAATCCGCGGACCTGAATTCTTTTCACAATCACACATAGTTGGCACGGAAGTGCACAAAAGCACGAATAGAAAAGCACAAAAGCACAACCGTGTATGGGGTCATCTGGCCTATTGAGTGACGAATGTCGGAATTCGGTAATTGGGTCTGAGGGCATCACTGATGGCTAGTGTTCT
>CANFIM010000088.1 GCA_947447175.1 Acidimicrobiaceae bacterium | reverse complement strand
GTGCCGTCGGGCATTGTGGGCACTACTCCTGAGGTGAACACCATGTTCTGCGGATTCGACACCTTGATGCCATGTGCGTACTTGGCCGCAGGTGGCGCCATGTGACCGGGCTGGATTTCACTGATTCCCATATGCCCCATTCTGACCTAATGTGACCTCATGACCATTGCTCCAGATGCTCCACAGAAAACTGTCCCCTCAATAGATGGCATTCCTCTCACGCCGAAAGATGTCACCACTATCGGATTTGAAACGTTGGCACCAGCTGCCGATATGGCAGAAGAGCGTTTGCGTCGAAAGCAAAAACTTGCCGGCTCGCTGCGCATCTTTGGAAAGTTCGGATTCGGCGAAGGCGTTGCCGGACACATCACTGTGCGCGACCCTGAATTCCCCGATCACTTCTGGGTGAACCCACTTGGCCTGTCATTTCGCCACTGCAGCGTGTCAGACCTCATCTTGGTGAACCATCACGGCGAAGTGGTCTATGGCAAGCACAGCGTGAACCGTGCTGCATACGTTCTTCACGCTGCTGTGCACGCAGCTCGCCCCGATGTAATTGCAGCAGCTCATGCGCACTCTGTGTACGGCAAAGCATTCAGTTCACTCGGCATTCAACTTGACCCACTCACACAAGACTCATGCGCGTTTTACGAACAGAACGTTGTGATTGCAGATCATGGTGGAGCTGTGGTGTTCGAAGAAGAAGCAGGTCGTGATTTCGCTGAAGCCTTCGGTCAGTACCGCGCAGCAATTCACCAGAATCATGGCCACTTCACCGTTGGCTCCACTGTTGACGAAGCAGTGTTCTGGTTTGTGTGCTTCGAGCGTTGCGCTCAAGCACAATTGCTTGCAATGGCTGCAGGAACTCCGAAGCACATTCCACATGAATCTGCTGTGTACACGCGTGAAAATGCAGGCAACGCCATGACCGGTTGGATGCACTTCCAGCCATTGTGGCAAGAAATTTGCCGCACAGATCCAGACCTTTTCGACTAGCTACAGTGGCCTCTGCAAAGGGGCTCCACTTCAACCGAATACTTGAAGTAGCTCCACCTGAATTTCTCTTTGTCGTGTCTGCGATGGCGCAGTACGGCGGTGCTGTCATCGCAGTCAAACTGTTTGATGAAGTATCTCCCGCCACAGTTGCGTATATCCGTGTCATTGCAGCATCAGCCATTCTGATTGGCTTCTCTGTTCGACGTTCACATCCACGTTGGACTCGTCGTGATCTTGCATGGGCCGCAGCATTTGGTTGTGCAACAGCATTAATGAATTTGTTGTTTTATCTAGCAATCGACCGCCTACCCATGGGCAAAGGGGTCACTATCGAATTCATTGGCCCCATCACTGTGGCGGCACTTCGCACACGAACGTTACGAAATACATCGGCACTTGTACTTGCAACAATTGGCGTGCTTGTTCTCGGCGGAGTTGAACTCGGCAATGAGCCGTTAGGACTCGTCTACATTCTCGGCGCATCGGTGATGTGGGCTGGCTACATCGTGATGGGTTCGCGTGTTGCATTGGGTGACCGTGGTGTCTCGGGCTTGGGCATCGGCTTGTTTTTTGGTGCCATTCTCATCACGCCCTTCGGCATCGGCGATGTTCATAAGGCAATCAGTGCCCCACATCTTCTGCTTGCAGCCGCACTGGTGGGGCTTCTCTCTAACGCCATCGGATACGGCATTGACCAGTCCACGCTTCGACGAATTCCCATTCGACGTTTTTCTATTCTTCTCGCCCTCTTGCCGGTGTGCGCCGCCATCTTCGGATTCCTCTTTCTCAGCCAAACACCCACGCTCATTGACCTCTGCGGCATGACCCTTGTTCTGATTGGTGTTGCTGTACAAGAACGAGATCAGTTGCAACGCCACCATCAGGAGGTGGAGACCACCTAGCGTGGTCTCTTATGACAACCCCTCGCCGCACCGGACGCCGCATTGCTGCATTGTTTGCACTCTGCGCCGTTGCATCGTCGGTTGTTGCAGTTTCTCCGCCAGCTTCGGTATCGGCTGACAACTTGCCACCTCTTGGAATCATCATTCGTGGTCACGGAAACGGCCACGGGCGCGGCCTTAGTCAATACGGTGCGCTGGGCTGGGCCACCAAACTCAACCTCGATTGGCAAGGCATTCTGAATTTTTATTACGGAGGGTCAGGACGCACTATTGCTGCACTCACTCCCGCTGATGCGTCGTCGTATCCCGATGGAAATATGACCACTCGGTTGGTCACGCTTGATGGAGCACAAACATCCGTCATCTCCGACAACGCAACCGCATCGTGGTCAGGTGGAGCAGGCGCATATGGCACCCTCCTTGCGCGCTCCACGGGTCGCAACACGTACGACGTTTATGGTTCTGCAGTTGCAACCTGCCCTGCATCTACAGGTACGCCTGCAAACTTCACGTTGTTAGCGCGCAACGCAACAGGGCCCGTCACATTCACATCAGCACGGGGTGCAGATCCACTAGCTGTTGCGCCTACGGATCTCCTTGGTCTCTGTGAACCAGTGTCCACCACTTTTCCCAAAGGTCGTTTACGTTTTTACCGCGGTGCAATTCGCGCAACAAACGATGCAAACGGCGCTTTGCGCACAGTCAACATTGCGCCACTTGATTCATATGTGCGCGGTGTGGTGCCTCGTGAATCGCCCGCTGGCTGGGGCGACATTGCAAGCGGTGCGGGCATGAATGCCCTTCGTGCCCAAGCAGTAGCCGCACGCAGTTATTCACTGTCTGAAAAGCGTTACTCATTCGCCAAAACGTGCGACACCCAAGATTGTCAGGTGTATGGCGGTGCTGCACTGCGCACCGTTGGTCAAACCAACACCACAGTGATTGAAGACGCCCGCACCGACCGTGCCATTGCTGATACTGCAAACATCGTCATCAAGGATGCAAAACAAGCAATCGTGCGCACTGAGTTCACGTCATCAAATGGCGGTCGCACATACGGCGGCACATTCCCCGCACAGATCGACAATGGCGACCTGATCTCTGATGCCGCACTTCAGAACTGGACCGTGTACATCACAGCCGCACAATTGCAGAAAGCATTCCCTTCTATTGGTGTTCTGTTGTCTGTTACTGCTGCTCATGATGGACTCGGTGGCGATTGGGGTGGATACCCCACCACTGTCGCCATCACCGGAACAGCCGGAACTGTTACGCGCACTGCGGCGCAATTTCGCACCGACTTTGCGTTGAATGCTCCCTGGTTTGAGGCTTTCCCCGTCTCCCCTGCAGATCCGGCAGCAGCACCTGTGGGCTCCATTCTCTTCATTGGTGACTCAGTTGCTGAAAGCATTGCCACAGAATTCGCTTCCATTGTGACCCCCGCATACCCCACCATGAATTTTCAAGCATGTTCGGGTCGCGGCATGGCCGGAGCCGATTGTCTCTTTCCAGTCACCGCGCCGCAACTTGACCTTGATGGTGTCGGCGTGGTGAATGCACTTCCTGCACCGGCCATCGCCATTGTTGAGCTCGGCTACAACGATGATCCGAACACGTACGAAGCAGAAGTGCAACAGATGATGTCAGCACTCACAGCAAAAGCTGTACAACGCATCATCTTCATCAACATGTCAACGCGCGCAACGTCGCGTAACTACGCAAAGGCCAATGCTGTGTTGTTGGCAATAGCCGCTGTAAACCCCGCAGTCTCTGTATTCGATTGGAATACAGCAAGTTCTGCCGCTAACCAATGGCGTTGGTTTGATAACACCTCGCTGTGCTGTTGGGTTCACCTCTCTAACTCTGGACAAGCTGAGTTCACATTGTTCTTGCGTCAACAACTCGACGACCTCCGTGCAAAAGGACTGCTACCTGTTACCGCTTCCACCGAAGCAGTAATTCCGGGTCTTCCTCTACAGAAATCTCACAAGGGAGTCATGGTGCAATCAGTGCAAAAGAAGCTCAATGCCCTGATGGCTCTGAAGGGCAGCAACCGCCTTGCTACCGACGGCGCATTCGGCACCGGAACAGTAAAAGCAGTGAAAGCATTTCAAACCACGGCAAACATTCCCGTGACCGGCGTTGTAGACCGCACCACGTGGAACACCATGGGATTTGCTGGCCGTGTTGATTTGGCAATCCTCAAAGTGGGTTCTGTTCAACCTGCAGTCGCTTCAGTGCAACGTGCACTTGCCAAGGTATTGAAAAAGAAAATAAGTCCCACGGGCACGTTCACGTCATCGCTTGCAAACGACGTAAAGACATTCCAGAAGCGTGCTGGTCTCACTGTGAATGGGCGTATTGGGCCGAATACCTGGGCAGTTCTCATGACTGCCGCAGCTCGCGCATAGCGTTAGCTTTCGAAGCGCTTCTGCCACGCAGCGTCACTCACCAAGTCTGGATATTGCGCACGGTATTGCTTTTTCAGCTTTCCGTAGTTGCGCAATAACTGCATGGTGGTCACGAATACTTCGCGCTGAATCTTGCGGAAGCGCTTGTAATCACGTTCGCAAATGAATCCCTCTTCGAAGCGAGGGTGACGATACAAAATCTTGTCGTGGCGAATGGCCAAGCCAACGGCACGCACATCGATCTGGGCCACGCCCACGTTGTCAGAACGAATGAACTTCGGCAACCAGCTACCAGCACCAATGAACGGCGACATGAGGTAGCCGCCCAGACGAATCCACTTCGGACGCGGCGGCGAGAAACCAAGGCTCTTGAGTTCTTCAGTCAGCGGCGCAGCCTTTTCTTCCGACACTTGGCGCACCTGGTCATGCTTTGCCGAATGGTCAATCTTCATCCACTCTTC
>CANFIM010000087.1 GCA_947447175.1 Acidimicrobiaceae bacterium | reverse complement strand
AGTACGTCGCCATGCAACAAGCCAGCGTCAAGAAGGTGCTTCATGAGAACAGGCACGCCACCAATGCGGTGAATGTCTGACATGTGGAACTTGCCGCCGGGCTTTGTGTCTGCGATGTGAGGAACTTTGTCTGCAATGCGATTGAAGTCGTCGAGGTCGATGTCAACACCAGCTTCATTGGCGATTGCAAGAATGTGCAGCACTGCGTTGGTGCTGCCACCGAATGCATTGGCAACTGCGATGGCGTTTTCAAAGGCCTTCTTGGTCATGATGTCGCGCGCAGTGATGCCAAGACGCAACATGTTCACTACTGCTTCACCAGCACGTTGTGCATCATCTTCGCGTGAGCGATCGATAGCCGGAGCCGATGCAGAACCAGGAAGGCTCATGCCCAATGCTTCGGCAATTGACGACATGGTGTTGGCCGTGAACATGCCACCGCATGCACCTTCACCGGGGCATGCGGCTCGTTCGATGTCGGTGAGTTCGTCTTCGGAAATGCTGCCGACTGCACACGCACCGACTGCTTCGAACACCGTGGTGATGTCGATGTTGTTGCCCTTGTACACACCGGGCATGGTGGAGCCGTTGTACACGAACACGCTTGCAAGATTGAGTCGAGCTGCAGCCATGAGCATTGCTGGGATGCTCTTGTCACAACCGGCGAGTCCGACGAATCCGTCGAATCGTTCTGCGTGCACCACAGTTTCCACCGAGTCGGTGATGACTTCACGCGACACAAGAGATGCGCGCATTCCTTCGTGTCCCATTGAGATGCCGTCGGACACTGTGATGGTGCCGAACTCCAAAGGAACTGCACCTGCGCTGCGAACACCCTGCTTGGCTGATTCGGCAAGTCGACGGAGCGACATGTTGCATGGTGTGACTTCGTTCCATGCTGAGGCGATGCCGATCTGTGGCTTTACCCAGTCATCGTCACCCAGACCCACTGCGCGCAACATGGCGCGAGATGCCGCTTTTTGAATGCCGTCGGTGACGTCGCGGCTGCGTGGCTTGATGTCGATGGGGGTGCCGTCTTTTGCTGGGGACATCTCCCCAACGCTAGTTGCTTAAAGGAGCGATTTCCATTTGCAGATTAGGTGACTACTGCGGTTTCCAAGGGCTGGGAGTCTGACTCATGTTGGAAATCGCCTGACGGACAGCGAAGAGATCAACTGTTGACCCACTTAACGATCCGAAAATCTTGCCGAATTTGAATTTACTTCCGTCACCAATTGCCATCGCAGATGCAACTACTTCAACATATTTTTGTCCGGCTGAATCCACACGACCCACACCAAAAACTAACTGACTATGGCCACGAATCAATTGGTCTTTTACTAACGGAATCTCTGCTCTTAATTCATCAGAATTTGCATATTCGACAACTGCTCGCTCATCTAGCAACACCTGTCCCAAAGCAATGGTTTCATCTTCCATAGGTTTGAAGTCTGCATCTGGGCGAACAGCAAGAACCTGGTTCACTGTGCCCGTTGCACCAATCAATGTAAGAGGCTTCAATGATGTCTCATCATCGTTGGAAAGTGAGCGCGATTTGCTTACTTCTACGATGAAAACCGACTCGCTCGCTTTTGCGATGTCATCTAACGATACGTAACTCGCGGAACTGAAATGAAGTGATTTTCTTGGTTGTATCTCATGATTCTGAGACTGGAAGAATACTGCCGCACCGGATAGAGCCAGACCTCCAAGAATAGTTATTGCCTTAACCGTTGTGCGCATCAATTGCTCCATTTACATCATCTGCGGTGGGGACTGTCCAGCCACACGTATTTGTTTTTACCACCACATCGGTGTACATCAATCCCGCAATTGATGGGTTGCAAGATGTCGAATTGTTGTGATTCATGCCATAGGTGTGTCCGAGCTCATGTATTGCTATTACCTTTCGACGATCAGCCGTCGAAACGTAATATGTTTGATTTGCACCCCACTCAAAGAGAGGATCCTGCGAATAATGGCCCGAACCACACCAGTAGGTAGTTCGTCCTCCAACACTTGCCCCAAGATTCCCCCATTCAACTCGCACATCTCTAGTGCTTGAGGAGTACGAGACAGTTGTAAATTGTGGAACCATCACAGTGTTCCAAGCATTTCCGCCTGATGTTGTCGAGAACGCCTGATTGGAGTTGTATAACGGGTCGGTAGTTAATACTCCGATCCCTAATCCGTCGTAGTCGTTTGCGGGGTCAAACCTGCAGTTTGACCCAAAAATGTTGTAACCACTTGCTGGAATACTTGAAACTGGTAGACCAAGTAGAACCGCGCCAATAAAGATGAACAGACAGGTTTTTCGTTTCACAAAAGTGAAAATAGTGATCTGTTTTGGCGAGTTCAACGACTCGTTAAGCAACTAATTAGTTGTCGAATTATGTTTGGTGGCGCGTGTGTACAGCGCAGCGACTGGGACGAGGTATACGAAGTACGCAATCACGCGGATGCGCTCTGGGTCTTTCACCCAGCCAAAGAAGCCCTTCATGAAGTCATAGAAAGTGCCTTCGGCGAATGCGCCCGACTTGAGATCCCAAGTGGAATCAAACAACCAACCCGATTCAAATCCGAGGAGTTCACGGTATTCGTGGAAGAACTTTCCGAAGAGCCCGGCTGCGAAAAGAATGAGAAGCGCACCGGTGATGTTGAAGAACGTGCTGAGTTTGATCTTGTTTCCACCGAGGTATACGAGGCGACCAAGAATTGCAGCAATGGCCAAACCAATAAGACCGCCAACAACAACTTGCGCTCCCGATGCGTTCGTTGTTTCAGCAGAGATGAGGAAAAGAACAGTTTCGAGACCTTCACGCAACACTGCAACAAACGCAATCATTACCAATGCTTTTCGTGTTGTTGCAGCATCGATTTGTGCTCGTAATTGTGTGCCCATGTCGCGCGAATGTTTACGCATCCAAAAAATCATCCATGTAAGAACAGCCGCTGCAACGATGGCGATGGTGCCCTCAATGAATTGTTCGGCTTTTCCGGTGAACTCACCAACGAACACGTGAAACGCCACGCCTCCCGCAATACATGTGCCAGCCGCAAGTGCAGAGCCACGCCATACGTCAGATATCTCAGCGCGACGGTTGCTCTTCACGAGATACGAAATGAGAATGGCGAGTACCAATGCAATTTCGAGACCTTCACGCAATGTGATGAGGAGGCTGGCGCCCATATCGTTCTCCTGGGGGATTGTTAGGTGTACCTAATAGCTTTGGTCACTATGTTAGGGATACCTACCACCATTTGCAAGTGCTTGAGGTGGCTACGTGAAAAGTCTTATCGGCGGTCGGGCAATGCCCCAAAACCAAACAGGCTGCTGGCCACCTTGCGCATCTGGATCTCCTCAGAGCCCTCGGTGACGCGGTAACGGCGGTGGTGTCGGTAGATGTGTTCAAAGGGCATGTGTCGGCTGTAGCCCACCCCTCCGCAGGTCTGCATGGCACGGTCGGCCGCATCGCAGGCCAGGCGGTTTGCGCGGTAGTTACACATAGCCACTAGGTGTGTGACTTCCATGTGATGTTTGTGATCGAGCATCCAAGCGGTGTACCGAATCATTTGGCGCAACATGGCAGCTTCAGTGTGTAGTTCCACCAATGGGAATTGAATGCCTTGGTTCACACTGAGCTTTTTGCCCCACGTAATGCGTTCGTTTGAATACCGCACTGCTTCGTTAATGCAATATTGCGCAGCACCCAGCGACGATGCGGCTTGACGAATACGGTTTTCGTGCACGAAGTGTTGTGCAAGACCAAGTCCTTCTTCTGCCGGACCAAACACTGCCTCGGGTCCCACACGAACATCAGTGAGGCTGACTTCTGCGTGGTCGGTGGGCATATTGAATGTCCACCAGAAGAACTCAACCTTGAATCCGGCTGCATCGGTAGGAACTAAAAACGCGGTGATTCCCTTGGGATCTCCGGGGTTTCCGCTGGTGCGAGCAAAGATGATGTCGTGCGTGGCGTGGTGCAGACCACTGTTCCAACGCTTCATTCCGTTGATCACCCATTCATCGCCGTCTCGATATGCGGTTGTTTCTAAATACGTTGCATCACTGCCGTGATTAGGTTCAGTGAGACCAAATGCAAGGCGCTTGGTGCCGTCAAGGAACCCAGGCATCCATTCCTTCTTCTGCGCTTCTGTACCGAAGTCGCGCATCATGAGCACCGTTGGGAAGTTGCCAACAATGCTCGATTCGTTCTGCAGATCGTTATGCAAACCCAAACCTTTTTGCGCTAGGTGTTCACGAATGATTGCCATCTTTAAGTTGCTGGCACTTTGACCACCGAACTCTTCGGGCAATGCCAAACGCAACCAACCGGCTTTGTCTGCACGTGCGCGCATCTCGCGCAACAATGCTTCCCAATCTGCAGTGGGAACACCGTCGTTTTCAAAATCGGTGCGTGAGTACTCACGGCGATGGTCGAAGAATCGCTGATTGTCATCTTGCGCTTGCAACGGCTTGATTTCAGCCTCAATGAATGCATCGAGTTCATCGAGAGTTTTTTGAATATCTGCGGGTACGGCAAAGTCCATGAGCGAACAGTACGCCCCGACTGCGAAGGTCTACGAGCCGCGGCGCGCTTGCATGATGGCGTTGACGACTTTGCCGTCGGCCTTGCCCTTTGAGGACTTCATAATCTTGCCCACGATGGCACCGGCAGCTTTTTCTTCGCCAGCGCAGTATTTAGCCCATGCATCGGGATCTGCAGCGATGGCTTCGTCCACCATGGCTTCAATCGCCGAGGTGTCCATTGCTTCAAAGCCCTTTGCAGCGGCAATAGCAGCAGCATCGCCACCACCGTTGGCAACAATGTCGGCGAGCACTTGCTT
>CANFIM010000086.1 GCA_947447175.1 Acidimicrobiaceae bacterium | reverse complement strand
GTGGCAAAAAGATGGCGTCAACATCAGCGGCGAAACGTCAGCGACATTGAACATTGCATCGATCACATCTTCGAGTGCATATTCATTGAATGCCACACCATCGTGGACGGACGGTGTTCACACCGTCACCGACCAAACACCTGTCTCTCTCGGTACCTACAGCATTACTGTTCGGTCTGGAACAACTGGTGGAGGCGGCGTCACAACGACTGTTCCAGGAACAACTGGTGGAGGCGGCGTCACAACGACTGTTCCAGGAACATCCGCAACAACATTCGACGAAAGCAATACTTCAATCTCCGTACTTGACGATTCCGCCACGATTTCTGGTGTTGCCGGCACGGCAACATTCAGCGACGGCTCGGTCCTCATTGTGAGCAAGTCCGGTGCAGTACTGCCGAAACTCTTCACCGCTTTCAAAGGTCTTGTATCCGGAAAATTGAATGCGACTTACACATCGGGCGGCAAAATGAAGACTTTCTCGTGTGCCTTTGCAAAGTTTGGTAGCACAAAGGCAAAGCCATCGTTGACGAAGTCGGTAAACAATTGGTTCCCCAAAGCATTTTTACCAGCCAAAAAAGCATGTGTGTTGCCGAAGGCCGCTATGACCGCCGCAGCAACAACATCGGTCCTCGTCTCAGTCAAACTGACTTTCGCACGTTTGTGGCCGACAACCGCAAAAGCAGTAAACCCTGAGACGAAGAGGGCAATAAGTTCGGTAAAGCGCACCATGAAGTTGACATTCGGCAAACTGCCCTGAAGCGGCTTCTATCCGGTAATTGAGAGCAGTCGGCGGAATCCAATGATTCTGCCGACTGCAACACCCACTGTTTCTTCCGCGTACTTGCCCCATTGAGTGGTTCGTACATCGCTTCGTATATCACCAGCCGGTGATCGCGTCGTTGTCACGTATCTATTCCGTACACACTTCACATCACTTTGCCTACTTCCCCACTTGGCGCCACGACCATGATGCGTATGTTCAGCACTGAAGCAGACATTGCTGCCGGTAAACCACGCCCGCGATACCTACGTTCCATTCCATTGAACGACCCCGACTTCTCACGCCTCTACGGCTTGCGCGAAGACACCGAGTCCATGCATAACGATTACAAATCACGACTCGTGAACAGGCGAGCAGGCAGCGTTGGGTTAGCGCGACGCGAGATGGACATCCGTGGGTATCAGATGTTCCAAATGGTGGTCGCACTGATGGCATGGAAGATCCGTACTGGGGGAGACGTCAGTGAGTTCCTTGGAAGATGGGAACCACCCGAACGAGCCCGACGGCGAAACAACGCCTAACTCCTCTTTATATAGACAAGAGCATTGGTTCGTTGACGCCCTCAATGCATTTTCGCTAGCAAATCAGGGGCCACAAACACGAGTTGCAGACTTTGAGAGCATTATTCCTTCTATGGTCACGCCCCACTAGCCTTACTGATGGTGATGCACGGTGTGGCGGCGAATTTCGCACCACATTTCGCACCATCCCCGCCTTCGTAGCTCAGTGGATAGAGCAACGGTTTCCTAAACCGCAGGTCGCATGTTCGATCCATGCCGAGGGCGCTAATTACTTGTTAGCAGCCTTCGCCAGGTCTTGTGGTCCCGCTTGCGGGTATCCGTTGTGCTGACGCACACTCTTTGACCATGCCGAGAGCAGTGCCATCACTTCATCGAAATCGGCTTCGATGGCGGACAATGCATCAATCATTTGACGATCTGTATTTCGCTCAACATCTTCTCGAACCAAACGCCCTGCGTCGGTGAATGCGTTGTTGCTGATCAGCCCACGTGATTCGAGGCGATCAATGGCTGCGGCGTAATCATCTTCCGACCAACCACGTGTGCGGCTGTAGGTCTTGAGAGGCAATCCCCAATAGAGCTCTGTGAGAAGTCCAATTTCTGTTGCATCAATTCCGGCAGATATCCACGCTGCGGTGTGTGCATCGCCACGGAATTCACGCAACATGTCGCCGAGATGCCATGCAGCAGCAAGAGGGTCTGTTGGCATTTCCTGACTCAACGTGCCAGCAAATAGTGGTCGACCTTCCGGACGAAGAATGTCAACGCTTCGTTGTAGTGCATCGCAAACTTTCACGATGCCTTCTGGGCTCGCACCAATGATGCGTTGCAATTGAGCGACAGCACCGTCACGGCGTGCGGCACAAATGGTTGCAGCGTCGGTGATTTTCCAACCAGCTGTCACTGATGGAATCACGATTGATGGATTGAAAACGGCAAATGCAGCTGCAACAAGTTCTCCGGGAACTTGACCCATTAACGAACCGCGACTTGTGAAGTAGCTGATCATTTCTGGGCGAGCGACACCGTTCATATCGCCAGGGCTTGGCTCAAAACCCAAGGCTTCATATCGAGAATGACACTCGGGCGAAAAATACACCTGACCCACAAACGGCTCAAGTGCGCCACCAAGGGCTCGTGCGCGAACAAAAACTTCTTCTGCGTTCATCTCGTCAATGTAGATGAGGACAATATTGAGACCATCATTCAGGCATCTTCAGGTCTCAATGTGCTGGCGTTGGTTATTAGAGTTCGTGCATGAAGGCCGATGACATTCCCGTAGCCCACACTCCACCGGGTGGTTACGGCGCCACTTTTCCTCCACTCATTCTTGGCGAGTGCGATGAACCACTAGTTGATGGGGCGCCGGACCTTCGCGGAGTATGGCGTGCGATTAGTGCAAAACGAGCAGGGGAGCCCGTGCCCGACGGCGATCGTTTGTTGTCATACACCGAACGTATTGAACAATGCGGCAATCGAATTGTTGATTGTGGTGGCGGCACTATCGCCGATGCTCGTGCTGATGGCACGGAGGAAAACGGAGTGCACGATGTCTCAGTTTTTGATTACGTGACACCGATTCACGTAGTTGCGTCTTATGAAGACGGCGTGTTTGTTTTGCGGCCCGTGGGAATACCTGGCATCGAAGTGCGACGTTGGTTAGACGAAGACGGTCACATGGTGTGGACGCGGCCCGACATGGGAGGCATTCGTGTGGTTCTGGAACGAATCAGTTGATTACGCACTAGCCGCGGCGCGGTGCACACGAGTTGCGGAGTAGAGAAAGTCGTCCTTCAACGGTTGGGCAAGGACACATCAGGCAGAGTTTGACATTGCTGTGACGCCCGTCATACCGTGGGGCAGAGCAAGGGTGGGGGTTACCAATGGAACAGGCCATATCGGCGTTGATGAAGCGGGCTGAGCCCAGCATCACGCATATTGAGATTGAAGAACTACAGCCCATTCCGGGCGGGTTCTCTCGCGAGACCTTCAAGTGCGATGTGCGTGTCACACGTAATGGCATAGAGGAAGTGTTGCCGCTCATCATTCGAAAGAACCCACCCGATGTTGAGGCAATTCTCAACACAAGTCGTGCAGTGGAACATGACCTCATTGAGGCACTTCGTATGCGCACCACTATTCCCATTAGTCGTAGTTACGGATATGAACTTGACGCTGCACCATTTGGTGAGCCCGCCATGATTCTTGAGCGCGCATCAGGTAGTGGTCAAACGTCCGCGCTCTTTAACGGTGGTGCAGACGAAGATCAAACAGAAGATGTCATCAAGCATCTCTGTGAAGTGCTTGTTGAGTTGCACTCCGCCGACATTTCAAAAATTGACCCAAATGGCGCTTTAGTTGATCCACGTGGAGTGGGCATTCAAGCAGGTTCATGGGACGAATACATGGACACCACGTTTGAGTACTACTTGAACGAATACAAGACCATTGCGTGGGATCCCACAATGATGATTCTTCTCGACTCCTTCCTCACGTTGCGTCGTTTAAAGCCACGCCCCATGAAGCTGTCAATAGTGCATGGAGACTTCAACCCCGCGAACTTCCTCTATGCAGATGGAAAAGTCACTGCACTCATCGACTGGGAGAACAGCCGTGTTGGTGACCCACGTGAAGACTTGGGTTGGATGGTTCTGATGGACATTCTCAGCAATACGCAAGTGATGAGTTATCCGAAGAAAGAGGGCGGATTCCTCGCGTATTACAACAAGCTCACTGGCCTCGACATCACGCCTGAAGAAATTGGCTATTTCACCTTGTTCGGCACGGCAAACATTGCGGTGCCAGTGCATCAATCAGTCGCACGTCGTATGAGGAAAGAACACTTGCTATTGCTTCCTCTCTATCTCACGCAATCAAGCATGCCTGCATTGCCAGCAATGGCACAGCTCATGCAATACCCAGGAATGACAGCATGAACACAGTCCCTACCGTTGACGATCTTCTTGAAGGATTCATCATTGCTCTCAGTAATGAGATCATGCCGTTCCTCAATAACCCAAAGGCAGTTGCGACAGCTGCGATGATGCAGTCGTTGTTGCAAGAAGTGCGACAGGTACTTCCGATCTTCGACAAAACCATCGCTGAAGAGCACAACCAGATGACACAAACCTTGCGTGACGTGGCAGCAAAGCTTGACGGAATTGCGGGTGCAGAGGCTGACCGTATTCGTGATCGCGCTGCGACGCTTGGGGCCTTGGTCGATGTTGCGATTCCCGTTGATCAGCAACCAATTCGCGATGCACATCAGAAGTTGGGGTATGCATTGCAAGACACCATTTCAGACCTCGATGTGTTGCAACGCGCAGGCGAAACGAAAGCCGACGAGGCTTTGAATCGTCTCCGTCAATTCCTCACACCCGCCATCATCAACCATGTAACTGCTATCAGTGTTGGCGGTGGCATGGTGGGCCGTGGTTAACTCAATTCATGCCTGAACCAAAAGCAGTCTTTCGCCGCGCATCTGACTGTGAAACTGAGTCATGGCGTGACCCCATATCGGGTCATGTTGATTGGTGGACACTGTTTAGTGCT
>CANFIM010000085.1 GCA_947447175.1 Acidimicrobiaceae bacterium | reverse complement strand
CGCAACATTCCGCCGGACTGAAGGAATGCTTGTTTCAAACTTTCTGGCAATGCACCACTTCCACCCTTCGGGCGACCAAGGTGTGCAACGTGCCGAAGAGCGAAGGCGATCGCGCCGAGCCCTGTGCCCGGTGTTTCGGGTGATAACCCCCACACCACAGGACCTTCAACCATGGCCGGACCGATAATGGATTCATCCGTGAAGAATTGTCGCATTACGTCTGCTGCCGACATGCGACTCATTCGCAACATGGTGGACACGCCCCGTCCACCTCGCTTGACAACAGATGAAATCAGAGACCCTCGCGTTGGGGGATTCGAAGAGGCATCAAGAATGAGTTTGGCCACCGGAATAGCCGCTGTTGCATATCTCCGGTATCCATCAACAGAATCGGGGTGACTGTAGGAGAGCGCATCAAGTGTTTGGTCTACGTCGTTCCATAAGGGCCAAAGATTTTCTGTGTTCCAGTCTCCATTGATTTGAGGTGGCTCAATATCGATGTATTCAAGACCGAACTTATTGAGATCTAATTCCTCAGCTACTGACGTTGTACGAAACGTGAGATGGTCGCAGTTGCAGATATTGACACTTGCTCCGGCGAACACTTCAGAGGCAGCAGTTCCGCCAACATCAGCGCGTGCTTCAATCAAAAGAGTTGACAATCCGTGACGAGCAAGAAACGCCGCTGTAATAAGCCCATTGTGTCCGGCTCCGATGACAATTACGTCGAAGTCGGTTGCTCGCTGTTTCGCCATTCCTACATTCTCTCACTCATGTAGCGTGTACATATGAATTCTGCATCCCGATTGTTAGGCGATCTGCGAGCCCCAGAAATTAGCTCTGCGCTTTCAAGTGATTCAATCATTGTTCTCCCGCTGGGCGCTATCGAGCAGCACGGACCGCACTTGCCGCTGAACACCGATTATGTGGTGGCTGATGCAGCATCCCGGGCCGCTGTTGAGCGTGTGGGTGCTGAGACAAACGCATGGTTGTTGCCCACGCTGGCATATACGAAATCGAATGAACACCTATGGTCAGCTGGCACTCTGTCGTTGAGCGCGAATACTTTGATGTCAGTCTTGGACGACATTGGCAGGGGAGTCGCTGCAACTCCAGCCAAGCGGATTCTGTTCATAAACGGCCATGGTGGAAACAGCGCCCTGACAGCCATGATGAATCGTGAAATTCGTTTGAAATACGGATTGCAAACATTTCTCGCACATCCCCACATGCCAGCAGACCAAGGGGGCTCATCGTCGGAAAGCGAACTTGGCATGGGAGTCCATGGAGGAATGGATGAAACCTCTGTGATGCTTCATCTTCGTCCAGATCTTGTTGACATGTCGTTAGCTGTCCGACGCGTTCCGAAAAAACTTGCAGAGAATCAGCAGGTGCGTTTCGGTGGGCGAGTGGCTTTTGGTTGGCTCTCAAACGACTTTTTTGCCGATGGCCACATCGGAGACCCAACGGGGGCCACAGCCGAGATTGGGGCTCGCATGTTTGAGTCGTGTGTGCAGTCTCTATGTGAAGCACTCAGAGAGATCAGCGTTTTCGATTTCGGACGGTAAGTAGCGGAACGAAAAAAGGAGGGGCTTTTCAGCCCCTCCTTTTCTGTTTAGTGGAATTAACCGAGCTTGATTGCTGGGTCGATGTACTTGTTAGTAACGATGTCGTCGGCCACAAGACCGTCTTTCACCTTGCCACCAGTTGCTGTGTAAACAGGAGTGGCGGTAGCGATGAACTTGGTCACGCGGTCGATATCAAATGAGCCGAGAGTTCCGTCTGGGCTATTTGCAATCAACTTGTCAGCGAGCATCTTCTCAACAGCGGCAGATGCCTGACCTGCGTCGTATGCCCAACCATTGTTGTACTTCTTCACAGCGTCCAAGATGATGGCGTTCGCCGAATCTGGTGCTGCTACGTAGTCAACTGCTGCTTGTTGAATAACTGGCACAAGTGCCTTCAAGCATGAGTCGTACTTTGTGATGTTTTCTGGTGTTCCGCCAAGTGACTGTGCATATGCGGTCCAGCCTGCGTCGTTGACGTACTGGTATGCCACTGGCTTCATCCAGTCGGACAACACCTTTTCGTAGAAGTAAGGCTCGGCTGTGCCGAATCCCTGTTGAGCATCTTTTCCTGCAGCTGCAATGAACGAAGCTGGCGCACCGTCATAGGTGCCGTCTGTTTGCTTCTTGCTGAGAATGCCAGATGCAATGAGGTAATCCATGTATGCGGCACCACCGAAGTAGCGAACCTTGACATTCTTTGCCTTGAGGTCAGCGATGGTCTTGACTTCTGGATACGTAGCTGGGTCCCACATGATCATTTGTGGGTTGATGTTGAACGGTGCAACAACTGCGGTGGTGGGGAATTCATCACCAGAGTGCGACACTGCCTCGTCGGTGCTCACGAAACCAAGAAGGATGCTTGGGTCCTTGTAGAGCTGTGCGGTGACTTGTGAGTATCCAATTGCTGGTCCACCTGCGCGCACTTCAACCTTGACGCCAGTTGTCTTTCCACCGGCCATGAGATCGCCAGTAACGCTCAACTTCTTTGCATCGACGGTGTAGCCAGGACCAATGAGTTGGTACAGGTTTCCGTGCTCAGCTTCTGGGTTCCAGTCAGTTTGGATGGAAACAGTTGCAGGGCAACCAGCAGCGGCAAGGTCAACGCCTTCTGCTGCTGCGGCTGTTGTTGTGTCGGAAGCTGAATCACTGCTGCCACATGCTGCAAGAGCAAGTGAGGCAATGACAACAACTCCGAGGAGTGGTCTGATCTTCATAATTGTTTGTTCTCCGGGTTGGTGGTGTTTCTGAGTTATGGGTCAATGACCCCTGGTGGTGATGTGCCACTTTCCGATGACTGCACGTGACAGCCAGCCGAAGAAGAGGAACACAACCAGACCTAATGTGCTTGCCATGATGATGGCCGTGATGAGCTCGGCACCCCACAAGCGACTGCGGTAGATGTCGATTTGGGCTCCAATGCCCACAACTCCACCTTGACGGAAATAGAAATCTCCAACAACCGCGCCAATGACTGCCAGACCTGCAGAGATTCGTAGACCTACAAAAATATTCGGCAATGCCGCAGGAAACTGCAACTTAGACAGTCGCGTCCAACGCGAGACGCCCTGCAATGTGAAAAGTTCATGCTGACTCTTGTCAACTGACATCAGTCCGAACAACGTATTGCTCACAATCGGGAAGATGGCTATGAGTATGACCACGAGGACGCGTTGCGTGGTTGTGCCATCAATCAGCGCCCGAATGAGTGGAGTCAACGCAAGGATGGGGGCACTCTGTACTGCTACCAGGTACGGCCACGTTGCTCGCTCTAACCACCGACTTGTGCTCATGATGACGGCAAGTGCCATTCCTAAAACAATGGTGACTGCGAGGCCAATAAGGGCAATCTTGGCTGAATCCCATAACGAGCGAAGAATTGGTTGAAGGCCACGATCTGACCCCGAATGCCACACCATGAAACCTTCTGAAATCACTTTGTGTGGCACAGGCAACAAGAATCGCTTTTGCGGGGCAAGAACAATTTCGGCAACGAAATACCAGAGGCCGATGAACGCAGCAAACACAACAACTGGTCCGGCGTAATCACGAATAGCGATGCGCTGTTTCTGGTCGGGAACTACTTCGTCAATGACGCTGGTGGTGTTGAGCTCGCTCATTGGTGCGCCCCACGTAGTGCATGCGAAATCTCTCCACAGAGTTCTGCAAATTCTGGTGAGTACCGAAGGTCGTGTGATCGTGGATAGGCGAAGGGAATATTGAATTCCTGCACAATTTTTCCAGGACGTGCGGACATGACGAGAACGCGAGTGGACATATAGACAGCTTCAGTAATCGAGTGTGTGATGAACAAGCCGGCGAAACCCTCATGTTCGAAGAGATTCAGCACCTCGCCGTTGAGACGCTCGCGCGTGATTTCGTCTAGTGCACCAAATGGTTCATCGAAAAGAAACACTTTTGGCTTCATTACCAGTGAACGAGCAAGAGATGCTCGCATTCGCATTCCGCCAGAAAGTTGACGAGGGTATTTTGTTTCGAATCCTTTGAGACCCACCAGTTCAATGGCCTCGGCAGAGCGACGAGCGCGTTCCGCTTTTCCTACTTTGTGCAATTCCGCTACCAGTTCAACGTTGCGCTCGACTGTGCGCCATGGGAGAAGAGTTGCATCTTGGAATACGTATCCAATGCTGTCGCGGTCAACGGTGCACACGCCCCCGGTGTTGTGTTCTAGGTGTGAAGCAATGCGTAAAAGTGTTGATTTGCCGCAGCCAGACGGGCCAACAACGGTGACAAATTCCCCAGCTTTAACGGAAAACGAAATGTCTTCCAATGCTCGGGTGCCATCTTCAAAAGTCATTGAAACTTGAGCGAAATCGAGGAGAGTGGAGTTGCTAGGACTATTCATGGGTATTTCTGCTGTCGGAGTGAACCCGATCGTGTCCTGCATGCGCTTCAAGATAATTCATGAAGGTTGGCGTGATGTGACGCAAAGGTTTACTTTCTGTTACGTATTTGTTCGGTCAGTACGACGCCGCCATATACGACAAATCTGTCGGGGGGCCCCATCGCGATTGACTCTCGTACATTAGTCGCCTTCATGGCAACGAGATTTGCTGCACTGCCCACCGTGATGCTCGACGGATGTCCGTGGACAACGTGATGAGCAGACGATGTGACCATGTTGAAAGCATTATTTGTATTGAGATGAGCAGCGGTCACCAGAAGTGAAGATATTTCAAGAGGGTCTGCCCGCCCCACCGGATTAAAGGGGTCCTGTAAATTGTCAGCTCCGGCTGCGACGCATACTCCGGCTGATTGCAGTTCAGCGATAGGAACAATTGCACGTGGCATGTGGCTTATTTGTCCACGACCCTGGAGGAACAGATTGGTCTGGGGAAGGGCTGTGACAGTGATTCCAGCCTCGGCAACTTTTTCTGAAATTCTTCG
>CANFIM010000084.1 GCA_947447175.1 Acidimicrobiaceae bacterium | reverse complement strand
GAAGTTGTTGGTCGAGTCACAGAGGTCTCGTCTGGTGTCACGAATGTGCGAGTTGGAGATCGAGTATTTGTGCCAATTGGAAATGGCGGATTTTCTGACGAAGCAGTGGTGGATTCTCGTCGCACACTTCGCATTCCTGAACAGCTCTCTGATGGTCAAGGCGCAACCTTTATGCAGAGTTATCTCACTGCGTGGTTTGCATTCAATCATCGAGCTGCAGTGATGGAAGGTGACACCATGTTGGTGTTGGGTGCAGGTGGCGGTGTTGGACTTGCTGCAGTTGACCTTGGAGCTGCACTCGGAATGAAAGTGATTGCTGCGGCGTCTTCACAAGAAAAGCGTGACCTAGCCATGAAGCAAGGCGCATTCGCCACTATTGATGTCTTGACTGAAGACGTGAAGGTGCGTGCACGTGAGTTATCCGAAGGAAGACTCGACGTGGTGTACGACCCCGTTGGCGGTGACCTTGCTGCGCAATGTTTGCGAGCACTTGCACCCGGTGGTCAGTACTTGGTCGTTGGTTTCGTTGCCGGAATTCCGCAATTGCCTGCCAATCACATTCTTCTCACGAACCGTACTGTGGTGGGTGTTGATTGGGGCGCTTGGATGTTAAAGAACTACGAAGCTAACTCTCAGATGCTTATTGAAGTTCTCGGAGAAATCACCAAGGGAAATCTACATCCTGTAGAACCTGTGTCGTACCCCATGTCGCAAGCAGTGCAAGCGATGCGTGATCTTCAGAATCGAAAGATTGCCGGCAAAGTGGCTTTGGTGCCAACGTTTAGTTAATTGTCTACGGCGTGCAAGGCGCCGACCAACTATCAGCCGGTACTCCATCTGCTGCACTAACAAGTGATGACGAAAAACGACGTGGCGTGAGTTCTAGCAATACAACGCCGTGTTGTCTGTTATCTGTTGCCTGACTACCCAACGCAGTTTCGCGTAATGAGTAGGTGGGTGCTCCGCCAAGACCAGCGATGATGAGTGGGGTTCCTCCGCTTGTTGCAACAGTGCCATCTTCTGTCAACGGAGCAAATCGCTCGTAGTGGTGGTCATGGCCAGTCATCACAAGGTCAGCACCTCCGGCTACTGCTGCTTTCCAAAGAGATTGAACAGAAGGTGTAGCAAACGGGCCACTGGAAACAAACGGATGATGCATCACAACTAAAGCGCACTTGCTTTCGTCGCGTGCTTGCTTCAGTTGGGCTGTTAACCAAGTTGTTTGTGGCGATGCTGCAGAACAACCCGCGAAGAGAAGACCCTGGCACCAGGAATCAACAGCGATAATTCGCCATCCACCCGCATTCGTTGTCCAATACGACGGCGAAATAGGACCGAAATAGTCAACGTATCCGGCTGCAGCACTAGTGACATATTCATGATTGCCGCGCAATGGATAAGTCTTTGACTTCAATCGACCCCAAGTTGGGTCGTAATACGTCTGTAAATCTGTCAACGACGCACCCTCGTATTGAAGATCGCCGAGTGCAAGCACGCCATCGGGATTCAGGGACACTGCAAGATTTGCGGTGGCTTCAGTTCCACATTGGGCACCGTCTGCCCCAACGCCGTATGTCGAACGACGCGCAGCGTCACAGGAAATATCACCAGTAACAACGAGGCGTGCAGAAGAATCTGTTCCAATCGATTGAAGCGACACGCCGTTTTGCCACACGATGGTGCCGCTTGGTCGATGAGCACTTGCACTGTCACCAAGTTGCCCAGACGTGCCTTGTCCCCAGCACCACAATGCAGACGACGTGGGGTTGAGACCGCAAGCATGTGATGCACCAGCAGTGATTGAAGTGATGGTGCCCATTGCAGCACTGGTAAGAACTTTTTGCGGTTTCCACTTTGCAATGTTCGAGTTGTTGGCTAATTGTCCGAATCTGTTGCGCCCCCAGCACCACGTGGTTGCGGCCTGTGTTGTGGCGCATGCAAATTCTTGCCCTGCAACAAGTGTGAGAGGTTTCTTAATTGACACAGAATGAGGGGAGATACGAGATGAGCCGGCGCTCAACCCCAATTGCCCGTAATTGTTGCGCCCCCAGCATTGGATCTTTTCCGAGGTGGTAATGACGCAAGCGAAAGCATCACCAATGACCACGGACTGCGCCATCACCTTCGGAACTTTGGTGGGAAGCGTGCGAGAAGAACTACCTCGTAATCCAAGACGATGGAATGCGTTCGACCCCCAACACCACACGGCATTCTTCACGTCGACGGCACAGCTTGCGTCTGTACCCACGGCGACTGACGAAAAAGTGTGACCTACAACAAGTACGGGAATCACAGAACTAGTTGTTGTTCCATTCCCTAATTGGCCAAATCGATTTGACCCCCAGCACCACACGGCACCATCAAGAAGTAATGCACAGGAATGTTGTGCACCCACTGCAACTGATTTCACATTGATGAACGGCAATTTGGTGGGAACAGCGACATTGCTACGAGTGATGCCGCCAACAATGTCAAGAGATGAATCAATAGTTCCCCAGCACCACAACGTTGTATCGGTTCGTACGGCACAAGTTGTATTTCCACCGGCTGACACACTTCGGGCATCAATCATGCGTGACGCTGCAAAAGCAGTGGTGCGGGTAAACGTTTCGTTTCCTAATTGCCCCTGGGCATTGGCTCCCGTACACCACACGTTTTCATTTCGCACGATGCATGTGTGTGATTCACCGGCAGCAAGAGACGACAAAGCGGGCATATTTACGACACTGGGACCAACGAATTGGGTTTGGTCACCTTGGACAGCGGAGATGCCAGTCACAAGAGAAGTCACAATGAAAACGAGTGCGGCAAAAACCTTCATAAATTGCCCAACGGCAATCACACGCTAGTGATGGAACACGTCAATGTGTTGTCGCAATGTTATGTCAGTGAAAATTGAGAATATCCGGGTGCTACCAATGGCCAGGGTTGGATGGTTTCAAGATGTGCTGCAAGTCCAAGTGCTAATCCGTCTCGAAAGCGTGGGGCAATGATTTGGATACCGCAGGGAACGCCATTGTCGTCTAGTCCCATCGGAGCGCTCACTGCAGGGTGACCAGTGAAATTGCTATCAACAGTGTTCATTGCTCCCACAACATCATCGGTATTACCAACTCGCGTGGGTAGTGGCCCTTCAGCTGGCCACACGCGAGCGTTGCATGTTGGGGTAACAATGACCGTGTTGTCAATGAGTAGGTCATCAAATCGGGCTGACACCTCATGGCGTAGGCGCTGTGCAGTGATGTATTGGTCCATGGTTACTTTTTCGCCAAAGCGGAGTTGCGCCTGCACATAATCATTGAGTTGATCCCAGCGATGTTCTTCATGCCGAAGACTCTGTACTAATTCAGCAGTGGAGATACTGAACCATCCCCAGAATGTGTCGTTGTTAGTAGGTGAATCAACACGAACAACCTCAATGCCACTACGCGCAATTGCATCAAGAGTCTTTTCAAAGTTTGCTTCAATGTCGGGGTCGACATCAGTACGGAATGTACGCACTGCAAGAACACGGGTAGGGGTTTGTGGAGCAAGGTCAACACCGCTTCGTGGGACAGACAAGTAGTCACCGCGTGCGGCACCCAAGGTGACGCCTGCTTCATACCACACGTCTGCAACAGTGCTGCCTGACGCACCTTGTGTTGAAAACTCAATCCAGCGAGGCAATACAT
The DNA here is from genome assembly GCA_947447175.1 of Acidimicrobiaceae bacterium. Taxonomy (GTDB): domain Bacteria; phylum Actinomycetota; class Acidimicrobiia; order Acidimicrobiales; family Ilumatobacteraceae; genus UBA2093. The sequence continues at coordinate 1,364 of CANFIM010000084.1, read as the reverse complement.
TGCGTCCAATCGCACCCATCGATGGTTTGTATCCAACAAGTCCAGAACATGATGCAGGCCCGCGAACGCTGCCACCACCATCGGATGTTGTTGCTAACGGTGAGAGCCCTGCGGCAAGCGATGCGGCGGAGCCACCACTAGAGCCACCTGGTGATTTCTCTTTGTTCCACGGATTGACTGTGGTGCCAAAGACTTTGTTTGAGGTGTATGCCGTTGCGCCAAACTCTGGGCTGTTTGTACGGCCAATAACGATTGCGCCAGCTGCACGAAGTCGCTCGACCACAGTGTCATCAACGTCGTCTGCAGGTCCGTCTGCATAGAGCAACGAACCTGCTGCAGTCACATGTCCTTTGACGCGTGCCATATCTTTTACAAGAAGTGGAAGACCAGCCATAGCGCCCACACGAGAGTGATTCTTCGCCGCTGCAAGTGCTTCTTCCGCATAAACAGCAACAACTGCATTGAGATCTTTATTGGCCTCAATGCGCTTCAAACTTTCATTGACGAGGTCAACGGGGTCGATGGCGCCAGAGCGGACTTGTGATGCGAGTTCAGCGAGCATTCGCCCACCCTAGAACCGTTAGGGAAGCGGAATCCAACGCCAATCAAGTTGGCGAATAGTGGGGTCCACAATCTCAAATATTGATAAGCCGAGAACGGCATATCGCGCGGCCATCCCGTTAGACGGACGAATAGACGCCGTCTCAGGCGCTTGTGCTGCAGCCTTGAGAACTGCTTTACGACTCTGCATCGCGTAGGTGTTGAGTTGTTGAGCAATAGGGAAGGAATGGCGAGCCGCTATCAGACTTTCCAAGCGGAATCGACGCCATTGTTCGAACGATGGCGACATGTAGTTAGCGAGAATGTCGGTCACCGCTGAGCGTTGATCGACAGCAGTAAAGACTTTCGACCACTCATCAACTTCGCGTCGTGCCTGCGGGGGAAAGAGAACTTCTAGGCAGTCGCTTACTAGGGACTCTTTATTTTCATAGAGGCCATAAATTGCTCCAACGCTGACTCCGGCACGTCGTGCAATACGGGAAACAGTTGCCCGATGCACCCCAGACCGGGCAATCACATATTCACTCGCTGCGATGAGGGCATCTCTGATTTCATCGTGAGTTGTGGGGAAAATGTATGCAGAAGTCTCCACGACTGGTGAATGTGCACGGCTTGGCTTTACGGGGCTACGAAGTGATTGCGTAAAAGTTGCCAATAGATCAGAAGGGTCAATCGGCTGTGTGTTCTCTGTGTGTGCATCGGTGATGGAATCAGAATTAGAAACGATGATGGAGTTCATTAACGAAGCACCGAACAGCGTGCAGATTGCTGAGATCACTGACTGGCGCACTGCGCCATCGGTT
>CANFIM010000083.1 GCA_947447175.1 Acidimicrobiaceae bacterium | reverse complement strand
ACTGATCCTGCAAGTGCCGCCTCGATGTAACTAAAGATGTCTGCAATGAAGTCGCTTCGAAATATTGCTACGTAGTTCACAACGTCAAGTTCAACGATGCTGGGTCCATTACATGGGATAGATGGGTCGTCAAGTGAGACGAGGTGCAGTTTCACCATGCCGCACTCGAACATTCCGAGGACTTCGCCTGCGAATTGACCTTCCGTAATGTCGTCAAGGGTGATTGAAAAGATGGAGTCTGAGTTATTTGGTGTCATAACTACATCGACGGCAGTCATATGCGGTTTTCACCAATTGGAAGTAATTCCCACAGGAAGAAATTGAGTAAGTTGAGCAAATGGCGAAGGAAATCACGTTTGAAGTTGCGCAACGTATTGCAAAACGCACAACAGCTCGATATCAAGATCTTGGCTTACACAACCAGGCAGATGACATCGCGGCGAAGGCCTTCAAAGAGTTGCATCGTGCCATGGCCAAAGAAGAAATTCTGAATCCAGAAGCGTTTATGACGTGGAAGATTAAGAATCTTGTCCTTGATTCTCTTCGACAGTACAGAGCGCGAGACCAGCGTCTGCAGGTATGGGCATCTGAGATTGAGGCTCTCAAGGGGCCACGTCTGCACGATAATTATGACCATCGGGCCGGGCGCATTCCGCTGCATGGTTTATCAAATGAATTCATCGCGCAGGAAGAACAAGCGATGGTTGACCTCATTGCATCAGCCATGTGGCAGATAATGCCGGAGCTAGAAGACCAGAAGATTCTGCGCCAGCGATTCTTTGGTCAATGTGAAACAATCACAGAATTGGCGAAGGAGTGCGGGAAGAGCCCCACGTCTTTGGCGAATTACCTGAAGAAATTATTGGGTTCTGACGGAGAGCCTGGAGCTCTCAGTTCTGTTTCATTTGTATTGCAGCAGGTGTCATTGCGCACGGGGTCGAAATTTGTGCATGAGATCGGTCGCATCGATGAAACGTCCGTTGTGTCGAATCCCGTTGAGGGAGCCATCGCTTACTTGGAACTAGTGGGGACCAGTTCTCGAGCCCACCAGCAGCAAGCTGCGAAGGGGTTGGCGCACTTGCGGTGGATACAGGCCAATAAGCCCTCCAATAGGGGATTACCGAACAAGATTCTGAATCGGCTCATCCACGCTGCGTGCCTCTATGTCATGGAGCCAAATGATGCTCGCCATGACAGATGGTCTGAAGTGGGGTTGCTCGACGACCTGGCCGTGGTGAAGGCAGTACAGAAGGCAGTGGCCAAATTCTCTAAATGATGAAAACCCTCGTGTAGCCCCGTCGAAGTGGGTAGAGGCAGCAACAACGGGTTGCGGTCCCTACTTCGAAAGGGAAGTACATGTCATCATCACTCTCACTACAGCGTCCGGCACGTCCGGAATCACCCGCAACAATTTGGCGACAAATTTGTTGGGTCAACGACCAATTGGCGGTCAGCGGCGATCTTCCATATAGCCGCAGTGCGGCAGAAGCGCACTTACGCATTTGGGAAGCAGAAGGCATCACCGACGTCTTCGATATGCGCGGTGAGGCAGACGACTCGGAGTTCATCCATACGAATTCCGAACAAATCACATCGCGTTGGTTTGGTGTTGACGACAACGGCGGGCAGCGAAGCAATCAGTGGTTCGAATCATTCGTTGCAATGGCATTTGAAATTTTGCAAGACCCAGAACGCAAGATTCTCGTGCATTGCCACATGGGTGTGAACCGTGGTCCATCTGCGTTATACGCAATCATGATCGCAACTGGGTGGGACCACTTAGAGGCACTGCGAAAGATTCGCGATGTGCGACCTATCGCAGGATTGATCTACGCGGCAGACGCAGTTCGTTGGTTTGCATCGTCAGAACTGAAGACCGATGAATCAACGGTTCTTCAAATGCATACGGACGTAGAGCAGTGGTTGCAGCGCAATTACTTGGACATTTCATACGTCATTCGATCAATCGGTAGTCAGCTCGCATAACGAGCGATTACAGATCAATCTCAAACATCACAACACGAAAGGAAACAACATGTCAGTCAAAACGTTCTACAGCGAGGCATATAACTGCGAGGGCTACGGAGTAGACACTCGCGAGAAAGCTCGCGATATCGCAATGTCTCTCATTACGAACCCCATTGAAGGACTTGAAATCTGTGCACCTCAACCGGCGACAGAAGAGCAATTCCGTTTGGCACACAGCGTGCAATACACAATGGGCATTTTTCAGGGGCGTCCAGAGGCTGCGGCCGACCGTAACGGATTAGGTCCGTGGTCTCGCGACCTCTCGAACTCTGTTTTGCACAGCACAGGTGGTGTAGTTGCTGCGGCAACTACTGCATTTGCAACGGGCAAGAACGCAGGATCTTTGAGCAGTGGTATTCACCACGCTCGAAAGAACTTCGGTGCAGGTTTCTGCACAGCAAACGGACTGATTATCTCAGCTCGCGTCCTGCTGGCGCAGGGTGCACAGCGAGTTGTCATTGTCGACTTAGATGCACATTGTGGTGGCGGCACAGCAAGTTTGATCAAAACGGGAGAGGGTATTGAGCAAGTGGATGTGTCGGTAAGCGCATTCGATTCTTATGAATCGCGTGCGAATGCGCAACTCACCATGTCAAATGGCGAGCGATATCTGGATGACATTCGTGCAGCACTGAAATCAATTGTTGACCCCTCATCAATTGATGTTGTGTTGTACAACGCAGGCATGGATCCGCACGAGAATTGCAACACCGGTGGCGTAGACGGAATCACCACATTTGATCTCTATCAGCGTGAGAAAATGGTGTTCCATTGGGCAGCAGAAGCGAAGGTTCCCGTGGCGTTCGTACTGGCGGGCGGGTACTCAGGATCACGTCTCTCGCGTGCAGAACTGGTGGACTTGCATCGGTTAACTCTGCAAGCCGCAGTGGAGTTTGACGGCTGGTGTTAGCAGCGATTAGCGATGGCGATGATGTTTTCAACGATGTAATCGCGAACTGGTTGGGCGGTCTCAAAGATGCGGCCGCCCAACTTTGTTTCATCATCCCAGCTAAAGGCAACAGAATCGAAACGTCCTGATTTCAACAGGGCTTCTAACTGCGTGAAGGCATCTGCGAGCACTTCTTTCACGTGGTCATCAAGTGATGTGTATCCCATGTGGTGCGGTCCGTGATCATACGTTCCGGTGGGGATGCCGGTGGCGCGTTCATGAGGCTTGCACTGATACGGGCGAATTCCTGCGTTGCCGCCTCCTTTTCCGCAGGTATGACTACCACCGTTGAAGTGGTCGTAGAACTCGCCTTCGTTGTCATTGAAGATGAACAACGTGCGCTCATGATGCGGCTGCGTGATCATCCAGGAGAAGTCACCTTCTTTGCCTGAACCTTCGAACTTGCTCTTAATGACATTGACCATGGCGACCCCTTCGTTTCTGTAACACCGTCAATCTAGAAAATGGGTGGCACAAGATGTACATTTCGGCATGGCTTCCTCATCATCTGATCGACCCACCACCCCACGTTTACAGCCCCTCACGGCCAGTACGCCAGAACTTACCGAGATCCTCGCCGGCGGCATCAAGAATGGGGGCGGGCAGCCGCTCAACATCTTTGGCACCATGGCGCATCACCCCAAGTTGCTGAAGCGATTCATGACGTATGGCGGTTACTTCCTCAACAAAGGTCTCGTACCAGCGCGCGAACGCGAAGTAGTGATTCTGCGAGTGGGTTGGCGCACGGGGTCGGTGTATGAGTTCGGACAACACACGCTGATTGGTCGCGAATGCGGCTTGACCGATGATGAAATTGCCGCATTGGCACAAGAGAGTGCAACAACGTGGTCGTCAAAGGATTCCGCATTGATTGCAATGGTGGATGACTTATGCGCAGACAACTGTGTTTCAGAAGGAACATGGAATGCGTTGAAGAGCGATTGGAGCGACGCGCAGATGGTGGAACTGGTGTTGCTCGCAGGCAGCTACCGAATGGTTGCCGGGTTCCTCAACACAATGGGAGTGCAACTAGATGCCGACACTCCGGGTTGGCCGAACTAGTTGTAGTCGATTTCGCTGAACTTCGAGATCTTGTCGAGGCGATGTTGTGCGTCAATGAGGCGCACAGTGCCACTGCGTGAACGCATCACCAGGCTCTGCGTGTGCACCACGCCAGGGGTGAAGCGAACACCGGTGAGCAATTCACCATCGGTCACGCCAGTGGCGGCAAAGAAGCAGTTGTCTCCACGCACAAGATCATTCGTGCTGAGGACTTTGTTGAGGTCGTAACCCGCATCGGTTGCTTCTTTGCGCTCTTCGTCGTTGCGTGGCCATAAGCGGCCTTGAATTTCGCCACCCATGCACTTCAGTGCAGCCGCAGCAACAACACCTTCAGGTGTGCCGCCAATGCCAAACATGATGTCAACACCGGCGCGTGGCCAGCATGTTGCGATGGCAGCGAAAATGTCGCCATCGGAAATGAGTTTGATGCGAGCACCAGATGCCCGCACTTCTTCAATGAGATCATCATGACGTGGGCGATCGAGAATCATCACGGTGAGGTCGCGAACACTTTCACCCTTGGCCTTTGCCACCCACTTCAAGTTCTGAGTAGGAGAAGCAGTGATGTCGATGGAACCAACAGACTCTGGACCAACGGCAATCTTTTCCATGTAGAAACATGGGCCCGGATCAAACATGGTGCCGCGCTCGGAAACTGCAATCACCGAAATGGCATTGCCGCGACCTGAAGCAGTGAGTGATGTGCCGTCAATGGGGTCAACAGCCACGTCAGTAAGTGGGTGTGAACCGTCGCCTACTTCTTCGCCGTTGAACAACATTGGCGCGTCGTCTTTTTCGCCTTCACCAATCACCACAATGCCGCTCATAGGCACGGTGGCAAGCACGGTGCGCATTGCATCAACAGCGGCTCCGTCAGCTCCGTTCTTGTCTCCACGGCCTACCCAGCGTGAGCCAGCCATTGCGGCGGCTTCGGTGGTGCGGACAAGTTCAAGGGCGAGGTTGCGGTCTGGGCGCTGTGTCGGCATGTCTCTACCGTAGTTGGCTCACTAGCCTTTCTCTGTGCCCGCTATCCCCGTGAACCTGTGCCTTTCAGCACGGGATATCACCGATATTCGGGT
>CANFIM010000082.1 GCA_947447175.1 Acidimicrobiaceae bacterium | reverse complement strand
TCGGTTATCTGTAGACGGCAAGTACGATGGAGAATCGCATGTTGAAACGTCTTCTCTCAGAATCGCTCGGAAAATATAAAAAGTGGCTTCTGATTGTGGTGGTGTTCCAGGCACTTCAGGCCATTGCCGGGTTGTATCTACCCACGCTGAACTCCGACATCATCAACAATGGCGTCATCGGCAAGATCAACCCCGTTACCCATGCGGTCACCTCCAATGTTCCATATATATGGAGAATGGGCGGGGTCATGCTGCTGGTCACGTTGGCCCAGGTGACTCTGTCGGTGTCGGCGGTGTACTTCGGGTCGAAAGTGGCCATGGGATTCGGTCGCGACACCCGGCAACGTCTCTTCCATCAGGTTAATGATTTCTCTTCCCGAGAAGTGGCCCTCTTCGGGGCTCCATCACTCATCACGCGAATCACCAACGACGTGCAACAGGTGCAGATGTTGGTGCTCATGACCTGCACGCTCATCCTCAGCGCTCCGTTCACTGCCATTGGCGGAATTGCGATGGCCATGCATCAAGACCTTGGGTTGTCGCGCATTCTCATGGTGTCCATTCCTATCTTGGCCGTTGTTCTGAGCATTGTGATTTCAAGCATGGTGCCCACTTTCCGTCGCATGCAAGAACGCATCGACCGCATCAATGAAATTCTCCGGGAGCAGCTCACCGGTATTCGTGTGGTGCGAGCATTTGTGCGCGAGCCCGAAGAATCCGTGCGTTTTGCTGAAGCGAACGCCGCCATTACGCAAACAGCCCTCAAGGGCGGTCGTTTGCAAGCACTCATGTTCCCAACGGCAACATTGATCATCAACTTCTCCAGTACCGCCGTGGTGTGGTTTGGTGCTAACCGCATTTCCGATGGCCTCATGAAGCCTGGCGCAATGATTGCATTCCTCACATATCTCACTCAGATTTTGATGTCGGTGATGATGACTACGTGGATGGCCGCTCTCATTCCGCGTTCAGCTGTTTCCGCGGAGCGCATCAAGGAAGTGCTGATGACTCCAACTTCGGTAGTGGTGTCGCAGAACCCCATCACTGACATTGCTGCTACCGCTGAATTGAAGTTCGACAATGTTGGATTCAGCTACCCCGGCGCCGAGCGGCCCGTGTTGCAAGATATTTCATTCACGGTGCGAGCCGGCGAAACACTTGCGGTGATCGGAAGCACCGGTTCCGGAAAAACCACTCTGATCAACTTGGTGCCGCGTTTGTTTGACGCAACGAAAGGTTCAGTGCGCCTTGATGGAGTTGATGTGCGCGATCTTGCGCCCGAAGCTCTGTGGACTCGCGTGGGCATTGTGCCTCAAAAGCCATATCTATTCGGTGGCACTGTGGCAAGCAATCTTCAATATGGAAAAGAAGATGCCACAGAGGAGGAAATGTGGAATGCATTGCGCATTGCACAAGCGGAAGATTTCGTACGCGCCATGCCGGGTGGGCTTGAAGCCACCATTGCGCAAGGTGGCTCAAATGTGTCGGGCGGACAACGTCAACGTCTGGCTATTGCTCGTGCATTGATTCGTCAACCCGAGATTTATCTCTTTGATGACTCGTTCTCTGCGCTCGACCTTGCGACCGATGCACGACTGCGCGCAGCTCTTGCTCCACATGTTCGTGATTCGGTGGTTGTGGTGGTCGCGCAACGCGTGTCAACCATTCGCGAGGCCGATCAAATTATGGTTCTCGAAGACGGCGAATGCGTGGGACTCGGAACCCATGATGAGTTGCTCACTTCGTGCCCTACATATGTGGAAATCGTGGAATCTCAAGCAACAGTGCAGGCAGGCGTGCAATGAGCGACAAGCAAAAGAAAGCTGCGCCAGCCATGTCCGGCTCGGAATTGCGTAACAGCCGCATGCACGTGGTGGGCATGCCCGTAGAGAAATCAGAAAACTTTGGTCTCACGGCAAAGCGACTCATGGGTCTCATGGCCGAGGAGATGGTCCTTGTTGCATTCGTGATGTTGCTCGCTGTGATCAGCGTTGCTTTGGTGGTGTCCGGCCCTCGCATCTTGGGTCATGCCACCAACATTTTGTATTCGGGCATTCGTTCGCGCATGGCGAATCCGGCCACTGGTGGTATCAATTTCAGTTCACTGCATCACACGCTTGAATTCGCGATGGCTGTCTATGCGTTGTCGTTCTTGTTGTCATATGCGCAGACCTACATGTTGGCCGGTGTAGTGCAACGCACTATGTACACATTGCGAGAAGACATTGAGAAGAAGATTCATCGTTTGCCACTGAGTTACATCGATGCGCAGTCACGCGGAGATCTGCTCAGTCGCGTTACCAACGACATTGACAATATTTCTCAGAGTTTGCAGCAGTCGTTGAGCCAGTTGATCACGTCGATGCTCACCATCGTTGGTGTGCTTGTCATGATGTTTGTGGTTTCGCCACTCTTGGCGATGATTGCAATCGTCACGGTGCCACTTTCGATCCTGTCGATGAAGCAGATCGCCAATCGGTCAAAGAAGCGCTTCATTGCTCAGTGGTCCCACACCGGGGCATTGAATGGCCTCATTGAGGAAACCTTTACTGGTCACGCAATTGTGAAGACGTTCGGTCGGCAAAAAGATGTTGAAAATCGATTTGCCGAAACGAACGAGAAATTGTTCGACGCTGGCTTTCATGCCCAGTTCATGTCAGGTTCTATTCAGCCTGCCATGATGTTTGTGGGCAACCTCAACTATGTGGCCATCGCGGTTGTCGGTGGCGTGCGCGTAGCATCGCATGCCATGGGTCTGGGTGACGTGCAGTCGTTCATTCAGTACTCACGACAGTTCACGCAACCCCTCACTCAAACTGCATCAATGATGAACGTTCTGCAATCGGGCGTGGCATCAGCCGAACGCGTCTTTGACGTGATCGATGCGATGGAAGAAAGTGTTGAGCCAGCGCGAAGCGAATTGCGCGAAGTGAAGGGCTTGGTGGAGTTCGATCATGTGAACTTCTCCTACAACCCCGAGCGCCCACTCATTGAAGATTTGTCGTTGGTGGCACAACCTGGCACCACAGTTGCCATCGTTGGCCCAACGGGCGCCGGCAAAACCACCCTGGTGAACCTCATCATGCGGTTCTACGAACTCAATAGTGGTCGTATCTTGCTTGATGGCCGCGATATCTCGAGCATTTCTCGACAAGAGCTTCGCTCGCACATCGGCATGGTGCTGCAAGACACATGGTTGTTCGGCGGAACTATTCGCGACAACATCGCCTATGGAAATCCATCGGCAACGGAAGAGCAAATTCGCGCGGCTGCAAAGGCAACATATGTTGATCGTTTCGTGCACTCGTTGCCGCACGGATACGACACGGTGCTCGACAACGAAGGCGGGGCAGTGAGCGCAGGTGAAAAGCAATTGCTCACCATTGCTCGTGCATTCTTGGCTGACCCTTCAATTCTTATTCTCGACGAGGCAACGAGTTCGGTGGACACGCGCACCGAAGTGTTGATTCAGCGGGCCATGGTGGCATTACGTCAACAGCGCACCAGTTTTGTGATTGCCCACCGTTTGTCCACCATTCGCGATGCAGACATCATCTTGGTAATGGAACAGGGTCGCATCGTGGAGCAGGGCTCACACGAAGAATTGTTGACAGCGCAGGGTGCCTACTACCGCCTGTATCAATCGCAGTTCGCCGGTGCTGCCACCGACTTGGGTGATTAAGGAATCAAGTAAATCTCAGCGCGACGGTTGAGATTTTGGTCTTTCTCTGACTTTGAATTAGTCACGGGAAGCCCAGCTCCGAAGCTCCAAATTGCAATGGTCTTTGTGACTCCCTTTCCTCGAAGCAATGCGCGGACAGAGGCAGCACGCTTACTGGAGAGGGTGACAAGATTCGCTTGTTCGCCTGCAAGGTTGCCCGAATGCCCTGTGATGAGAACTGCGTCAGAGGTTTTTGCCGTTGCAGCAAGTGAGAAGATGTCTTTACGTGATGAATCCTTCACCTTTGAGTTACCGCCCACAAAGTAGGCAATGGTTGGTTCAGGCAGAGCAACAGTGGTGTCGTTGGCAACAACTGTTCCGCTAATCACTTTGGTAGTGACTAAGGCAGCCACTTTGCCGTTACGACGCAGTGCAATGTGTGCAGTACAGCGTCCCGTGTGAATCAGCACCAGGTTTCGGCCGGCACCCAAGCAGACCTTTGGCGTGAGGGGATTGATGACATACTTCGCCACCTGCTCAGGGGTCATCATGCGAATTGCTGAGCGATTGATGCTCACAGAATCAAGTGATGTGAATTCTGTGTTCGTAGCAACAGGCGTGGTCGCTGTGGCTGAAGGTGTGGTTGTCTTTGTCTTGTTTGACTCACCTTTAAATGCGCTCCACGGCGTGGTTGTGGTGGTGGTGCGAGGAACAGTGGTTGTTGTGGTGGCAGCTTTTGCGGCCGCCATTGCCGCAGCGGCCCCTGGAGGAGGAGTGCCGGGCACGCCTGCACCTGTGAAGTAGATGCCGTAGAACTTGCCAGCAGTGATTTGTGCGTTATTAAAGGCGATAGATGTCATCGCAAAATCTGCAGCCTTGAACGTTTTTGATTTCCAAGTTGTTGAAGTGGGACACTTCGTCAAGTTGACAAGCGATGCACTAAGAGGCGAGGCACTGACGAGTGTGGTGCCATCTGCAGACAACTCATAGAGCAGTGCATATAACTCGTACGGCGCGGTACCGCTTGGGGTAAGGCATGTGAGAGAGAAACGTGCTTGTGTGAGGGGTCCACTGACTTTTGCATTGAACACTTGACCAAAGCTGCTGGAGTTGAAGCAATCAAACAAGGTGAGTGGTGCTTTGCCGAGATTGCCTGCACCGCTGGTGGGTGAACTGCATCCTGTTGCTACCGGCTTGCCGCCCGTATATGAGGTGGGGTTTGTCCAGGTGATCCAACGAGCAGCATGAGTGGTGCTTGCCTGCAGTGCGCCGTTGATGCGGTAGTCAAAAACAAAGTTGCATGTCTTTGTTGTGGTCGTAAGCGTTGAGCCAGAGCAGTTGTTGGCGGTGGTGCCGTCGGTTTCAAGGAAAGAAGCACTTGTTCCGAGCGGGTTAGCTATGTCGTCCCATGCAAAGTCGAATCCAACATTGGCGCCGTTGGGGCCAGCTTCAGTGGC
>CANFIM010000081.1 GCA_947447175.1 Acidimicrobiaceae bacterium | reverse complement strand
CGCCGACGCAGCAATGATGACCAAAATATTTGAATTCACGATGCCACCGCCACATTCTTCTGGTTGTTGCGCACACGGATTCGGTACCTCATGAGCACCTCACCAGCAACTGCTGTAAACAAAATGAGACCTTGCAGTGTTCCTACTAAGCCACTTTGGAAATTGGGTCCTTGCAATGCATAACCAGCATTAGTGAGACCACCGATGATGATGGCAACAAACACTGCACTGAATGGATTGAAGCGCGCTAGTGCAGCTACCACGATGCCGGTATATCCGTAGCCAGCCAACTGCAAACCCTTTGCGTCAAGAACATGTCGGAAGTTTCCAACGTCAGTGGCTCCACCAATTCCAGCTAGGGCACCAGAAATTGCCATCACCGAAATGATCTTTGCGCGAGTACGCATGCCTGAATATCGAGCCGCTGCGGGTGAATCTGCAATCACACTTGCTTCAAATCCGAAACGAGTGCGGCGATATAAGAACAAGATGCCGCCGCCAATAACAATTGCGAGCAAGAAACCGAATGGAATCACTGCGCTACCAAGGTTGAACGTGGGCCACCATGAGCCCTTCGGCAATGCCTTTCCTGTGGGGAAGCCCATAGAGCGGGGATCGCGCAAGTAACTCTTGCTACCAAAGATGAGGTAATCAAGCATGATGCCTGCGATGTAGTTCAACATCAGCGACGTAATGATTTCATTGGTGTTGAACTTTGCCTTCAACACTCCTACCAGTGCTGCATAGGCAGAACCTAAAAGTGCACCCATGAGAACCATGCTGAGGAGAATGACAGGCATAGGTGCGCCATCCATAGCGATGCCTACATATGCAGCGCCGATTGCACCAACAAAGAATTGCCCTTCACCACCAATATTGATGATGCCAATTCTGAAAGTTGCAGCTGCACACATTCCTGTGAAGGCGAGGGGAGTGGCCGCTACCAAGGTGCCGCGCAATGCGGTCTTTGATGCGAAACCACTTTCAATGATGCGCCAATACACATCGATGGGGTTCTTGCCCGTGAGCAACAGCACTACTGCGCCTAGCAGCAGTGCTCCACTAATAGAGACAAGTGGTACTTGCCAGCCGAGCGCGCGTGGTTGCGTGAGTCGACGTTCAAGACGGAGTGGAGATTTCATGCTGTGTGTCCCCCGACAGTTGCGCCACCCATGAGCAAGCCCAATGATTCACGGGTTGCTTCGTGTGTGTTCAGATTTCCAACAATTCGACCCTCGTACATCACGAGAATTCGGTCTGAGAGCGACAAGAGCTCTTCAAGATCTTCGCTAATAAGCAAAATGCCAACACCATCATCGGCTGCTGCCACCAAACGCTCACGCACAGTTTCAATTGCGCCCACATCGAGTCCACGAGTGGGAGATGCGGCCACAAGAACCTTTGGGCCAGCAGAGAATTCACGAGCGAGAAGAACTTTCTGCACATTGCCACCAGAAAGCAAGCGCACTGGTGTCTCGGTGTCAGGAGTTTTCACGTCGTAACGCGTCACCATTTGTTCTGCATTTGATCGAATTGCTTTGCGATTCAGAATGGATCGAATTGAGATGGGGTTAGTGCGGTAGGACTTCAGCACCAGATTGTCTTCAACAGAATGTCCGGCAGCCAGGCCGGTGTGTAAACGATCTTCTGGTACGTGTGAAATACCAGCAGCTATTGAACGACGTACACGCCCAGCAGATACTTCGACACCATTGACGAGGAATGTTCCGGCGCTTGTTGCACGCATGCCGCCAAGAACTTCAGCTAGTTCTCGTTGACCATTGCCAGAAACCCCGGCGACACCAACGATTTCTCCGGCACCAACTGACAACGACACTTCGTTGAGCGCATTGTTATCGCGGTCATCAAGCGCAGAGAGCCCAACCGTTACAAGAACATGTTGTTCTGGCTGTGCAGGGTTCTTTCGCTCAACGCGGTCGAACACCACGTCGCGACCCACCATGAGTCGAGCAAGTTCGCGAGTAGAAGAACCTGCAGTGTTAATAGTGCCAACAGTTTTTCCACCGCGTAAGACAGTGACACGGTCTGACACGGCCATCACTTCGTCAAGTTTGTGCGAGATGAAAATAATGGTGCGCCCCTCGGCCACCATGGAACGCAAGGTTGTGAAGAGAACGTCGGCTTCTTGTGGAGTGAGTACCGCAGTGGGTTCATCAAGAATCAAAACCTTTGCACCGCGATAGAGAACTTTGAGAATTTCAACACGTTGTTGTTCGCCAACGGAGAGCTGCCACACGCGTGCGCGAGGGTCTACTGCAAGTCCGTACCGCTGCGATAATTCTTCAACTTGAGCAATAACGTCAGCCGTGTTTAAGAAAACACCACCAGTGTCTTCTCCGAGCACAACGTTCTCGGCAACTGTGAATGATGGAACGAGACGAAAGTGTTGGTGCACCATTCCAATTCCGGCATTAAGTGCATCACGAGGAGAACTGAAAGTGATGTTCTTACCGTGTAATTCGATGCTGCCTTCATCAGGTCGATACAAACCTGTCAATACGTTTGACAATGTTGATTTACCCGCACCGTTCTCACCCAAGAGAGCGTGCACTTCGCCAACTTTGGCTTCAAATTCCACACCGTCATTAGCGATAACGCCTGGAAACTTCTTGACGATGTTGGACATCTTGACTGCGATGGTGTCACTCATATTTACCCCTTCCCTACACCGTATAAAAAAGAAGGGGGCAAGCCCTAAGGCTCGCCCCCTTCCTTACGAATAAGTCGCTGAAATCAGCCCTTAGGCAATTCGCCAATGACGTTGTCGACCAAGTAGTCCATGCCCATGAGATCACCATGGCTAGCGGTTGCGCCAGCCTTGATCTTCACGGTGCCGTCTTGCGACTTGATTGGACCGGTGAACTGTGAACCAGACTTGTTGGCCAACTCTTCCATCTTCTTGTTGATTGCAGTAGCTGTGTCTTGAGAGACAATCTTGCCAAACGTTGCCAACTTGATGAATCCATCGTTAAGGCCACCGTAGTAGTCACCCGAGATCCACTTACCGTCAAGTGCTGCCTGCACGCGAGCGGTTTCGTACGCGCCCCAGTGGTAGGTGTTAGCGGTGAGCCAAACGGTTGGGAAGTTTGCACTCTGGTCTGAGTCGTAACCAACCCAGGGGATGCCCTTTACCTTTGCTGCTTCACCAGTTGCTGGTGAGTCTTGAGCAGAAGCGATGGCATCAACACCTGCGCTGATGAGTGAGTCGGCTGCCTTGCGCTCGATTGCTGGATCAAACCATGTGTTGGTCCAAACAACCTGAACAGTTGCCTTCGGATTCATTGCCTTTGCACCAAGTGCGAAAGAGTTGACTCCGCGAATAACTTCAGGAATTGCGAATGGCGCAACGAAGCCAATCTTGCCGGTCTTTGATGCTGCACCAGCGGCCATACCGGAGAGGTAGTCACCGTCTTCGCCAGCGCCGTATGCCTGCGACATGTTGTTCTTCTGGATGTAACCAGTTTCGAACTCGAAGCAAACGTTGGGGTACTTGTCAGCTGCTGCTGCAAATGCATCTTGGAAACCGAACGAGGTACCGAAGATGATTGTGTTGCCGTCTGCGACGAGCTGATCGATGGTTGTTCCAACCTGTGGACCTTCTGGAATGTTTTCCTTGTAGGTGGTTTCAACTTTGTCACCAAGTGCAGCTTTTACAGCCTTCAAACCTTCGTGATGTGCTTGTGTCCAACCACCGTCGTTGATGGGTCCAACATAGATCCATGCAGCTTTGATTGGTCCACTCTTTGGTGCGCAGTCAACAACTGTGCCGCCTTCGAATGGTGTGAAGTTTGCAAGTGTGAAACCATCGCCCTTAGCGACGGTGTCGCTGCTAGCAACTGTGGTGTCTGATGAACTGCTGCTACCGCACGCGGCAACCAGCAACGAAGCGGTTGCTGCCGTTGCGGCAAGCTTCCAGAATTTCTTCATGTAGGTGTTCTCCCTGATTTGTGGTGCCATCGGCGACACCGAACGACAGAACCTTAGCCCTTGTTTTGTTGGACAAAATCACCCAAACCGCGACGAAACGAAGGCTTAACAAAGCGCTCAAAAATTGCCCGAGAGGAGAGTTGCGTTCGACACAGATACACTTCTTCCTTCCCAGGAGAGGTGCCAGAGTGGCCGAATGGGGCGCCCTGCTAAGGCGTTGTCCGTCTTAAAGCGGACCGTGGGTTCAAATCCCACCCTCTCCGCCATATGCAACGCATTCGCAGTTTGCTGGCAGCGTTTCTTGCTGCAGGCGCTCTGACTTTCAGTGCGCCAGCCCCGGTGAGGGCTGCACCGCCGACCGCGGCAATAACACTTGCACCGCACACACGAATGGTGCAGTTATCCACAGGCAGAGTCGCCACCGGATGCGTGAAGTTCTATACGGTGAAGAAAAACGATTCCTGGAATCGCATTGCGAAAAATGTGCAGGTGGCAATGTCTTTGTTACTCAAGGTCAATAAGGCCAATACGAACTCCATGTTGCTGATTGGTGACGTCATTTGTTTGCCGCGTGCTGCGGTGACCGAGGCAGCCGCAGGGCCCACCATGAAATTGAAGCCCGCAAAGATTTACTCCGTGGCGCAATCAACTGCGATCATCCGCGAGGTATTCCCCGACCATCTTGAGGCTCGAGCGCTGGCGTTGGCAAAGCGAGAAAGCCAGCTCAATGCGGCTAACTACAACGGCGGATGTTGCATCGGCCTCTTCCAGTTGAACTGGCAGGCTCACCGGTCGTGGATGAGGAATATCGGCATTACGTCTCCAGAGCAGTTGCTTGATGCCCACACCAACGCAGAAGCAGCTTTGGCCTTATATAAGAGGTCTCATTCATGGGCTGCGTGGGGCTAGTGGTAGCCCTCGGATATTCGCAAAGCGTTTTGCAATAAGGGTTTGCTGGTAGGTGCCACCGGCAGAGGGAGCCGATAGGCTCAAAACCTCAACAACCTGCGCTGGTAGCTTAATGGATAGAGCATCTGACTACGGATCAGAAGGTTGGGGGTTCAAGTCCCTCCCAGCGCGCCAAGAAAATCCCTCTCGGTTCTCGAGGGGGATTTTGTTTTCCCCGGTGTTCTAGTGGTGGAACGGGCGCAGTTCAACTTTGCGGTTACAAGCGCGTGAGCCTT
>CANFIM010000080.1 GCA_947447175.1 Acidimicrobiaceae bacterium | reverse complement strand
TTGCTTAGGCCTTCATCCAGCTGGGGCGGCGCGTTTCGTATGCGCTGATCTCGTCGGCATGGGTCATGGTGATGCCAATGTCGTCGAGGCCATTCAAGAAACGGTGCTGCGTTGGTGCATCCATGGGGAATGACTCTTTGAATCCCTTGGCAGGAACTTCAACGGTCAAACGTTCCATGTCAACGGTAATTTCCACTTTGGGGTTCTCATCAATGAATGCCCACAGTTGATCAACCGACGCTTGAGACAACACAACTGGCGCAAGACCATTCTTGGTGCAGTTGTTACGGAAGATGTCAGAGAAGCTGGGTGCAATCACTGCATCGAATCCGTATTGCTGAATTGCCCACACTGCGTGCTCGCGTGATGAGCCCACGCCGAAGCTTGGCCCAGCAATCAGAATTGATGCGCCTGCATACTTCTCGTCGTTCAACACGAAATTGCGGTCATCGCGCCATGTGGAGAACAAGCCAGCTTCAAAGCCAGTGCGCTCAACGCGCTTCAACCAATCGGCCGGAATGATCTGGTCGGTATCAACGTCGCTTCGCTTCAGCGGAACAGCGGTACCAGTAACGATTTGGAAAGCTTTCACTTGAGGTCTCCTGGGCTTGCGAAGTGACCAGCTACAGCGGTTGCTGCAGCCACGGCGGGGGAGACAAGGTGTGTGCGTCCGCCACGGCCCTGTCGTCCTTCAAAGTTGCGGTTGCTTGTGCTTGCGGCACGCTCGCCGGGGGCAAGCTTGTCGGGGTTCATTGCCAAACACATTGAGCAGCCTGGTTCACGGAAGTCAACGCCAGCCTCAATGAGAATCTTGTCGAGCCCTTCAGCGATTGCCTGATTACGCACGGCGTGACTACCAGGCACCACCATGGCGCGCTTCACAGTGACCTTGCGGCCCTTCAACACAGCAGCAGCGGCACGAATGTCTTCGATGCGACCGTTGGTGCATGAACCAATGAACACAGTGTCAACAGGGACATCGCGCATGTTCATGCCTGCGGTGAGTCCCATGTATTCCAACGCGCGCTCGATGGTGTTTGCCGTTGTTGCATCGGGTGCATCGGCAGGTGAAGGAATCACGCCATCGATGGGAAGCACCTGTGCGGGGTTGGTGCCCCAACTCACGTGTGGCTTCAACGTTGATGCATCAATGAATACTTCTGCATCCCACTTCGCACCATCGTCGGTCTTCAGTTCTTTCCATGCAGCAACCGCAGCATCCCAATCGGCACCCTTTGGTGCGTGCTCGCGACCCTTGAGGTATTCGAAAGTTGTTTCGTCGGGTGCGATGAGACCGGCCTTTGCGCCAGCTTCGATACTCATGTTGCACACAGTCATGCGGCCTTCCATTGAAAGTGCACGAATGGCAGAACCGCGATACTCGATGACATAACCAATACCGCCAGCGGTACCGATCTTGCCGATGATGGCAAGGATGATGTCTTTTGCGGTGACGCCTTCAGGAGCTACGCCATCAACAGTGATGCTCATCCACTTCGGGCGTGACTGAGGAAGTGTTTGCGTGGCAAGCACGTGCTCTACTTCGCTGGTGCCAATGCCGAATGCAAGCGCGCCGAATGCGCCGTGCGTTGCTGTGTGGCTGTCACCACACACAATGGTCATGCCGGGAAGTGTGCGACCCTGCTCAGGTCCGATCACGTGCACGATGCCTTGGCGCTCGTTACCCATAGGGAAGAGGGTGAAGCCAAACTCGGCTGCGTTGTCGCGCAACACTTGCACTTGCTTGGCCGAGATGGGGTCTGCGATGGGCAAGTGAATATCTGCTGTTGGCACGTTGTGGTCTTCAGTTGCGATAGTTAGATCAGGTCGGCGCAATGGGCGGCCAGTGAGTCGCAAACCATCAAAGGCCTGTGGGCTGGTGACTTCATGCACGAGGTGCAGGTCGATGTACATCAAGTCGGCTTCGCCTTCGGCGCGGTGCACAACGTGCTGGTCCCACACCTTCTGCGGCAATGTCATGGGGTTCGACATGGCGTCCCTTTCGAGTTCTTTTGATTTCTCAATATATGGGATAACATTCCCAACTAATGGACAGCGTATCAGGAGTCGGAGTTCTCGACAAGGCCTTTCTGGTGATGAATGCACTTGTTGTACGTCCGCTGTCATTGGCCGAAGTCATCGACACCACCGGAATTCCACGCGCTACGTGCCATCGCTTGTTGGCTGCATTGGAAGATCACGGCGCCGTTCGTCGTAATGAAGAAGGTATGTATTGCCTCGGGCCCACGCTCGCTGGTCTTGGTCGTGCCGCTGCTGTGCAGTTTCCCTTTCTTGCGCGAGCTCGAACTATTGCCACGGAGATACGAGACCGCACGGGCGAAAGCGTGCAGGTGTTTGTTGCAGAAACCGATGGTCGTCGTTGTGTGGTGTCGCTTGAGTCGCCAAATGGTTTGCGTTGGATTGTTCCGGAAGGTTCTTTGTTTCCTCTCGCGCGTGGTTCTGCAGGTCGCGTGTTGTCGGGCGCAAAGTTGTCGGCTGGCGGATGGATTGAGTCGGTAGAAGAACGTGTGAAGGGTGTTGCATCGGTGAGCGCACCAATTGTTGATGCGCATGGTGATGTGGTGGCGGCAATTTCAGTGTCGGGTCCGCTTGAGCGCATGAGCAATAGCCCCGGCGCAAAGTTCGGCTCAATTGTTACAAAGGGTGCCCGCACGCTGTCGGAATTCTTGGCGTCGTAATTCCCGTTCCAGTTTCGGGCTGTCCACATTGGCGCCATGAATATGGATCAGCCAAATACAACTATTGAATTGCCCGACATCACCGATATTGCTGTGGGTGTCGAAGCCAAACTGCATTCGCTTATCGACACGTTCGAATTACCCGGTGCTCGTTTGTATGGCATCAACGTTGCCGACCGTCCGGTGTCAGAGCCCAATGTGTGTTTCTTGTCGCAACACCCCGATGTGTACGAGTTGCTCGACGCACCAGCCAGTGCGCTTGCTCGCATGTTTGATTGCGGAGCAGTCGTCACCACGGGTTGGGCTGCACCGCTAGGTCCGAATGGGGAAGTAGAAGGTGCACCCAGCGAACACGCGCAACGACGTCGTGTGCGCCTAGTAGTGGTGGTTGCAGACCACGGCGTGGCCAGTGTCTTGCGATTCGCTGATACGCCCGATGAGGTGGTGAGTGACCCTGGGTCTGCAACGGGCTCTCTTGCCGAAGCCATTCACCATTTCTGGTTTGATCCGCCGGTCACACTGCCGAGCAATGCCTAGGAGTACGTGCGTCGTTTCACAAAGGCGCAATTGTTCGTAGGCACTCCTAGCCTCTGAGGGGTGACTTCCACTGTCGACACGCAATGGGCCGAGCGCATTCGCGCATTAGCCGCCGAAAAAGATGCCGTCATTCTCGCGCACAACTATCAGGTGCCCGAGATTCAAGACGTTGCGCATCATGTTGGTGACTCGCTTGCCCTCTCTCGCATTGCTGCAACAGTTCCGCAAAGCACCATCATTTTCTGCGGCGTTCACTTCATGGCCGAAACCGCCAAGATTCTTTCGTACGACAAGACAATCATCATTCCCGATGAGCGTGCAGGCTGTTCATTAGCCGACACCATCACCGCCGACCAGTTGCGCGAGTGGAAAGCGCAACACCCCGGTGCCGTTGTTGTGAGTTATGTCAACACCACCGCTGCTGTCAAAGCTGAAACAGACATTTGCTGCACCAGTTCAAATGCTGTGGAAGTTGTGCAGTCAATACCTGCAGATGTTCCTGTGTTGTTCTGCCCCGATCAATTCCTTGGCGCTCATGTGCAACGCATGACAAAGCGCAACAACATGCATATTTGGATGGGCGAGTGCCACGTGCACGCCGGAATCAACGGGTCTGAATTGAAGGCCATGGTTGCCAGCGAACCAGATGCTGAGTTGTTCGTGCACCCCGAGTGTGGCTGCGCAACCAGTGCTATGTATCTCGCATCCGAAGGCGTGGTGCCTGCAGAGCGCACGCATATTTTGTCAACGGGCGGCATGCTCGATGCAGCACGCACCACGAAGGCAAAGAAAGTTCTTGTTGCCACCGAAACCGGCATGTTGCATCAGTTGCGCAAAGTCAATGTCACCACGGTGTTCGAACCAGTGAACCGTGCCGCTGTGTGCAAGTACATGAAGATGATTACGCCAGAGAAGCTTGAAAACGCACTTCTTCATGGCACCGATGTTGTTGACGTACCTCGCGACATTGCAGACAAGGCTCGTCTCTCGGTAGAGCGAATGATCGCAATCGGTACTCCTTCTCGTGTCGGCGAATAAGCACATACCGCAACAACTTGCTGCTCCCGAACCCACGTGGTCGGTGGAAACAGACATTGTGATTCTCGGCTCTGGTGCTGCGGGACTATCTGCTGCCCTTGCTGCACGCCCGGTGCGTGACGTGGTGTTGGTTACAAAAGACACTCTTGATGCGGGCAGTACCAACTGGGCACAAGGCGGTCTTGCCGCAGTGCTTGACCCTGCGGACTCACTGGAGAATCACGTACGTGACACGTTGGACGCGGGCGCAGGTTTGTGCAATGAAGAGGCTGTGCGCACATTGGTAACAGAAGCGCCTACTGCCATTCGATATCTCATGCAGTTGGGTGCTTCTTTTGATGCGGGTGCAATTGAAGGTGTTGCGCTCACTCGAGAAGGCGGACACTCGCACCGCCGCATTGTGCATGCCGGTGGTGACCAGTCGGGCGCAGAAGTGCAACGAACACTTGACGAATCAGTACGACTTGCTGGTGTGCAGGTGGTGGAGCGTGCATTCGGCCTCGATTTAGTTTTGGGCGAAACCAAAGACGGCAAGCGTGCAGTGGCTGGTGTGAAAGTGGCAATGCTCGACCGCAACGGAGGCGTGCAAAGCGTGGGCATTGTGCATGCAAGCGCAGTGATTATTGCAACGGGTGGTTATGGCCAGGTGTATGCATCCACATCGAACCCGCCTGCAGTAACCGGCGACGGCATTGCGCTTGCCATGCGTGCCGGAGTTGCTGCCAGCGACCTTGAGTTCATCCAGTTTCATCCCACCGTGTTGTGGAGTGGCAGTGATGCACACGGACAACAGGCACTCATTAGTGAAGCGGTGCGTGGGGAGGGAGCAATCCTTCTTGACGCCGCTGGCAAGCGAGTGATGGCCGGTGTGCA
>CANFIM010000079.1 GCA_947447175.1 Acidimicrobiaceae bacterium | reverse complement strand
TCGGCATGACGCATGAGGTCGTCTGCTTGCAAAGCGACACCATGTGCTGCATATGCCACACCGATACTTGCGGTAACAAACATGTCTCCATCGGGAGTAGACATTGGGTCTCGGAACGCATCAAGAACTTTTTCCGCAAGAAGCACAGACTGCGTGGGCGATTCAGTAGTGGGATCAAGAATCACAAATTCATCGCCAGCTATTCGTCCGACGGTTGCATTCTCTGGAATTGCGCCCAGCAGACGTTGTGCAACATGTGTCAACACTTGATCGCCCGTGGAGTGCCCAAGGCTGTCATTGATATTTTTAAATCTGTCGACATCAATGAACAAAACAGTTGGTTGAAGGCGTGTGTTCCATGCTTCTTCCACCGCGGACTGAATGTGTTCAAGCATGAGAAGACGATTAGGAAGCCCGGTCAACGAATCGGTGAGTGCGTTCTTCATTAACTGAGCTTGAGTTTTTGCATTGGCGCGAACAGACTGCACGATTCGTACCATGGCTGCGCAAGCGAGAACTGCTACCGACAGAGTGCGCACGATGCGGTCTTGGGCGCCGTCCGGGTTTGTAGAAGCAACCACCACGATTGGTACAAGCAAAGCGCCAGTAGTTGTAACAAGGCGAGTCATGAGTGGAGGAGAGATGCGCTGGACACCTGACGAAAGAACGGTGTGAGAACTTCGATGCATGAGTGCTGCACCAGATAACGCAATGGCCATAATCAGAGGAGCGTGCACGGTGGCACTACTGATTGCGGTATCGCCACGACTTGAAATTGCACGAAGAACGATGGACACGATGTCCAACCCCACTGCTAATCCCAACATGCCAGATGCAGGTGTAGGAGATGAGTCGGAGAACACAAGAAGAGCCAGCAAGAAGACGACCAGCATTGTGATGGCAACAGTGAGGCCGCGAGTTGTGACAAGAGCAGTGGCGGTAGATGTGGCGATTGACGGACGCACAAGCACTACCCACGAAATCAACCAAGCTCCGAGGGCAACGATGAATCCATCCGCAGCAACGTGGCGCGATCGTGATGCAAGTTTTCTCCGCACCACATAGAAGAGGCCAAGAGCGAGCACTAGTTGAGAGAGTGCGTACAGAAATTCAATGCCAACTTTGCTGCCGAGCGAGGACTGACTGCGGGGTAGGTACTGCGCGCCTATAAGAAGAGCACCACTGATTGAAATCACCATGACAACGATTCGAGATGCCCGGTGCACGAGAAGTCCAATGATGAGACCGGCAACGAATGTCCCTATAGCAATGGCCAGAAATGGAGAGGTGTCTTGTTGCGAGGACACGGCATGGAACGCGCCAAGGAGTATTGCAATAAGTGCACAAGGCCAGGAGAGAAGCGAAAAGGCCCTACGCACTGCGAAAATCAACTTTTGACATGTGGCGACCGCCTGTTTGAACCCCTTTGAAGGTACTACGCAATAAGAGTTTCATCGGGGAATGAGGTGTTCGGGGCGACTCTGTAGGCTGATTTGAAATGACCGCAATTGCTCCCACCGTTACTGTCGTAGTGCCGGGTACTCATCTCATGCCAGAACTTCTGGGGCAACGTGACGAACTTCTTCGTCGGGTTGAGGAATCGTTTCCAGACGTCAAAGTTGTTGTTCGTGGAAATGAAGTGCAATGCACCGGGCCTCGGGCACATCAAGTAGGTCGCCTTTTTGAGGAAATGGTTCTGTTGTTGCAAAGCGGTGAACAACTTGACCAGTCGGTGATGGACCGGAGCATCGTGATGGTGCGTGCCGAGCAACGTCCAAGCAGTGTGCTCACTGATGACATCCTGAAGGGCTCACGTGGCCGAATGGTGCGTCCAAAGACTGCGGGTCAAAAACGTTATGTGGATTGCATTCGAGAGAACACCGTTACTTTTGGCATTGGGCCCGCGGGCACTGGCAAAAGTTGGTTGGCAGTTGCCATGGCAGTACAGGCTCTGCATGCTCGTCAAGTGCAACGCATTGTGTTGACACGCCCAGCCGTGGAAGCAGGTGAGCGCTTGGGCTTTTTGCCAGGTGACCTCATGGCGAAGATCGATCCATATTTGCGCCCGCTCTACGACGCCCTGTATGACATGGTGGATGCTGAGGCTGCGCAAAAGCTCATTGAGCGTCAAACCATTGAAGTAGCCCCGCTGGCATTCATGCGCGGGCGAACACTTAATAACTCATTCATCATTCTTGACGAAGCTCAAAACACCACGCCGGAGCAAATGAAGATGTTTCTCACGCGAATTGGATTTGGTTCAAAGGTTGTGGTGACGGGTGATATTTCGCAGATCGATGTACCAGATGGACGAAGTGGTCTGGTTGGTCTCGAGAAGAAGTTAGGCAACATCGACTCTCTTGGTTTTGTTTATCTCGATGGCACCGACGTTGTACGGCATCGAATTGTTGCCGACATTGTGGCTGCCTATGAACGAGCAGGCCACACTGAACAGAGGTCTTCCACACGAAAGAACAACCCTCGTGTCTGATTCTCGACCGCGTATAGATACCCCTCGTCGTGCCGGAGGAGATGGAGTGCCAGAGGTCTTTTGCTCTGACGAACAGAACGCCATCGCAGTAGACCTACCGAAGTGGCGTGCATTGGCCCTTGCAGCGTTGATGGCCGAAGGCGTGCGAGGGGCTTGTGAGTTGTCGTTGTACTTCGTTGACGAAGAAACCATTGCCGAGCTCAATGCTGAACACATGGGGAAAATAGGCCCCACGGATGTTTTGTCGTTTCCACTAGACGGGGTAGAAATTGCCGAAGCGCAAGGGCCAGGTGCAATCTCTGCTGGTCCTGCTCGCCCGCATCCGGACCATGACGATGTACCTACTTTGTTGGGGGATGTGTTGGTGTGCCCTGCAGTGGCTGTGCGTCAATTCGAAACACATGCCGGAACTCTTGACGACGAACTGGCACTATTGGTGGTGCACGGTGTGCTGCATGTTCTTGGGTATGACCATGAAATCGAATCAGACACAGCGCACATGCGAGAACGAGAGCTTGGAATTTTGAAGGAACATCATTGGCGGGGCGAAGCACCCGCCGCGTTTCGACAGGAGCATGACGAATGATTGCGGCCGCACCAACGTCGGCTGACTGGTTCATGCTTCTCACCATTTTGGTGTTGCTCGGTTTCCTTATCTTTTTATCGATTGCCGAGATGGGTCTTTCTCGCGTATCGAAGCCAAAAGCACAAGCACTTGCTGATTCAGGAGCGCGAGGCGGATCCGCTTTGCTTACTTTGGTGGCGCATCCAGAACGTTGGGTGAATCCGTTGTTGTTGGCTGTCAATGTGAGCCAAACAGTGCAGGCCACATTGACCGGCGTTGTGGCGGGTCGATTATTTGGTCCTCCAGGAGTAGCAATTGGAGTAGTTCTCAACGTGGTGGTGTTCTTCGTCTTCGCAGAAGCAGTACCGAAGACCTATGCCATCATGAACTCAGACAGGGCTGCGCTTTCCAGCTCTCGAATCACGGGTGTCCTGGTGGCCTTTTGGCCCCTTCGAGTGATGTCTCGAGGTCTCATTGGTCTAACCAACATCATCATTCCTGGCAAGGGCCTAGAACAAGGTCCGTTCGTAGGAGAACAAGAGTTCCTCGGCATTGTTGAAGCAGCCGCTGAAGAGGAAATCATTGAGCATGAGGAACGCGAACTCATTGAGTCGATCATTGAGTTCGGTGACACTGTGGTGCGAGAAATCATGATTCCGCGTCCCGACATCATCAGCGTGGACGATGGATGCTCAATAGATGATGCACTTGACGTTGCCTTTGAACACGGCGTGAGTCGCTTGCCAGTCATGAAGCAAGATTCTGAAGGTCGTGAAGACATTTTGGGAATTGTGTACGCCAAGGACCTGATGCGTTCAATACGAAGCGGCAACGGTTCCTCTGTGGTTGATTCGCTGGTTCGTACCGCAGTGGTGTTGCCTGAGAACAAGCCTGTTGCAAAACTAATGCGTGAAATGCAGCGAGATCATTTTCATATGGCCATCGTGGCTGATGAATATGGATCAATTGCCGGTTTGTTAACTCTTGAGGATTGTCTCGAAGAACTTGTTGGTGAAATTGTTGACGAACATGATGACGAAGACCCAGAAATTACTGCGCTGCCAAATGGCGAGTCGCTTGTAGACGCTGGTATCTCTTTGTCCGACTTCAACGAACATTTTCAACTCTCTCTCGATGAGGGCGAATATGACACGCTGGCCGGATTCTTGTTTGGCACTTTTGAATATGTGCCCGTTGTAGGTGAAAAGACCGAGTCAGGCGGATGGCTCTTCACCATTGATGCAGTGGAAGGGCGACGAATCACGTTGGTTCGTGTCCGGCCCGTTGTTGAAGCTGAAGCTTAAATCTCTTACACGCTCGCAATGAGTTCGCTGCGTTTTGGTTTGCCCAAGTTCGTGCGTGGTATTTCACCAATAGTGATAACCGTTTGAGGAGCGCAATGCGCCGGGAGAACGTTCTTTACAAACTCTCGGGCTTCTGCTGTGGAGAGTTCTTGATCTTCACGCAATACCACCCATGCTGTGACTCGTTGACCCCATTGTGGGTCGGGCACTCCTGCAACGCACACGTCGTCAATTGAATGATGTTGACGGAGGACATCTTCTACTTGTTCTGGCCACACATTTTCTCCACCTGAAATAATGAGGTCACCTTCGCGTCCGTCGATGCGCAGTACGCCATTGTTGAAAGTGCCCATATCTCCCGTGCGAAACCAGCCGTCACTAGTGATGGGATGTGTGGCATTTCGGTAGGTGCGCAAGAGCATGGGTGCGCGTAGGTGGACGATTGAATCAACAATTTTGATCTCAACTCCTTCAAGGGGAACTCCGTCGTAGACGACGCCACTGCCAGTTTCGGTCATGCCATATGTGGTCACAGTGTTTGCGGGGCGGTCTGTTGGTGGTCGAGATCCGCCAAGCACAATTGTTCGATATAGGCCGGCATCAACTCGTTGCATGGCCGTTGACACCAGAGAGACCAAGGTGGCGCCACTGTTGGCAGCATTCACATAAGCCTCCGGTGAAAATTGTGGCGCTGTGAAGAGTGGTGTGCCGATAACCAGGGATCGAAGAATGACAGAGAGTCCCCCGATGTGAGAGACCGGTAGGCATGCAAACCATGCGTCGTTATTGGACACTTCCAAACGCGTTGACGTAGCGATAGCGCT
>CANFIM010000078.1 GCA_947447175.1 Acidimicrobiaceae bacterium | reverse complement strand
CCCACCGAGGCAATTTCAGTAGTGGAAACAGTATTGCTGGCGCCACCTGCAAGTCCGGGGCCGTCGATGATGACGAGACCACGCACTAATGAAGCGCGGCCGCAAGAGATGAGGAAGCCAACGTACCCGCCGAGTCCACGGCCAAGAATTGTGACGGGTTCACCGATATGACGCAATGCGATATCAACGTCAGCCATCAGAATTTCTGCGTTGTAACCGCCACCTTGAGGAATGGTGGATTGGCCATGGCCGGTGAAGTCGAGTGCATACACAGGGCCCGCCCATTGCAACGGAATTTGCGCAACTCGTGTTGCGTCTTCGCCGAGACCGTGCAACAACAGAAGTGGCCGACCTTTGCCATCACGCACTTTGTGTAGTGCGAGTGTGATGCGATTGTGTTGAAGGTGAGTGATGCTCATGACAAGAACTCCAACACCATCTTGCTGACACGTTCAGGGTCTTCGATATGAATGAAGTGCCCGATGTCTTCCATCACTTCAAGTCGCCCACCAGCAGGAATCCATGGTGCAAGGTCTCGGGCACGTGCGCCCCAACCCATTGGCTCATCAACTGTTCCTAAAATTCCGAGGAAGGGGATGGTGAGTGACACCATGCGTAACGCACTTTGTTCGGCGTGCCACGGACCAAAACCACCAAAACGCATTGTGGGGTCAAGCTTCCAGCGCCAGCCGTCGTCGTCGCATCGTGCACCAATGGCGACGAGATATTCCAACCACTCGATGGAGAGCCGTGGGTTCATGGCAGCACGTCGTTGCGCCAACTCTTCGAATGTTCCGGGTTTGCGTTCGGCACTGTGCGCTTCGTGGCGATAATCAAGCCACTTGGCAACGTCGCCAGCAAGAATGCGCGTTTGATCATGGTCGGGCACATCAGGCATGCGGCGCTTGCTCGGCATGCCATCGATGTTCACCATGCGTGACGCACGGTAGGGGCTGCCATCGAGCAACTGCATCATGAAGGCTCCGCCCTTTGAATGAGCTACGACTGGCACTGGTTCATCGGTGATGCTGCCCATGACCGAGAGAGCATCGCGAATGTCGGCTTCCCAGCTGTAGAGCGCAGCATGGTCGCTGTCGCCATGACCACGGGCATCCCATGCCACCACGCGCCAACCGGCATTGGCAATTAGTGGTGCGAAAACGTCAAACGTGCCCGCAAAGTCAGATCCACCATGCACCATGAACACCACTGGGTCAGATTCACGACCCCATTCGTACACGGCCAAACCCACACCATCGGCCTCGTGGCGATATGAGCGGTCAGGACGTCGGGCGCCGGGGAACGTACGAGTCTCGATAGTCATCGGAGATAGAGGCTACGGCACAAGGTGAGACGTTCACTATGTGGAGCACTGGCATAACATGGCAACAATGTTTCTTCGCACTCGACTTCACATGTATCTCTTGTGGAGCACGTGCATTTTTGCCTTTCTCGCAATTATTTCTGGCCTGCTCACAGATGGCGGAAACAAAGATACGTCTGCTTCCGTCACCACCACGTCAGTGAAGGCGACCACCACAACAGTTGCAACTGGAACCCTTCGCACCTACACGGTGCAATCAGGCGAGTCATTATTCAGCATTGCGCAGCGATTCAATCTCAGTGCTCCGGCACTCGTAGAAGTCAACGGCATCAAGAATCCTGATCGTGTGCCTGCTGGCACAGTGCTGAAGCTCCCACCCAGCAACGGGTTCGTACCAATTGGTGCAACCACCACAATGCCGCCGTGATCGACTTAGGCATTCCTACATTCTTTACACTGAAGACATGACCACTCCTTTCTGGCCCACGCAAGAACATTGGTCCGTTGCGATTCCATTGCACACACCACATGTGCGACTTGATTGCCTCGCCGAAACTGGTTTTGTTGCGCTCAAGCCGGCGCCATTCGATGTTCCCCAACACGAATGGGAATCTCTTGAATATTTCGATTGGAAGAGTGGCGGCGACACAAACTTTGCGCCGCTTGCTTCGGCAGATGGCGAACTTGACTGTCGTGGTTTCTGGGATAAAGGCAAAACAGACAAAGATGCCATTTGGACATCAAATGCTGAACTTGCACCCACATTGAAGAATTACGTGTCGTCTGTTGGTGCAAACTTCGGTCGCGTTCGCATCATCAAACTTGAACCACAAGATCGTGAACAAGCAATTCGTTCGATTCACCGTGATGACAACAATCGCTTCAATCCAGACAATGAAGGATGGGTTGTTCGTTCGTGGGTTGAGCTCACTGATAGCCCCGATAGTTACATGTTGCTAATGGACAATGGCCCTGATGGTTTGCCCAACCCTGCCACCGAACGACGCGTTCCATTGTCAAAGGGATCACGGTTTGTGGTTGACACACAACGCTTGTGGCACGTAGTGGTGCACAATCACGACTTCCCTCGTTATGCGTTGATTACAAGTTTCGAGAGCGGCACCGCACTCGATTCATTTATTGCGCGCGAACACGCATCATCAAATTCTCTTTAGAGAATTGCGGCGATAATCGCGCCCATAATGGTGAGCGCAACAATGTCGTTGCCAACTTCGATGGCCCACACACTCCACGCGTTTTTGCCGAGGCCTGAAAACATGCGGTGAGTGAGAGATGCAGAGGCTGCAATTCCTATGCCGAGCAATGCTCCGGTTGCGGCACCCTGCGCAACCGAGGCATTTGCATAAAAGCCTGAGATGGCCGCGGAGAGTGCGAAAGCCTGAACAATTTGACCAACGACTAACGCACCAAAGATGGTGCCCATGCTTTGACCAGCACCCGGATCTTCACCCTCGGTTTTGCCCATGAGCTTCCACCACACTGGGAAGAAAGTTTTAGGACTGAACCACAATGCACCAGTGACAAAACCCGCAATGGTGGCAACAACAATGCCGATGTAATTAATGGAAGAAAAATTCACGTGATGATTTTAGAGCGCAGATTCGATGGCGCTGATGACCTCAGCAGCATCGGGTGCGGTCTTTGGGTGAAAACGTGCAATTACTGCACCGTCACGCCCGATGAGGAACTTCTCAAAGTTCCAACGAATATCGCCACTTTCACCCTCAATGTCTGCAACAGGTGTGAGTGCTGAGTACAACGGATGTTGGTTTTCGCCGTTCACCTCAATCTTTTCAGTGAGTGGGAACGAAATACCGTAGGTGGTGCTGCAGAACGACTGAATCTCTTCTGATGTGCCTGGCTCTTGACCAAGGAACTGGTTGCACGGAACACCAATCACGGTGAAACCTTGTGCGGAGTATTTCTTTTGAAGCTGCTCAAGAGTTTCGTATTGCGGTGTGAGTCCACACTTGCTTGCAACATTGACGAGCAATGTCACCTTGCCCTCGGCCTGAGCCAATGCATTGGGTGTGCCGTCGAGTTGGGAAATTGCTGTTGCGTAAATGCTCATAGAGAGTGCAACACCTAACGATGGGGGATATTCCCCGATTCACGAATTTATTCAGCGCGGTGAGCGGCGGCCAGTTCGGCCACTTCTTGCATAATGCGTGCGATGTCGAAGTCTTTCGGCGTGTACACAGCGGCAACGCCTTCTTTTGTGAGAAGGCGCACGCGATCAACTTCAGGAATGATGCCGCCCACGATCACGGGTGCGTCAACGCCTTCGGCGCGCAAACGACGAACTACATCGGGTACGAGCTGTAAGTGTGAACCCGAGAGAATGGAGAGACCCACAACATCTGGATCTTCGTCTCGAGCGCTGGCAACGATTTGCTCTGGCGTGAGGCGGATACCGCTGTACACCACTTCCATGCCGGCATCACGAGCCGCCACTGCAATTTGCTCTGCACCGTTTGAGTGGCCGTCAAGACCGGGCTTCGCCACGAGGAATCGTGGTGGGCCGCCAGGAATTGACTTGACATATTCAGCCACTGCAGTGAGCGCATTGGTGCGACGACCAACGGCAGCATTCACACCAGTTGGTGCACGGAACTCACCGAACACATCGCGCAATGCCTGCGACCACTCACCGGTGGTACCGCCAGCTTCTGCAAGCTCGATGGATGGTTCCATGATGTTTTCGCCTGATTCGGCTGCTGCCTTGACGCGAGCGAGAGCTGCAGCAACGCGAGCGTTGTCACGCTCTGAGCGCCACTTCTGAACATCGGCAATCGTTTCTGCTTCCACTGCGTGATCAACAACAAGGATGTTGTCGGAGCCACCCAAGGGGCTTTCTTCGGTCTCTTTGTATGAGTTCATGCCTACAACAATTTGTTCGCCTGACTCAATACGACGTGTGCGCTCGGCCATGGAACGCACAAGACGACCCTTGAGATCTTCAACGGCAGCAAATGCGCCACCGAGTGAAACGACTTCTTCAAATTCGGCCCATGCAGCATCACGAAGTTCTGCTGTGCGCGCCTCAATCACTTTTGAGCCATCGAAGATGTCTTCATATTCAAGAAGGTCTGATTCGAATGCAAGAACTTGTTGCATGCGCAATGCCCATTGCTGGTCCCACGGACGTGGAAGCCCGAGCGCTTCGTTCCATGCAGGCAACTGCACACTGCGGGCACGCGCACTCTTTGAAAGAGTGACAGCAAGCATTTCAAGCACGATGCGCTGCACATTGTTCTCAGGTTGTGCCTCGGTGAGACCAAGTGAGTTCACCTGTACGCCGTAACGGAAGCGACGTGCTTTCGCATCTTTTACTCCGTAACGCTCGCGACCAATGCGGTCCCACAATTCGGTGAATGCGCGCATCTTGCACACTTCTTCAATGAAACGAATACCAGCGTTCACAAAGAACGAGATGGAGCCAAAGACCTGATCGAATTGGTCGTCATCAACTTGTCCGCTTGCGCGCACAGCATCGAGCACGTCAACAGCGGTTGCAAGTGAGTATGCAATTTCTTGCACTGGTGTAGCACCAGCTTCTTGCAAGTGATACGAGCACACGTTCATGGGGTTCCATTTCGGTGCGTTTTGTGCACACCATGCGACCATGTCGACTATCAATCGCTTCGATGGTGCAGGTGGGAAGATGTACGTGCCGCGTGAAAGGTATTCCTTCACGATGTCGTTTTGTGTAGTGCCGCGAAGTTCGCGTGAGTCGACACCTTGTGCGCGAGCGTTTGCAACGTAGAGCGAGAGCATCCACGCAGCAGTGGCGTTGATGGTCATCGACGTGTTCATCTTGCCAGGTGGAATGGAATCGAGAAGCGTGCGCATGTGTCCGATGTGCGCGACGGGAACACCGACCTTGCCCACTTCGCCAGCAGCGAGAATGTGGTCGGGGTCGTATCCGGTTTGCGTAGGCAAGTCGAAAGCGATGGAGAGACCAGTTTGGCCCTT
>CANFIM010000077.1 GCA_947447175.1 Acidimicrobiaceae bacterium | reverse complement strand
ATGATGGAGCACTTACCCCCATTCGGATGGGCAGATGTTGCGCGCCGCTCTGATATCGACCATCTACATGCACGTATTGATCGATTGACTGCAGCGATGTGGGCAGCAGTAGGGGTCTTTACGGCTTCAAATATTGCTTTGTTCACACTTATTGCAACGAAGCTGTAGCACCGCTAGTCCTGTTGGTCGGTGGCGTGCAGAGCCACTGCTAAACCTTCGTCAGGGTCAACGATCACAAGGGCGATGTTCCAGCCGGCCATTGGCGCCTCATCGTGCGTGAACACGAAGTAGTCAAGTGACTCCAACACTTCGCCGAGTTCCTCTGCGTCGCAGGGCCAATCTTCGGCAAGACCAGTAAATGTGGCGAGGAACCACCACGCATCGCTACGGCCCGTTGCAACGCCCTTGCGCTTGCCGTGGGCGCCACCACTGGCGCCGGCCCATGCAAGTTGCGCCAGAGCCTCCTGAGCGGTGATGTGAGCAATGCGTGGGTGCGAGATGTTGAGCGCACCGAGCGCTTGTTCTAGGCCGCCTTCCGCCACTGCGATAAGAGCGGAGCCATTTGATTGCGATGTCCACGCCTCCACCAAACGACGAAATGCAGTGACGGTGTCTGCGTCATCGATTGACTCCGAAATCTCAACACTGATGTGCTCATTAGGTGCCGGAAGATCTGGCGCAGGAAAATCAACGCCGTCATCGTTGTAGCTCGCAAGTTCGTAGTGCGGTTCCCATGATTGTAATTCGAAAGGAAGTTCGAGCACTGAAGTTTCGTGTTCGGAAATTATGTCGCCACGTATTGCACGTTCGTGTGCCACAAGAGAACGATCGTGGCCATCGGCCAAGTGTTCGTCGAGATCTTCCCAGCGGTGATACACGGCAATGATTTCGCTCACAGGCCCAGGCATGAAGGTGCGTGCAGTGTCGTCAAGCGCGCGCACTGCTTGTTCGGCCGGCGCCCACAGTGCAAGGCGATAGTTGGCGAGCGTGGCAATGGGCCACAGTTGACGACCAGTGGAAACGGCAGAACGAGCGGCATCGCGAATATCAACGAGATGGTCCCAATCACGCGCACTACACGTTGCGTCTACATGGCGAACGAGTTCGTCGAGGTCCGCACGGCGGATGAGCTGGTCGAGTTCTTCGTTCACCCTTCGATTCTTACCTACTTCTTAGATAATGCGACTCATGCGTGCGTCTCGGTGGTCGTAAGGTCAATCTGTCCTTTGGAGGTTTCCTTGTTTCTCACTTATTTACGACGCGAATTGCTGAACCGCCGACGTCAAACCATCATCGTGTCGCTCGGTCTTGCCATTGGCATTGCGCTTGTCACCACGGTCAGTGCCGTTTCAAACGGAGTAAAGGATTCACAATCTCAAGTTCTCCATTCTCTCTATGGCGTAGGCACCGATATTTCAATTACCCAACAAGCCGCTCCGGGTGACGGACCTCCGCGTTTCGCATTTGGCAATGGTGATGCCCAGCAATCTGGGTCGGGAGTACGCACACTGAATCGTTCGAACCTACGTACTGAGCGCGGCGCCACAACATTTGACGACGCAACGGTTGCAAAAGTAAAAGCCGTAACTGGCGTTGCCGGAGTGGCGACTGCACTCAAACTAACGAATACCTCATTCTCCGGAACACTCCCTGACTTCATGCAACGGCGTTTTGAAAATCGTGGTGACGGTAACGTCAATGGCGGTGACCAGAACATTGGTGGAATCCAGAACGGACAAAACTCACCCGCGATGGGCAGCATTGCGACGGCGAGCACTGTTGTGTCGCCAACCACCAGCACCACGTTTGTGCCTACTGGTGGTGCAGACGGCAAGGGTGGAACTGAGTTCTCTATTACATCGTTTTCGGTCTTAGGAATCTCAGGATCTAAGGCAGACGTTGGGCCGATGAGCTCAGTTACGTTGACTTCTGGGCGATTACTCACAAGTGCAGATGCCGGAAAATACAACGTAGTTCTCGACAGTACATACGCAACGACTGAAAAGTTAAAGGTTTCAAGCAAAGTTACGATTGGCAGCAAAGACTTCACGGTTGTCGGGCTTGTAAGCCCAACTTCCGGTGCATCGGAAACAGGTTCAAACACATACATACCTATCGATGTAGCCAGAACGCTCGCGAACGTTGATTCAGGCGTCACCAATATTTACGTGAAGGCAACGAATGGCGATGCAGTGAAGTCAACGTCTTCAGCTATTGCGGCAGTGCTGCCAGATGCAACTATTAGTACCTCCGCTGACCTTGCGTCGGCAGTGTCAGGATCACTCAGCACGGCATCAGATTTGCTTTCTAGTTTCGGCAAATGGTTATCGGTCATCGTTCTAGTTGTTGCATTTGCGATGGCCATGTTGTTCACCATGGGCGGTGTATCTCGTCGCACACGAGAATTCGGAACTTTGAAGGCACTTGGCTGGAAGAGCAACAAGATTGTGCGTCAAGTAATGGCTGAAAGCGTTGTTCAAGGCGTCATCGGAGGTCTGATTGGATCAATCATCGGTTTTGGGGCGGTAGCCATTGTGAATGCCGTTGCGCCGACTCTTCAAGCAACGTCTGGTGGATTCGGTGGTTTTGGCGGTGGAGGAGGTGGCGGCCGATTTGGCGGTGGAAACTTTACGCCTCCCGACATGCCCGGTGGTGCTGTGAACCCGCTGCGTGCTGCGCGGATCGGCGCCAACACATTTGACGTTGTGTTGAACTCGTCGATCACACCCAAAACCTTGATGATGGCAATTGGCCTTGCAGTGCTTGGTGGAATTCTCGCTGGTGCTGCAGGAGGCATGCGAGCTGCTCGACTTCGTCCCGCTGAATCACTGAGGAGTGTCGCGTAATGGAATACACAACGTTGTACAAACTTGTCGGAGTCAACAAAGTGTTCAAGCAGGGCAGTAAAGAAGTTCATGCATTGCGCAATGTTGATCTCACTATTTCTTTTGGCGAGCACATTTCGGTCCAGGGCCCAACTGGCGGCGGTAAATCGACCTTGTTGCAAATTCTGGGTGCACTTGATGTGCCGTCAACTGGAAATGTTGAATTCTCCGGCCGTGACATGGAGAAAATGTCCTCACGCGAACTCACTGAAATGAGAGCGGAAAAGATCGGTTTCATTTTTCAGAATTACAACCTGATTCCCACAATGACTGCTCAAGAAAATGTTGAAGTGGCATTGGCCGCAACAAACGTTGCCGCGTCACAACGACGCGAACGTGCTGCAGCGGTGTTGGCAAAGGTCGGACTTGCTGATCGCGCTCATCACTTACCAAGTGAATTATCTGGTGGTCAACAACAACGCGTCGCCATTGCACGGGCAATGGTGAAAGAACCAGCTGTCTTATTGGCAGATGAACCAACTGGAAACTTGGATGAGGAAACCCGCGATGAAATCATGGAGTTGCTGGAGACACAGGCTTCAGAAAACAATCTCACGCTCATAGTTGTTACACACGATTCGGCTGTCGCAGCTCGTGCAAAGCGCCACCTCAACATTAAAGATGGTGTCGTTCGCGAGGTCTAGTTACAAGATGGGCCAGGGATAGTCATAACGACTGCCTGGTGATGGGAATACCCGATTCTGCAACAACCATTCGGTGCGTTCGAACATTGCTTCAATTTCTTCGTCACTGAGCAAATGATGGAATTGCTGTGGTAAGTCCTCCATCAACACTTCAAGTGGTGCGAGAAGTTCATCAGCAATTTCTTCGCCGGCAAAGTCCCACAGCACGGTGCGCAATTTGAAGTCTGCACTGAAACACACGCCGTGATCGATGCCCCATACATGTCCGTCAGTATCAACAAGTACGTGCCCGCCTTTGCGGTCAGTGTTGTTGGCCACTACATCGAACACGGTCATAGCGCGCAGTTGGCTATGAGTGTCGGGCCGTTGTTCGAGCAAGTGGAAGTAGTGCTCTGTGTGGTCGTATTCAACGAAGAGTTGTAATGAACCTTCACCCACAGGTCCGTCGCGATACACAGTGGGCGGAACAATTTCATATCCCAATGCTTCGCTCAGTTCGAATGCGGCGATCTCTCGTTTGTATAGGCCTTCAGGAAAGTCCCAGAGTGGACGTTCGCCCGTCAGCGGTTTGTAAATACCGTGCACACCCGACTCTTCGCCGCCCACCACAACAAAGAACGTGGCATTGCTGCTGTTGGGCATGCGCCCCACAATGTCAATCTCGCCAGAGGTAAGAACCTCTACAACCTCGGGATTGTGGGGCATTCGTTGAACTTCTCTAGTTGAACTTGGGGCAGGCGTGTCCGGCAGGATCAACCGGTGCAGCACACCACTTACAAATGGCACGACCAGCATTCACGAATAATTCGGCTGTCTCACAAAATGCACGAGCTTGTGCCGGTGTGAGAAGGACTCGCACCATTGATGCATCAACGTCTTCGTCGTCCTCATCAAGAAGGTCAAAGATGTCTTCTTCCTCTTCGTCAACAAGAACCATTTCTTCTAACTGAATGACCATGCGCATGTTGGGGCGGTCTACGCCAAGGCCAACAGAACCAAGAACAAAATCCTGATCAACGGGGCTTTGTAAAGTTGCCGACGACGTATCAACGTGGGTCCCTGTGTCTGGCAAATCTTTCAACATGCCACGTAGGTATTCAGCCATTGCGGCTACTTGGCCCTTCTCGCACTTCACAGAAATCACGCGACCTTCTGCACGCACTTGTACGTAGAAGGTGCGGTCTCCGGGGCGACCGATAGCGCCCGTTGCGAATGCATCTGCATTTTCGAAGTCGTAATACGAAGCCATGTGAGTACCAGTGTGCCAGAGGTTTCAGGAAGGACGAAGGTCGGCGAGTGAGCCACCCGTTGAATTCACGGTGAGCACGGTGGGGCCAAAGCTGGAGTACGCAATTGCGCTCACCGAACATGTGCCAATCACAATGCGCTGGAAAAGATCAAGGTGTGTGCCCATTGCGTGAGCCACAGCTGCCTTAATGGGGTCGGCGTGGGAGACGCACACCACCACTTGCCCAGGGTGTTCGGCACGGATGGCATCGAGAGCAGACACCATGCGTGTTTGCATTTCGGTGAATGACTCACCGTTGGGGAAGCGGAACGTGCTGGGTGCGCGCTGCACTGTGGTCCATTCAGGAAGTTTCATCAGTTTGCTGAGTTCTGCGCCTGTCCAATCGCCGAAGTCGCATTCAAGAAGTCCCTTGTTGATCTTTACGCGTTGCTTCAATGCTTTTGCGATGGGTGCTGCTGTTTCGCGAGCGCGCTCGAGTGGTGATGCGTAAATGGCGTCAACACGTGGCAACTCGGCGATACGTTCGGCCACGGCATGAGCTTGCGAGACGCCTGCTTCAGCAAGATGCAACCCAGCGGCACGACCTGGCAACAACTTGCCGGTGGTGGGGGTTTGTCCGTGGCGCACCAACAAGATGAGCGTGGAGGACGGGTGAGCGGTCTTTTTTGCGGTGGCCATGCACCTTCCAACCTACTGTT
>CANFIM010000076.1 GCA_947447175.1 Acidimicrobiaceae bacterium | reverse complement strand
CGCCAACAAACGTGAAGCGATAAGGCTGAGTAATGCAAACAAGATAGCCAGCACCGTCAGTGCGACGATTGGAAGGTACTGACCCATGGTTGTTATGCCTTGAGCGCGAGGTTCTTGCGAAGGTATGTCTCACGACGGTGAAGCAACCAGCACATCAGGAAGAAGATAAGCGCAGACCCAGAACCAATAAGGAATGCAGGGCGACGTCGAGCACCAAGGTCACGAATCATGACCACATAGCGATGTGGTTGAGTGGTGTCAATTTGTGCGCGTGCTGGGGCACGACCTGGCTCTGAACGTTGCATCACGAGCGGCGCAACTTCAACGACCGCGTAGTGGGGTTTGTGCTTGAACGCCAAGAAGTCAAGAGAGTTGCCGATCTTTGGGTAACGCTCGCCACCCTTGTCGTACACGTTGACTGCTTGATATTCACCGGCAACAAATTCCTTTGCCTCAACTTGAATAATTTCATCAGCAGAGGCAACTGCCTGACCGCGACCTGGATCTGATTCAGCAAGAATTGCCCAGCCACCTGCTACCAAAGTGTCAGATACTTTCTTTGCAGCAGCTTCTGGTTCGAGGCCCTTGATGTCGATGGGAGCATCAACAACATTTGCAACATTCAATTGAGCGCCATCGCGAACGATGGTGATGGGGCCGGCTGGCGTCCATGTTGGCATTGGTCCCTTCAGACCAATTCCGTAGATGGCCCAGATGACGCACATCGACATCATCCAACCGGCAAGAGCTGCAATCGAAATCATGAAACCGAGTCGAGCACCAACATTGGTTCCCACCAACAGATACGTAGATCCCATGAGCGCGCCAACGCTAATGACAACAATGATCCAGCCACGGATTTCAGGTTCCCAGGAGAGGGAAAGCAAAGCACTCAACATCACAGGCTCCTCACGTATTCGACAATCAACTTCAGTTGTTCATCTGAGTAGAACTGACCGAAGGCGGGCATTCGTCCACTTCCCTGCCCCTGTTCGCCGTAACGCTTGCCCAACTCAGAACCACCTTTGATGAATTCGATCATGTCGGATTGATTTGGGAACTGGCGAATAGAAGAACCACCGGTGAGGTTTGGTCCAAGTGCTCCGCCACCCGTTGTTTGC
Organism: Acidimicrobiaceae bacterium; assembly: GCA_947447175.1. Classification (GTDB taxonomy): domain Bacteria; phylum Actinomycetota; class Acidimicrobiia; order Acidimicrobiales; family Ilumatobacteraceae; genus UBA2093. Next base: position 4,396 of record CANFIM010000076.1, on the reverse strand, counting down.
GGATCTCCGTACGACCAACCCTTGGTGTGGCAACGTGCGCATGAATACGCGCCGGAGTTCAAATCAAGATTGAACAATGCTTCTCCCAAAGAACCGTAAAGTCCCGCGTCAACTTGTCGCTGTGCCTCGGCAATGATGTCTTTGTTCATAGACGCAGGAAGTTTGCCGTCGAGACATGTTGGATTGAAATGACCACGTGTTCCACTGGCCGTGCAGTTTTCCTGAGGAATCTGAATTGACTTCAAATAATCAATCAAGGTTTGGATTGCTTGATCATTCATTGGTCCACCACCGATGGTGCCCCATGCCGACATGGGCGAGAATGGGCGACCGTAGTTAAGAATGAATCGCACTTCTTCATCACTAAAGCGATAGAAAACTGTGTTCAGTGCGGGTGCCCTCCAAGACACTGCCTTCACTTCACCAGTTTTTGGATCGGTAACGGAATATGCGGCAACACCACCTGTTGCTTTCATGCCGCCGTGGCAACCAGCACAGTTGTAACCACCATCAGCGGTAGGTGCGAACAATGCAGAACCCCACTCGGTAAAGCGCTTTTCGAAACCGAACTGTGCTTCTGCTTGACGGTGTGGTTCAAGAACCCAGTACAACGGAAGAACCACTGTGATAACCGACAAGAACAAAATGCCGATGAACTGCACGCGCTCAAGACGTCGTCCTTCAAGAACTTCGTCGTCGTAGTACTCCTTACGGTTTGCCGCAAGCGTGATTTCAGATCCAACTTCTGCGCGACCGGCGCGTACGTTTAAAATTGCATACACGATCCAGCCCACCAATGAGATGAGCAGGATGACCCATGCAATGGAAGTGCTCGTTGATGCAATCATGACTAGTGATGTCCTCCTGCCGCACCAATGCAGTGCGGCCCTTCAGCTTCTTGGCCAGTTGTGTTGGTACCGATAGCAGGACCTGCAAAAACAGATCCCGTGTCAATGGTGAGTACGCCATTGGAAATAGATACTCCGAAGCGGTCCATTCCACGTGGAGCTGGGCCACCCTTCTTTTCACCAACACGGTTGTATTGCGAACCGTGGCATGGGCATTCAAACCACTGCGAACTATTGCAGTTAGGAACGCGACATCCGAGGTGTGGGCACTTCTGATACAAAGCAACAATGCCCGACTGCATTCCACCAAACACAGGGGTTTGTTTGCCGTAGATGGCCTTGCCCTTGCCGAGTGCATCTTTCGGATACTCGGTGATCCATGCGCGAGCTTCTGCCATGTAAAAGAAGCCTTTGTTTGAACGGATGTTCTGAATGACATCGTCTAACTTGCCAGCAGAAATCTTGGAACCGAATCCGCCAGATGAGCCGTGCCACAAGAAGCCAACAAGCGATGCACCAAACGCACCAAGGCTTGCTGCCATGAGCGTGAAGATGGTGCGGTTGAAGAACATGCGGCGGCTCACGCCAATGGTGTCTTCGTCAGGTGCAACAAATGGTTCAACTGCAACGGGAGCAGCTTTCACAACTTCAGTTGTACGGGCAGCAGCCTCTACTTCGCGACCAGTTGGTGCGCCTTCACTGATGTTTGCTTTGCGATCGCGTGATCGTGTTTCGCGCGACAATGCGCCAGCACCACGCACTTCGGTACTGCGAGACGTGGTGAGAACCACAATCGCGCCGAAGATGACCGCTGCGATCACCACGATCGCTATTACGAATCCGGTACTCATACCTTTACGTTCCTTATTCCTTTGTCGTTTCGTCGAATGTTCATTGAGTTGATCTCTGAATTAGAGGTCGAAGAAGATGCCGTCTCGCCATGGGAAGGTGAAGTTGAAACCAGGTCCGCGGAAGAACGAACCGATGATGACCAGCACTGCCCAGAACATAAGGAAAAGCGTCATCATGGAAAACATGAACTTGCGATCCTCGGGCTTGTTCGAAGAATTTCGGTCGATATATGGTGCGAGAACCAGAGCGACAAGCGCCATTCCAGGCAATGTCACACCAGCAATCATTGGGTGGAACATGGTGAGCAGTTCCTGAAGACCAAGGAAGTACCAAGGAGCCTTCGATGGGTTTGGTGTCTTGTTGAAGTCAGCAGCATGCATCAGCGGTGCATTTACAAACCATGAGAACAAGAAGAGGAACGCAGTGCAGGCAAGCCCAGCAACAAATTCCACTGCAAGAAGGTGCGGCCATGTATGCACTTTGTCAATTGGTGCAGACTTTGCTTCTTGAATTGAGCCTGACTTAACAACCGTGAGCAAACGTTGTGTATGTCCACCAGGACCAGCACCTACAGGTACACCGCCGCCAACTGCTGTTGCGAGTGCTCCACCTTTTTCTGCAACGGCAACGCCGCCGCTTGACGCAGCTTTCGTGCGATCAAGAAGTTCATCAGGAATACGTGAGTCTCCTGCGGCACCTGCAGCATCACTTGATGCACCAGCTGCCTTGTCACGAGCTGCTTGTGCTCGCTTCAGGAGGTGTTCTGGGATTTCAGTCATTGTTTGCTCCCTTGATCACAGAGGTCCGGAAATTCCGCCGTCCTTACGGACGCGCCAGAAGTGAATAGCCATAAAGATCACGATGACGAAAGGAAGCATGAGTACGTGCAACACGTACCAACGCAACAGTGTGTCGGAACCAATTTCGACACCGCCCAACAAAACGAAACGAACTTGTGAACCAAGAACAGGCGTGTAGCCCATCATGTTGGTACCCACCGTTACAGCCCAGAGTGCCAACTGGTCCCATGGCAACAAGTAACCGGTGAAAGAAAGAAGAAGTGTGAGTGTGAGCAACACAACACCAATCACCCAGTTGAACTCACGAGGTGGCTTATATGCGCCGTGGTAGAACACGCGCGCCATATGCAAGAACACTGAAAGCACCATGAGGTGTGCACCCCAACGGTGCATATTTCGAACGAGCAGACCAAACGTGATGGATGTCTGCAACGTTTGAATGTCTTGCCAAGCGTTCGCACCTGTGGGTCGGTAGAAGAACATGAGGAAGATGCCTGTGACCGTGAGGATGATGAACAAGAAGAAACTGAGTCCACCAAGACACAGCGTGTAGCTGACCTTGACTGCATGTCGCTTCACCTTCACTGGGTGCAAGTGGTACAGCACCGAGTTCATGATCACGTACGAACGATTACGTGGACTGTCTGTGTAGCCCTTACGGAAGATAGAGCCAGGGCGGAAGATGGAGTTCCATGCTTGGCTGCCCTGAATCTGACCGCCTATCTTGGCGGCCCTTTCCTTCAGTGTGGGACGTGGATTATCGAGAACTTTTGCCATGTTCATTCACCTCAGAGGCGCATTCCGTAGCCGTAGCCGTGGTTGTTTGTTCGGGTATGAGCATCACCTTCTGGATCAGGCGCGCCGGCCTTCCCCAAAATGATGACGCCTGTTGGACATCGATCGACGCAAAGTGCGCAACGAGTACACACATCGTCGTCAATGATGAAGAGCACATTGTCGGAAGGATCTTCACCAGGAAGTTCCGTTCCTGTTGCTTCTGCAACTGCATCGGGAGACACCATGTGGATGCACTTCCATGGGCAAATATCGACGCAACCTTCGCACATGATGCATTCACTTTGGTCAATGTGAATGAACTGCTTGGGCTTTACAGCCTTGCCCAAGTACTCGGCGTCGACTTCAACGAGTTGATACTCAGTCGACCATTCCGGCATTGGTGGGTTTGCGTCAGTACGTGCCATGACTAATTAACTTTTCCGCACCAAAGGACGGCCGTATGAAGACGTTTCAAGTTCAGTGGAAGCCTTATCGCCGCGCTTTTGCCACCACACGAAAATGAAGATCTGCAAGCCAATGAAATAAACGTGAATCACTACAACCAAGATGTCGCGAAGTGCTTCGTAGCTCAGCGTGAATGGGAAATGTCCACCATTTACCTTTGCCTTCAAGATGTCGAACGGACCGTTCAACAATTTGTCTTTACGCCAGCCAAGGTTTTTGTCGGCGTGGTCGATGAATTGGTGAGGTACAACACCGAATGCAAGAAACCACACGAAGAAGGCGTACACACTGCCAAGCATTGCTTCGCCCCACGTTGTGGGCGTGCCCTTTGGGCGACGCTTTCCGAATGGAATAGCGGCGAGAGCCAATGCGGTGGTCACGGCGAGTGAAAACAGAAATGCCTGATTCACTCCGGGCCACTTGAGGATATTGATCGCGAGCATGGACAGTTTCTCTTCTCCGGTCCTGGTGACGGTTTTGTCCTGGGGCAGGTGCCTAAGCACTTAGAACACTAGCCATCAGTGATGCCCTCAGACCCAATTACCGAATTCCGACATTCGTCACTCAATAGGCCAGATGACCCCATACACGGTTGTGCTTTTGTGCTTTTCTATTCGTGCTTTTGTGCACTTCCGTGCCAACTATGTGTGATTG
>CANFIM010000075.1 GCA_947447175.1 Acidimicrobiaceae bacterium | reverse complement strand
CGCCAACAAACGTGAAGCGATAAGGCTGAGTAATGCAAACAAGATAGCCAGCACCGTCAGTGCGACGATTGGAAGGTACTGACCCATGGTTGTTATGCCTTGAGCGCGAGGTTCTTGCGAAGGTATGTCTCACGACGGTGAAGCAACCAACACATCAGGAAGAAGATCAGCGCAGACCCGGAACCGATGAGGAACGCAGGGCGACGACGAGCACCAAGGTCACGAATCATGACCACATAGCGATGTGGTTGAGTGGTGTCAATTTGTGCTCGCGCTGGAGCACGACCTGGCTCTGAACGTTGCATCACGAGTGGTGCAACTTCAACAACCGCATAGTGTGGTTTGTGCTTGAACGCCAAGAAGTCAAGGGATTCGCCGATCTTCGGGTAACGCTCGCCACCCTTGTCGTACACATTGACTGCCTGATATTCACCGGCAACAAATTCCTCTGCCTCAATCTGAATAATTTCATCAGCAGATGCAACTGCCTGACCACGACCTGGGTCTGATTCAGCAAGAACTTCCCAGCCACCTGCTACCAAAGTGTCAGACACTTTCTTTGCAGCAGCTTCTGGTTCAAGGCCCTTGATGTCGATTGGGGCATCAACAACATTTGCAACATTCAACTGAGCGCCATCGCGAACGATGGTGATCGGACCAGCTGGCGTCCAGGTAGGCATTGGCCCCTTCAGACCAATTCCGTAGATGGCCCAGATGACGCACATCGACATCATCCAACCAGCAAGAGCTGCAATCGAAATCATGAAGCCAAGTCGTGCACCAACATTGGTTCCGACCAACAAATACGTAGAACCCATGAGCGCGCCAACGCTAATGACAACAATGATCCACCCTCGGATTTCAGGTTCCCAAGAGAGTGAAAGTAAAGCACTCAACATCACAAGCTCCTCACGTATTCAACAATCAACTTCAGTTGCTCGTCGGTGTAGACCTGCCCAAATGCAGGCATACGGCCACTGCCTTGACCTTGTTCGCCATAACGCTTTCCAAGTTCAGAGCCAACCTTCAAGAAATCGATCATGTCGGATTGATTCGGGAACTGTCGGATAGACGAACCACCGGTGAGGTTTGGACCAAGCGCTCCACCACCAGTTGTTTGTGGATCACCATAGGACCAACCCTTTGTGTGACAGCGCGCGCAAGAGTAAGCGCCCGAGTTCAAATCCAGGTTGAACAATGCTTCACCGAGTGAACCATAGAGACCTGCGTCAACTTGACGTTGTGCCTCGGCAATGATGTCTTTGTTCATGGCAGCAGGAAGTTTTCCGTCGAGACACGTTGGGTTGTAGTAGCTACGCGTACCACTTGTCTCACAGTTTTCCTGTGGAATCTGAATCGACTTCAAATAATCAATCAATGTCTGAACTGCTTGATCGTTCATTGGACCACCGCCAACTGTGCCCCATGCCGACATCGGCGAGAATGGGCGACCGTAGTTGAGAATGAAACGAACTTCTTCGTCGCTGTAGCGATACATGACGGTGTTTAGTGCAGGTGCCTTCCAAGACACTGCCTTCACTTCGCCGGTCTTTGGATCAGTGACTGAGTATGCAGCAACACCACCGGTTGCTTTCATGCCGCCGTGACAACCTGCGCAGTTGTATCCACCGTCTGCAGTTGGGGCGAATAATTGAGAGCCCCACTCAGCGAAGCGCTTTTCAAAACCGAATTGTGCTTCGGCCTGACGATTTGGCTCAAGAATCCAATACAGCGGAAGAACAACAGTGATGACCGCTAAGAACAAAACTCCGATGAACTGCACGCGCTCAAGACGCGAACCTTCAAGAACTTCGTCGTCGTAATACGGCTTACGGTTGGCAGCAAGTTCGATTTCTGCACCAACCTCGGCGCGACCTGCGCGCACGTTGAAGATGGCATAAATGATCCAGCCCACCAATGAGATGAGCAGGATGACCCATGCGATGGAAGTGCTCGTTGATGCAATCATGACTAGTGATGTCCTCCTGCCGCACCAACACAGTGCGGCCCTTCAGCCTCTTGGCCGGTGGTGTTTGTACCAATAGCTGGTCCTGCAAATACAGAACCCGTGTCAATGGTGAGTACGCCGTTGGAAATAGAAACTCCGAAGCGATCCATTCCACGAGGAGCCGGGCCGCCCTTCTTTTCACCAACTCGGTTGTACTGCGAACCGTGACATGGGCATTCGAACCATTGCGAGCTCTTGCACTCAGGCACGCGGCAACCAAGGTGTGGGCACTTTTGATACAAGGCAATAACGCCAGATTCCATGCCAGCAAATACGGCAGTTTGCTTGCTATAGATTGCGCGGCCTTTCCCTAATGCGTCTTTTGGATATTCCGTCACCCATGCGCGAGCTTCTGCCATGTAATAGAAGCCCTTATTTGCACGAATGCTCTGAATGACATCTTCCAACTTGCCGGCCGAAATCTTGGAACCAAAGCCGCCCGATGAACCGTGCCACAAGAAACCAACCAAAGAGGCGCCGAACGCACCAAGGCTTGCTGCCATGAGAGTGAAAATGGTGCGGTTGAAGAACATGCGGCGAGATACGCCAAGAGTTTCTTCATCAGGAGCAACGAATGGCTCCACTGCAACTGGTGCAGCTTTCACCACTTCTGTTGAGCGCGCGGCAGCTTCTACTTCGCGACCTGTTGGCGCGCCAGTGCTGATAGTTGCTTTGCGGTCGCGTGATTTTGTTTCGCGCGAAAGCGCGCCAGCACCACGTACGTCGGTACTGCGAGACGTGGTGAGAACCACGATCGCGCCGAAGATAACCGCTGCAACCACCACGATGGCTATTACGAATCCGGTACTCATGCCTTTACGTTCCTTGTTCCTTTGTCGTTTCGTCGAATATTCAATGTGATCTTCAAGCGCATCAGAGCTCGAAGAAAATTCCGTCTCGCCATGGGAAGGTGAAGTTGAATCCAGGTCCGCGGAAGAACGAACCGATGATGACCAACACTGCCCAGAACATAAGGAAGAGCGTCATCATGGAGAACATGAACTTGCGATCTTCTGGCTTGTTCGAAGAATTACGGTCTAAATACGGTGCAAGCACCAAGGCAACAAGAGCCATACCTGGCAATGTCACACCAGCGATCATCGGGTGGAACATGGTGAGCAATTCCTGAAGACCAAGGAAGTACCAAGGAGCCTTCGATGGGTTTGGTGTCTTGTTGAAGTCAGCAGCATGCATCAGCGGTGCGTTGACAAACCATGAGAACAAGAAGAGGAATGCAGTTACTGCGAGTCCTGCTACGAACTCAACTGCAAGAAGGTGAGGCCATGTATGCACTTTGTCGATTGGTGCCGACTTTGCTTCTTGAATCGAACCCGACTTAACAACAGTAAGTAAGCGTTGTGTGTGTCCACCAGGACCAGCACCTACAGGTACACCGCCGCCAACTGCTGTTGCGAGTGCTCCACCTTTTTCTGCAACGGCAACGCCGCCGCTTGACGCAGCTTTCGTGCGATCAAGAAGTTCATCAGGAATACGTGATTCCCCTGCAGCACCTGCAGCATCACTTGATGCACCAGCTGCTTTGTCGCGAGCTGCTTGTGCTCGCTTTAACAGGTGTTCTGGGATTTCAGTCATTGTGTGCTCCCTTGATCACAGAGGTCCGGAAATTCCGCCGTCTTTACGGACGCGCCAGAAGTGAATAGCCATGAAAATCACGATGACGAAAGGAAGCATGAGTACGTGCAACACGTACCAACGCAACAACGTGTCGGAACCAATTTCGACACCGCCAAGGAGAACGAAACGAACCTGTGAACCAAGCACAGGCGTGTAACCCATCATGTTGGTACCCACCGTTACAGCCCACAGTGCCAACTGGTCCCATGGCAACAAGTAGCCGGTGAATGAAAGAAGAAGAGTGAGCGTGAGCAATACAACGCCAATCACCCAGTTGAACTCACGTGGTGGCTTGTATGCGCCGTGATAGAAAACGCGCGCCATATGCAAGAACACTGAAAGCACCATGAGGTGTGCACCCCATCGGTGCATGTTTCGCACGAGCAAACCAAATGTGATTGAAGTTTGCAAAGTTTGAATGTCTTGCCACGCGTTCGCACCAGTTGGTCGGTAGAAGAACATAAGGAAGATTCCGGTCACCGTGAGAATGATGAACAAGAAGAAACTAAGCCCGCCAAGACACAGCGTGTAACTCACCTTGACCGCGTGTCGCTTCACCTTCACTGGGTGCAAGTGATACAGCACCGAGTTCATGATCACGTATGAGCGGTTACGTGGGCTGTCTGTGTATCCCTTACGGAAAATTGAGCCAGGGCGGAAGATGGAGTTCCATGCTTGGCTGCCCTGAATCTGGCCGCCTAACTTGGCGGCCCTTTCCTTCAGTGTGGGACGTGGATTATCGAGAACTTTTGCCATGTTCATTCACCTCAGAGGCGCATTCCGTAGCCGTAGCCGTGGTTGTTTGTTCGGGTATGAGCATCACCTTCGGGGTCAGGCGCGCCGGCCTTACCCAAAATGATGACGCCCGTGGGACAACGATCGACGCAGAGTGCGCAACGAGTACACACATCGTCGTCGATGATGAAGATCACATTGTCGGAAGGATCTTCGCCTGGAAGTTCCGTTCCGCTTGCTTCCGCAACTGCATCTGGAGACACCATGTGGATGCACTTCCATGGGCAGATGTCGACGCAGCCTTCGCACATGATGCATTCACTTTGATCAATGTGAATGAACTGCTTGGGCTTAACAGCCTTACCCAAGTAGTCAGCATCGACTTCAACGAGTTGATACTCAGTCGACCACTCTGGCATTGGTGGGTTTGCGTCAGTACGTGCCATGACTAATTAGCTCTTTCGCACCAATGGGCGGCCGTATGACGAGGTTTCAATTGCTTTCGCAGCCTTCTGATCACGCTTTTGCCACCAGACAAAAATGAAGATCTGTAAGCCAATGAAATAAACGTGAATCACGACAACCAAGATGTCGCGAAGTGCTTCGTAGCTCAACGTGAACGGGAAATGTCCACCGTTTGCCTTCGCCTTCAAAATGTCAAACGGTCCGTTCAACAGTTTGTCTTTACGCCAGCCGAGGTTTTTGTCGGCGTGGTCGATGAATTGGTGAGGCACAACACCGAATGCAAGGAACCATACGAAGAATGCGTAAACACTGCCGAGCATTGCTTCGCCCCATGTTGTGGGCGTGCCCTTTGGTCGGCGCTTTCCGAATGGAATAGCCGCAAGAGCCAGAGCTGTGGTCACGACGAGTGAAAACAGGAAAGCCTGATTCACTCCGGGCCACTTGAGGATGTTGATCGCGAGCATGGACAGTTTCTCTTCTCCGGTCCTGGTGACGGTTTTGTCCTGGGGCAGGTGCCTAAGCACTAAGAACACTAGCCATCAGTGATGCCCTCAGACCCAATTACCGAATTCCGACATTCGTCACTCAATAGGCCAGATGACCCCATACACGGTTGTGCTTTTGTGCTTTTCTATTCGTGCTTTTGTGCACTTCCGTGCCAACTATGTGTGATTG
>CANFIM010000074.1 GCA_947447175.1 Acidimicrobiaceae bacterium | reverse complement strand
GATCAGTGAAATGAGATTCCCCGAATACTTCGCCACGCTGGCGATAGCGAGCAATATCAACTCGTGCTCGAGTGATTGCTTTGTACCCACTTGCAATACCAATGAGGGCAAACACCAATTCACGCATACGTTATGTCTAACGAGTTCAGATGATGATGTCCATGCATCACCAGAAGTAATTACTCCTGAACGAGTTCAATGAGCGTGCCGAAGCTGCCCTTCGGATGCATGAATGCAACCGTGGTGCCACGGCTGCCGGGGCGCGGCGCCTTGTCGATTGGTGTTGCACCAGCAGCAATCATTGCGGCCAATGCTTCAGCACAATTGTCGACGCGGTACCCAATGTGATGGAGACCTTCGCCGCGCTTCTCAATGGCCTTCGCCACTGGTGAATCTGGGTTCGTAGGCGTGAGCAACTGAATGTAGCTTTCGGCCACTTTCAACAGCGCTTCTTCAACGCCGTCGCTCTCCACTACTTCGCGGTGGTCAACAGTTGCACCAAATGCATTTTGGTAATACGTGATTGCAGCCTCAAGATCGCGAACTGCGATTGCGACGTGGTCAATTTCTGTCAGAAGCATGGTGATGTCCTTTACTTGTGGGCCGAATTAACGACGGAACCAATTGAGCTTGTCGCCAACTTTGGCGCGCAATTCATGATCATCAACGCCAAGGCCTTCCTCAGGAGCAAGGCACAAAACGCCAAGCTTGCCTTCGTGCATGTTGTTGTGCACTTGGTATGACGCTTCACCGACTTCGGTAAGGGAAAACACCTGCGACATAACTGGGTGAATCATGCCCTTGGCAATAAGGCGGTTTGCCTCGTAGGCCTCTTTGTAGTTAGCGAAGTGCGAACCAACAAGTTTCTTCAAACGCATCCAGAAGTGGCGGTTGTCGAATTCCATCATGAAACCGCTGGTGGCTGCACATGTAACAACAGTGCCGCCCTTCTTCACAACGTAAATAGACGCTGCGAATGTGCTGCGACCTGGGTGTTCGAACACGATGTCCGGATCTTCACCAACAAGTGCGCGAATATCGCCACCAAGACGGCGCCATTCGGTTTCATCGTGTGATCCATCTTCCTTGAAGAACTTGTAGTTCTTCTCTTTGCGGTTGATGACGTGCTCGCAACCCATCTCGCGAAGAATTGCTGCTTTCTCTTCTGATGAGACAACACCAACTGGAATGCCTCCACCATTGAGTACGTATTGCACTGCATATGCACCAATGCCACCTGATGCGCCCCAAATGAGAACAACATCGCCCTGCTTCATGTTTGCGCCGTTTTTCGACACGAGCATGCGGTAGCTGGTGGAGTTGCACAATGCATTAACAGCCGACTCTTCCCATGTGAGGTGCGCGGGCTTTGGCATCAACTGGTTGGCTTTCACTACTGCAAGATCTGCGAGACCACCGAAGTTTGTTTCGTAACCCCAGATGCGCTGGTTTGAACCCATCATTGAGTCGCTGTGTGATGACGGGTCTTGATCGTCAACATGGTTGCAATGAACGGTGATCTTGTCGCCAGGCTTCCAGTTACGCACTGCACTGCCCACGCGAAGAACGACGCCCGAAGCATCTGAACCAAGAATGTGATAATCGAGGTCGTGGCGCTTTGCCCAACTGCTCTCGCGGCCAAGGCGAGCCAAGGCGCTGAATGTGCTGATGGGCTCAAAAATGCTGCTCCACACCGTGTTGAAGTTGATGCTGGACGCCATAACGGCAACCACTACTTCGTCGGGAGCCAACTCTGGCAAGGGAACCTCACTGATATGGATGCTCTTGCGAGGGTCCTTTTGCTCACTGGGCACGCCATCCCACATGTTTTGCTCGTCCTTACGGACTATCGCAGCACGGAATGTGGCGGGGAGGGGTATGGCCGCGAGTTCTTCGCCCGAGGCACCGTTCAGGATGGCTGTGAGGATTTTTTCCATCTGAGGAACGATAGCGACAGAACGACAATCATCTCCTAGCCTTCTAGGTCTCGCACCTATCCCCGGGTGCCCGAGTTTCGGAGGCAGAAATGTCCGGTTCATACATCGTCGCAGGAGCCCGTACACCCATCGGCAAGATGAGTGGTGCGCTTTCCTCATTTAGTGCAGCAGACCTTGGTGGTTTCGCAATCAAGGCCGCTCTCGAGCGTGCCGGCGTGAAGCCAGAAGAAGTTGAGCACGTCATCATGGGTCAGGTGCTCATGGCAGGCCAGGGTCAAGTGCCCGCTCGCCAAGCCGCGTTCAAGGGCGGCATTCCGATGAATGTTCCTTCCATCAACGTGAACAAGGTGTGCTTGTCAGGTTTGAACTCCATTTACTTGGCAAACCAAATGATCGCTGCCGGCGAAGCCGACATCGTGGTTGCTGGTGGCATGGAATCAATGACCAATGCTCCATACCTTGCAGCAGGCGCACGTGGCGGTTTCCGTTACGGCAACACCGAGCTCAAAGACGCAATTGTGAACGACGGTCTCTGGTGTTCATTCGACAACGTGCTCATGGGTCTTGGTACTGATAACTACGTTGCAGGCAGCATCACCCGCGATCAGCAAGACGAATTGGCGATGAAGTCAAACACTCGCGCAGCAGCAGCTATTGAAGCTGGCCGTTTCGATGCCGAAATCATTCCTGTTGCTGTTCCACAGCGCAAGGGTGACCCAAAGATGGTCACAGTTGACGAAGGTGTTCGCGCAGACACCACCATGGAATCACTTGGCGGTTTGAAGCCAGCGTTCGATAAGAACGGCAGCATCACTGCAGCAAACGCATCTCAGATTTCTGACGGCGGTTCCGCAGTTGTACTCATGTCGAAGAAGGCAGCGGAAGCACGCGGCGTCAAGCCATTGGGCGAAGTTCTTTCCTACGGCATGGTTGCTGGCCCAGACAACGCATCGTTGTTGCACCAGCCAAGCCGCTCCATCTTGCGCGCACTTGACCGTGCAGGCATGAAGGTAGGCGATGTTGATTTGTTCGAGCTCAACGAAGCTTTCGCAGCAGTTGGCCTTGCATCAATGAAGGAACTCGGAATCACCGACGAAATCACCAACGTGAACGGCGGCGCCATTGCATTGGGTCACCCAATCGGCATGAGCGGTAACCGTCTTGCACTCACCATCCTCCACGAACTTCATCGTCGTGGTGGCGGCGTTGGTGCAGCAGCACTTTGTGGTGGTGGCGGACAAGGTGACGCCATCATCGTTCGCACCGTTTAATTAGCGGCAATGTTCACAGAGCCACTCAGCCGGATAACACATGTTGTCCGCTGGGTGGCTCTTGCTGTTCTCATCGGAAGTTTGTCGGGTCTGCTCTCCGCGGCATTCATCAGATCTCTTGATTGGGCAACCGACACCCGCACATCTCACACATGGTTGATTTATACGTTGCCATTGTGCGGTCTCATTGTTGGCGCGTCGTATCACTATCTCGGTCGTGGCTTAGAACGCGGTAGCAATCTCATCATCGAAGAGATTCACCAACACTCTGATTACATTCCACTTCGCTTAACGCCACTCATATTTTTCGGAAGTGTGATCTCACACTTGGGTGGCGGATCCACCGGCCGTGAAGGTGCCGCGCTGCAATTGGCTGCCGGCGTTACTGACCCCATCAGCAAGAAGCTTGGGCTTGCACTTCCTGATCGCCAAATCATGTTGATTACTGCAATTGCTGCAGGTTTTGGTTCTGTGTTCGGTGTACCCGTAACTGGCGCAGTGTTTGCTTTAGAAGTACAGCGTGTGGGTCGCGTGCGTTACGACGCATTGGTACCCGCGTTTGTTGCCAGTTTTGTAGGCGATGCAGTTGTTCGCGCTGTTGGCGTGCACCACACCATGTTTCCGCACATCAGCGAACCTCGCTGGACTACAGCCCTTGCATTACAGATTGCAATCTTCGGAGTAATTGCTGGACTCATTGCACTTTTGTTTGTACAACTCACTCACGGAATCAAGAGCGTGATGAAGAAGTACGTCACCTGGTATCCCGCACGGCCAGTAATTGGTGGTGTTGTTGTTGCCGCACTCATTCTTATTTTCGGTTGGCGTGATTACTCAGGCGTGTCAGTGCCACTTGCCCTGGAAGCAATGCGTGGTTCGACTCACGGATTGTGGTTTGTGAAACTTGGCCTCACTGCACTCACACTGGGCACGGGCTTCGTTGGTGGTGAAGTCATTCCATTATTCGTAATGGGTGCATTGGCCGGCGCAAGCTACGGCAGCATCATTGGCGGCAACGTTGCGTTCTTCGCAATCGTTGGGTCGCTAGCGGTACTTGCCGGCGCAGCGAACACTCCCCTTGCGTGCACATTGCTCGGCGTTGAATTGTTCGGCGGCAACAGCGTGATTTTCTTTGCTGTGGTGTGTGCTGCTGCCTATGCAACAAGCGGGCACACTGGCATTTATCGTGCGCAACCGATTGGCGCGCGCAAGCACCCGGTAGCGCGGTAACTACAGTTCGAGTTTGCGGCGGTTGCTGAATGAGCGACCCAAAGTGATTTCGTCGGCGTATTCAATGTCGCCACCCACGGGCAAACCACTAGCCAAGCGAGACACAGTGATGCCCAGTGGGTCGAGCATGCGTGCCAAATACATTGCCGTTACATCACCTTCGGTGTTGTTACTTGTGCACACCACAACTTCTTCGATGCCTTCTGGCTTAATGCGCGTGAGCAGTTCACGCACTTTCAATTGATCCGGGTTCACTCCCTGCAACGGATCAATGAGGCCAAGCAATACGTGATATCGACCACGGAATTCACCAGTGCGCTCTAGCGCTGCAATGTCACGTGAATCTTCAACAACACACACAATTGAGGAATCACGTTTTGCATCCGTACAAACATTGCACATGTTGGAATCTGCAAGATTGAAACAACGTTCACAAAAACGAACTTTTCGTTTTGCATCAGTAATTGCGTTTGCTAAACGATCAACGTCTTGTTGTTCTGTTTTGATGATGTGCAGAGCTAATCGTTGCGCACTACGTGGACCAATACCTGGAAGTTTTCCGAGTTCGTCAATGAGAATCTGAACTGCCGGCGTATACGGAGTAGCCACTAACTACTTCTTTCCGCGTGAAGACTTTGGTTTTGCCACCTGATCGTCTGAGGATTCATCTTCCACAATTGCACCTTCAGGAAATTCACTTTGCAGCGCTTCCAACAATGGGTCAACTGCATCTGATGCAATCACTGTTTCGTTCAAATCAATTGCGGCGTATGGATCTTCTTCCACCACTTTGTCGATTGTCTTTGGCTTTTCGTCTTCTATGACAGGACGCTGAATACCACTGGTGGGGTCTGCCTGTGTGAGCGTGACCACATACACGCCACCGCACACTTGCTTCAATGCTGCTGCAACGGTGGGAATTTGCTCTTGCGCACGCTTCATAGGTGTGTTGGCTGGCAATCGAACCGTGATCTTCTTGCCATCAACGGACTCAATCACTGCAGGCTTAAACATTGCCTTTGCAAGGCCCTTCATTGCGTCAGTGACTTGAGGCCACATCTGCATCGGATCCCCCGCAGTATCCGCGGAAGGTGCAGCTTCACCTGCGCCAGACGCTGT
>CANFIM010000073.1 GCA_947447175.1 Acidimicrobiaceae bacterium | reverse complement strand
TTCGGCCTGGATGATGGCGGGACGGTCAGGATGAGTAGCTGCGTGAATGCCTGGATACATGGTCACCAAACTAGTGAATGACAGTGGTCACAGGCTCTTTGGAGGGTGGGCGGTTCGCCCTGTCGTCATTTCGCGTTCTAGTGTGAGTGCGTACATAGTTCTCAGGGGGAAACATGAGCGAAATGACCGAAGCCGAAGTTCTTCAATTGGCACAAGAGCTTCTGGCTCAGAACCCACCAGCGTCAACTTCGGTGGTGGATTTCTTGGGTGCGCAGTTCGACAAGGGTCTTGCATGGGTGCATTTCCCCGTTGGCCATGGCGGTCTCGGAATTTCTCCAAAGTTCCAGAAGGTTGTCAACGAGTGTGTTTTCGCTGCTGGTGCACCGAATTCAATGTTCCGTAACCCCATCGGTCATGGCATGTGTGGACCCACCGTTGTTGAGTGGGGAAGTGAAGAGCAGAAGAAGCGTTACTTACGTCCGCTCTTTACTGGTGAAGAAGTGTGGTGCCAGTTGTTCTCCGAGCCAGGTTCCGGATCTGACTTTGCAGGTTTGTCCGCTAAGGGCGTGAAGGACGGCGAAGAATGGATTGCTAACGGTCAGAAAGTGTGGACCACACTCGCTCACCTCTCCCGTTGGGGTCTTCTTGTTGTGCGTACTGATGCTGAAGCAGTCAAGCATGCCGGCCTCACTGCATTCGTGGTTGATATGCAGGCTCCCGGTGTGGAAGTTCGCCCTCTTCGTCAGATGACTGGTGAGGCAGAATTTAATGAGGTGTACTTCACTGATGTTCGCATTCCTGAAAAGGAAATGTTGGGTACACCAGGCGATGGATGGCGTGTCAGCCTCACCACTCTTATGAATGAGCGCGTATCTATTGGTGGTGCTATTCCTCAGCGAGGTTCCGGTTCAATTGCGCATGCAGTGAAGGCGTGGAAAGACACGCCTGTCGATCAACAAGATGCGTCCACGCGTGATGAACTGATGAAGTTGTGGAGTCGAGCAGAAGTGCATCGTCTCACCAATATTCGTGCAAATGCCTCTCGCCGCATGGGTGCGCCTGGTCCCGAAGGCTCTATCGGAAAAATGGAAAGCGCCAATCTCAACAAAGATGTGTATTCATTCGTGATGAACCTGTTGGGTGCAGAGGCAATGTTGTACGGCTCCTACGAAATGATTCGTCCTGAAAGCGCCATGAGTTTTGACAACCTTCAGAAGGCGTTCTTACGTTCACGTGCTAACTCAATCGAAGGCGGCACAACAGAAGTGATGAAGAATATCCTTGGAGAACGTATTCTTGGTTTGCCAGGCGATGTTCGTGTTGACCGCGAGGTTGCATGGAGCAAGGTTCCTCGCAACTAGAGCCTTAACTGGCGTGAGCGAGTAAAACTCCCCCGTACGCAGCAGCCAATGAACACAACAAGCCCAGTGCGCCTCCGAGCGCCTTGGCCAATTTTGATGCGCCTGCAGAATGGATGATGGTGGCAATGATTGCTGCGCCCACCATCAACATCTTGATCATGAGAGTGACCATGTAGTCAGTGTTTTTGTCGCCAACGTGTTCAGTGCTGAGTCCCCATGCGCCGGTGAACACAATCACGATCATGGCGGGCCAGGCAATACGTGCGAACGCACGAGCCACAGTGGTGAGCGCCTCGGGAGCAGCAGTGCGCAACTTCGGCACGATGCCGGCAAGGACAATTTGGCCACCCACCCAAATGGCAACTGCGATGAGGTGAAGGAAAACGCGGATGGAATTAGCGGTGGGAGAAATCATGGTTCAGAGAGTGCCTCAAGAACACTGCTTGCTGCAAGTGCTCTGTCATCCATACCTGGCGTTGACATAACGGATGCCCCTGTCATTGATGTAATTGCTACATCTATTCCTGATTGAAGATCACGAATGTTTCGCGGTGGCGGGAAGTATTCATCTTCATCAGTGACGAAGATTTCTTCAACTCCATTAATGGGGGAGAGACGTTGAAGTACTCCCTCTACAAGTTCCTCAGGAGCGGACGCGCCCGCTGTAACCCCAACAACACCGTGAATATCCGCGGGAAGCTCGTCTGCAGAATTCACTCGATACACGGCAGGGCATCCGGCTTCAAGAGCGAGGCGCTCGAGTGCGCGCGTATTGGAACTGTTTGCGGAACCAATTACCACGAATGCATCTACTTGCGGTGCAATGGACATCAGGGCGGTTTGGCGATTTGTGGTTGCGAAGCACAGATCGCTTCTTCCTGGAGTCCAAACGTTTGGAAAACGTGTGCGCACATGTACTGCTACTTCGTTCCATTCACGATGGGAGAGAGTTGTTTGGGCGAGCAATGCCACGGGCACTTCAAATTCAGGAAGAGCCTCTACTTCTTCAAGCGATTCAACTCGAGAAATTGACTGTGGCGCAACAGCCATTGTGCCGACTGCTTCTTCATGTCCTTCATGTCCAACATAAATGATGTGATAGCCCTTGCCGGCACGAGTCTTCACTTCGTGATGCACCTTGGTAACAAGTGGACACACAGCGTCAACAACGTAACTGCCACGTTCA
Organism: Acidimicrobiaceae bacterium; assembly: GCA_947447175.1. Taxonomy (GTDB): domain Bacteria; phylum Actinomycetota; class Acidimicrobiia; order Acidimicrobiales; family Ilumatobacteraceae; genus UBA2093. The sequence goes on along the minus strand of CANFIM010000073.1, from coordinate 3,074 downwards.
CGTGCTGCTGAAACAACTTCTGGGGCTGAACCATGAGCCGACAGCATGATGGGACTACCAACGGGCACTTCATCTATGGAATCAATAAAGACCACGCCTTGAGCGATGAATCGGTCAACAACAATTTTGTTGTGCACAATTTCGTGGTAGCAGTACACAGGTTCATCGAAGGTGCGAACCATCCAAGCGAGAGCCTTGATGGCCATCTCCACGCCTGCGCAGAATCCCCGCGGGGATGCAAGTAACACCTTGTCAACAGCCATATAACTGATGTCAGACTACCGAGAGTGCCTAGCGGTAGCCTGCGAGGGGTGAAAACGGCACTAGACACCCTTCCTGAAGTTTCGGGTGTTGAGCCATTGTCAGCGGCGGCCCGCGTTGGGGTTTTGCCCGGCGACCGCATTGCAACCGTTAATGGGGTTGAGCCCAGGGACATTCTTGAATGGCAACGACTGGTGGAATCAGACGTTGTTGACCTGCAGGTGGTGCGAGGCAGAGAATCGCTCGATTTCACTATTGAACGCCTAATGGGTGAGCCATTTGGCGTCTCCATCAATAGTGCGGTCTTTGACCGTATTCATACCTGTGACAACCATTGCGAGTTCTGCTTCATTTATCAACTGCCTAAGGGCATGCGCAAGAGTTTGTATCTCAAAGACGACGACTACCGATTGAGTTTTCTCTTTGGCAACTTCACAACTCTTACTCGTTTTACTGAAGCTGATCTAGAGCGCGTCATTGATGAACGGCTGTCGCCTCTCTATGTCAGTGTTCATGCAGGCAGCCCTCATGTGCGTGGCGAAATGTTGCGAAACAATCGCGGCGGTTTCAGTCTGCGGTGGATGAAAGCCCTTCTAGACAATGGAATCAGTGTCCGTGCCCAGATTGTGTTGTGCCCGGGAGTCAACGATGGGTTCATTTTGGAATCCACATTGGCCACGCTGCTCGAGGAATATCCGCTCCTGGAATCTATAGCTGTTGTTCCGCTTGGGCTTTCACGTTTCAATTCAGAAACACGAATGCGTGTTCAAACGCAAGATGAGGCAGTGGTCACGATTGCATCCGTCTCGCAATGGCAAGAACGATTTGAGAAGATTCTTGGACGTCAGCCGATTCATTTAGCTGATGAGTTCTATTTGGTGGCAGGCCTTGAAGTTCCCGCATCAGCGAAGTACGGCGATTTCCCGATGTTGGAAGATGGCGTTGGTCTTGTTCGATCGTTCGTCGATGCATTTACTGGCCAGGGTCCAGACCTCTCAGGGAGACATGATGGATTCTTTTCATCGGTTGACACAGCTTCCCCTACGGATTACGTGCGAATTGTCAATCCAGCGGCAGAAACATCGTTGCGATCGGCTTCAACGCCAGTGGCTATTAGGACGCGAACTAATCGAGAAATTGGCCCAATTGCGGTTGTGACAGGCACATATGGTGCTTCTGTGATCGGTCCAATGCTGAAAGAGGCTGGATACACCGATATTCGTGTGTTGGAGGTGGTGAATCACCATTTCGGAGGCAACACTGCAGTGGCAGGTTTGATGACGGGTGGCGATATTCGCTCGGCTATGGCAGAGATGCCAGCAAACACACATTTTTTGTTGCCCAATGTGTGTCTCAACAATGGCGTCTTCTTAGATGGCGTCACCGTTGAGGAACTTGCGAGAGAATTTGATGTTGAAGTCATTGCCACTAGTGGCGCGGCTTTGCGAACACGGCTTGAGGCCGCAGGAAAAGGATCAGCGCATGTCTGATGTAGAAGAAGTAGAAGTCGAATATCCCACGGTGGTGATTGTCGGTCGCCCCAATGTTGGAAAGAGCACTTGGTTTAACCGAGTAATCGGCGAGCGCGCTGCAATTGTGGAAGACCGCCCCGGTGTTACCCGTGACCGTCACCGCCGCTTGGCATCGTGGCTCGGTAACGAATTCTGGATTGTAGATACAGGTGGATGGATGCCCAGTGGAAGCGAACTTGACGACAAGGTAAGTCGTCAAGTTGAAGAGGCTGTCCGCGAAGCAACTCTTGTTTTGTTCATGGTCGATGCATCTGTTGGTGTCACCGATGAAGATGAATTGATTGCAGCATGGTTGCGCCGCACAAAAGTGCCCGTGCTGTTGGTGGCGAACAAGTCAGATAATGATCGACGCGAACAAGAACGGTGGCAATTTATGTCGCTGGGTCTTGGCGAACCGCAGTCGGTGTCGGCGTTGCATGGCCGTCGCTCAGGCGACTTCCTCGACGAGGTGATTGCGCGAATTCCACATGTTGAAACTCCGGTCTTTGAATTGGAAGAAGCCAAAACTGTTGGAGTGCCACGCGTGGCTCTTGTTGGTCGACCCAATGTTGGCAAGAGCACATTGTTCAACCGTTTGGTAGGCGTTGAACGTTCGATTGTTCATGACATGCCAGGTACTACTCGTGATGCCATTGACACTTTGGTGGAAACTCCTGAAGGTCCTCTTGTATTCGTTGACACTGCAGGTATGCGTAAGCGCAGCAAAATTGACGATTCGGCTGAATACTTCTCACTAGTGCGTGCGTTGAAGGCAATTGACGAAGCAGATGTCGCCATGTTGATCATCGATGCCACCGTGGGTATTACAAGTCAAGACCAGCGACTTGCAGAGCGCGTTGACGTTGCGGGCTGTCCAATTCTTATTGTGTTAAACAAATGGGAACTTCTTGAATCTGAAGAGCGTCGTGCTGTTGAAGCAGAGCTCTCGCGCATGTTGTACTTCATTGATGACGCGCCAGTGCTGAAGTTGTCGGCCCTTACCGGAATGGGTGTTCACAAGTTGCGCCCAGTGCTTCAAGAAGCGATCGACCAGTATCACCGCCGCATTCCTACGAGAGACGTCAACAAGATCATTGCAGCTGCACAACAAAAGCAACCTGCTGCTGGTGGCGCCAAAGTGATGTTCGCAGTGCAGGGCGCAATTGATCCACCAACGTTTACGTTATTTGTGAACCGTGATCTGCCACAGCCGTATGTGCGTTATCTCGAACGTTCCATTCGCGAAGCATTTGATTTTGGTTCAACACCGTTGAAGTTGCGCATTCGTCGTAAGGGCGACTA
>CANFIM010000072.1 GCA_947447175.1 Acidimicrobiaceae bacterium | reverse complement strand
GAAGAATCCGAGCAACAATGCGCCCATGATTCCGCCGACAAGGTGTACTGCTATCACATCGAGACTGTCGTCGAAATTGAACTTTGTCTTGAGTGACAATGCGAAGTAGCAAACAATGCTTGACACAAATCCGATGATGATGGGGGCAATGCCTCCGACAAAACCCGCACAAGGTGTGATTGCCACAAGGCCAGCAACGGCGCCTGATGCAGCACCGAGTGTGGTGGCGTGTCCGGCGCGAAGTTTTTCAATGATGAGCCAACCCAACATTGCGGCGGCTGCTGCTAGGTGCGTGTTGACTAATGCCTGTGCTGCAAGACCATTTGCTGCAAGTGCGGAACCGGCGTTGAACCCGAACCATCCGAACCACAAGATGCCAGTACCCAACATGGTGAATGGCAAGTTGTGCGGAGGCATGGCCTCACGTGGCCAGCCCTTGCGATTTCCTAATACGAGAATGACTGCAAGCGCAGCTGCGCCGGCATTGATGTGCACCACTGCACCGCCAGCAAAGTCGAGAGCGCCACGCTTGAACAACCAACCGTTGGGGCTGAACACCCAGTGAGCAACAGTGGGGTAGACCACAACGCTCCATACGCCGATAATCACGGCGTATGCAGAGAACTTGAGACGATCAGCAGTGGCGCCAGTGATCAACGCAGGAGTAATCACTGCAAACATCATTTGGTAGCCAAAGAATGCAAGCACTGGAATCACGAGTGCGAAGTCGCCGGTGTAGCCAGGCAAGGAGGAAACATTCGCAAGGTTCCTCATCAACGCGAAATCAAAGTTGCCGATGAATGAGCCTGTGCCGCCAAATGCGAGGCTGAAGCCAACAACAGCCCACAGCACTGAAATAAGGCCCATTGCAAACACGTTTTGCATCAACATGCCCAACACGTTCTTCGACCGCACCATGCCGCCATAGAAGAAGGCAAGGCCGGGTGTCATGAACGCCACGAGGGCTGCCGAAACAAGAACCCACGCTGTTGCACCTGAATCAATACTTGCTGCGATCATGTTGGCTCCTTCATTTCTTCCCAAGAACAAGAGCGAACCTAAGTTCTCATTATTTCGGGAATGTTTCGGCGCCGTCACTAAACGGACAATTTGGACACAGAGCCGTAACGCAAGGTCATGTGTTCGTAACAACTGCGAATCAGACGAGAAACCTCACTCTCGTACGGTTCAGTCACCTACTACTCAACCCTTCAAGGAGGATGTGCATGCAAGTCATGACATTGAAAACTCGATTAGCAGACAAGGACCGCCAGCGGTTCTTCTTTGCTTTTCTGGCCGGAAAGATGTTGGGGCTCATTGGAGCCTGTGCAGCAATCTTTACCATTGGGCCTTGGTTCATGGGCACAGTTGCACATGCGCTGGCGCCTGGTGCAGATGACATTCAAACTCAGGTCACTGGAGTGGTAAATGGTTTGAACACCGCGTGGACTCTAATTGCAGCGTTCTTGGTGTTCTTCATGCAGGCCGGCTTCATGATGTTGGAAGCAGGCTTCTCACGTACTCGTGAAGTAGTCAATGTGCTCCTCGAGTGCATCGTTGACACGTGCTTGTGCGCATTGCTCTTCTGGGCGTTCGGATTTGCTTTGATGTTTGGTGTTGGCAACAGCTTCATCGGTCACAGCTTCTTCTTCTTGCACGGCGCGACCGCCACCTACACATTTGGTGGATCGTTCGACACAGGCGTCGCTTTCATGGCGTTCTTTTTGTTCCAGTTCGCATTTGCCGACACATGTTCGACAATTACTTCTGGTGCCATGGTTGGTCGTACTGGCTTTGTTGGCGACCTCATCTACAGCGTTGGCGTCAGTGGTTTCATCTACCCAATCATCGGTCACTGGATCTGGGGCCCAGGCGGCTTCTTGCAAACAGCACACAATGGTGTGTGGTTGCGTGACTTCGCAGGTTCAACAGTGGTGCACACCGTTGGTGGCATCATCGCATTGGTCGGAGCCATCGTGCTCGGACCACGCCTTGGCCGTAAGTTCAAGAGCGAAGGCGGCGGACTTCCCGCCGGCCACGACCTCACAATTGCTGCAGTCGGTGGCGTCATCCTCTGGTTCGGTTGGTACGGATTCAACCCCGGTTCCACCTTGTCAGCAATTGACGCAGCTGGTATCGGTCGCGTTGCCACCAACACCACGCTTGCAGCAGCTGCAGGTGGCATGGTGGCAATGTTCTTGGTGTACCCACGTTCGAAGAAGTGGGACGTTGGAATCACAATCAACGGTTTCCTTGGTGGCCTCGTAGCGATCACCGCGCCGTGTTATTGGGTTAGCCCGGTAGGAGCAGTTGCCACTGGTGCGATTGGTGCAGTAGTTGTTGTCTACGGAATCGACTTTATTGAATGGCTCAAGATTGACGATCCCATTGGTGCAGTTGCAGTGCATGGCTTTGCAGGCATCTTCGGCACCTGGGCCGTCGGCTTGTTTGCAACTGGTCAATACGCAGACTTCAAGGGCCTGTTCTACGGTGGTGGCACAAAGCAGTTGTGGGCGCAGGTCTGGGGCAACGGACTTGTTGTCATCGTCACAATTGTCGTGTCGTTCATCCTTTTCTATGCAGTAAAGGCCACTGGCACACTGCGCGTGTCCGAAGAAGGCGAGCTTGAGGGCATCGACATTCACGAACACGGTTCACCCGCTTACCACCCAGAGTCGGCCTACATGGGCCGCGGGCTCTAATCGAAAGAGGAATAACAAATGTTGGAACTCATCACAGCAATCATCAAGCCGCACAAGCTTGACGACGTGAAGGAGGCACTCCTTGCCAATGGCGTCAAGGGTGTCACCATCACTGAAGTGCGCGGCTTCGGACGCCAAGGCGGCAAGACAGAAGTCTTCCGCGGCTCTGAATACTCCATTGACTTTGTGCCGAAGATCCGCTTGGAAATCATTGTCCAAGCATCGGAAGTGCAAACGCTTATCGATGTCATCGTTAGTGCTGCACGCACCGAACGCATTGGCGACGGAAAAGTTTGGTCAATGCCAATCGGAAACCTCACCCGTGTTCGCACAGGTGAAACCGGAGTAGAAGCAATCTAAGTACTTCTTCGGAAATCCTTATGAAGAGCCCTGGCCATTGCGGTCAGGGCTCTTTGTTATTGGAAGTGCTTCATGAATTGATTGCGTAATGCGGTTGACAGTTTCCTGCCTTCGAAATCCGTCACTTCGAAACGGTCGTCTACCTCGCCGTTCGTTGTAGCAATCAGCGCATGGTGAACATCAATATCGCTAAGCGAAAACGCACTCGCAATTCGACTGAGAAGTCCGGGTTGGTCAGCACCGGAGATGTTCACCACGGTGTTAATGGGGTGGCTGACATCATCAAAATCAATTGACATGTCTGCAGGCATGGAAAGAACGGATTGCGACAGATCAAATTGGTTCAAACGTTCGTCTATGAACTGTTGAATTCTCTCGGCCGATGGTGGTGCAGGCGAGGACACTTCGAATGTGTCGAGCACAGCGCCGTCGGGCCATGTTGCCAAATCGGCACCGAGGATATTGAGGTTCGCCGAATGCAGTGCGTCTGCGATTCGCGCTAGCAAAGCCTTCGTATTGTGCGTGACAACGCGTACTAGCCACGTATCGGCACTATCAATTGGCTCAATTGAGACCAGTGCCGAGGATTTCGCAGGCATGGGGTCAAGGTGCCTCACTGCAGCAGCAATGTGGTGTGGCTCATGAGTGAGAACAAAGGCGGTGGGGGCTGTTTCCACTCGCCACACGATTCCTGTTCCAGTCACAAGCCGTGCAGCTTCATCGCGGCGCATCTCCTCGAGAGATGAGTGTTTTCCATCAAGTAACTCGGGGTGTGCCAACAGTTGTTGGACTGCAATCGTGATGTTGATGAGTTGCATGAACTGGTCATCTGTGAGTTCTGTTCGAGATTCCACCAACAAGCGGCACCGTTCCACCATTAGTGGGTTTCCGAGGTAGTTGGCGATTTGTGCCAAAAGGCGATCGTCTTGTTGAGAGTCAATCGTTTGCACTGCAGCGCACAGAAGAGAAGATGCGTTGACAAGTGCCCGGGCATCGCGCTTGTCAGTGTCAGAGCCAGCAAGAACGTTGACCAGAATCGCGACTTCAATCGGATTGGTGGGGTCGGGAGCTACGTCGCAAACATACGCGGCAAGCAGGAGACCATTGTCTTCCGTGATGGCCCGCGGAGCGCGATTGCGAATGTTGTTGACAACTGGGAATGAACCGTCCCACGCTGCCCGCATTGATGCTCCGAGTGCGTGGCTGGTTAATTCAAAATCATTCATTTAATGGGTTGCTTCGGTGTGCTTCAGCCGAATGCGGAGAAGGGAAGGCGACAACACAGTAGTAACGAGCACCACCAATACAACTGCAGAATAAATAGTTGGCCCAAACACATTCAGATTCACCGCCGTGTTTGCGAAAATGAGGCCCACCTCTCCACGGGGCACCATTCCAAGGCCAATCAAAGATTTGTCGGCACCTGGTAGGCGCACAACGAAGCCGGCTGCGAATTTCGCAAGAAACGCAACAAGGCACAGAACGACGACAATCAAGAATCCGCGGGTGGATGCAATATTTCCCACTTCTGCGCGAAGACCAATGCCCACGAAAAAGATGGGGATAAAGATGAAGTTGAAGGGGATGAGTGATCTCTTCACGGTCAGTTTTCTAGGTGAATTACCAATGGCGACTCCAACGAAGAACGAACCAACCACGAAGATGGTTGTTGCGAGATTCGCAAAATCGAATGAGCCGTTCTGTATCGCTATCGAGGCGATGGCAAGGATGATTAACCCGAGCACGTCATCTGCAACGGCGGCGCCAAGAACGATTCGCGCATTCACACTGTCAAGTTGCTTCAAATCTCCAAAAACTCGCGCAGTGATGCCGATACTTGTTGCAGACAATGCGGCGCCAATAAAAAGCGAAGTGTTTCGAGATTCGCCAAAAGCGAGACCAGCGAGAAAGCCGCCCACTAGGGGCAACACTACGCCGAGCAGTGCCACCATCGCACTTGCGGTACCAACGCGACGAAGTTCTTTGGAATCAATGTGCATTCCGGCGTTTAACAACAACAGCACAACGCCGACTTCGGAGACGTGTTCAATCGAAGAACTGGTTGTCACCCAATTGAAAATCGTGGGTCCAATAAGAACGCCAGCGAAGATTTCGCCTACAACAGTGAGGAGATTGAGGCGGTTCGTTCCCATGCGAACACCACCTGCCACAAACAGCATGATCGCAATGTCGCGAATCACAGTTTGTCGGCGACGGCAGCTAAGAGGGTCATGGCCGTCACTAAAGCATTCTCGCTCAACATCCACCCGCGGCGGCGAACAGTGATGATTGATTCAGGCCCGAGCACGCGGCGCAGGGTAACGAGAGAAGCATCACAGCGCCTCTCAGACATGGTCTCCATTCCGGCGCTTTGCAGCAAGGAGGTACGGCTGAGAATACGTCCCATATTTGTCACCAACACCTCCAAAATGGCGACGTCCGAGCGTGTCAGCCCATCAAATTGCTCCATATGTACAAGGTAGGGACCGCATTTTTCGGCAATGTCAGGTTGATGTGAACGGTGTGTGAACCGACACAGTCTCACAATGCGTCGTTTTCTTCCGATTGTGGGCAGAATTGGAAACCATGGAACTTGACTACTCCCCCGAAGACGAGGCCTTCCGCCTTGAGATCCGCTCTTGGCTCACCGAGAACCTGCCGAAGGGTTGGTTCGACAAGGGCTTCGAAATGAGCAATGACGAGCGCAAGAAGTTC